>NZ_JBVVQA010000034.1:17082-73129 GCF_055811455.1 Mesorhizobium sp. WSM4845
GCCTCAAGCTGTCGGGCCGCTGCGCGTGCCCGATCTATCCAGGTGTCGGGAGCCTCACCCTCGGCAACGATGCGATCATTGACGATCGAAAGTCGTACTGAATCCGGCGGAGCCAGCGACGCCGCTAGCCGCTTCAGCACGAACTCCGGCTCAAGGCTCTGATAGAATTGCCACTGTGAATGAACGCGGGCGGGATCGACCTGCGTTCCGGACAGCAAAGCCTGCGGGTCGGCGGCAAGCGGGTCTCTCAGGCCGGCAATATAGAATTGGCCATCGCGCATCCTTTGTTCGGCAACGATGATGCCCGGCTGGGTTCCCAGTCGCGACACATAGGCCTGCCAGCGCTCCGCCTCGCGTGCTTCGGGGCTCACATCACGGACCCTGGAGATATCGAATACCGGTCCGCCTGCCTCAAGCTGTCGGGCCGCTGCGCGTGCCCGATCTATCCAGGTGTCGGGAGCCTCACCCTCGGCAACGATGCGATCCTCGACGATCGAAAGTCGTACTGAATCCGGCGGAGCCAGCGACGCCGTTAGCCGCTTCAACACGAACTCCGGATCAAGGCTCTGATAGAATTGCCACTGCGAATGAACGCGGGCGGGATCGACCTGCGTTCCGGACAGCAAAGCCTGCGGGTCGGCGGCAAGCGGGTCTCTCAGACCGGCAATATAGAATTGGCCATCGCGCATCTTTTGTTCGGCAACGATGATGCCCGGCTGGGTACTCAGCCGCGACACATAGGCCTGCCAGCGTTGCCCGGATTGCCAGGAAAGAAAGAACCAACCGCCTGCCGGAATCAAAACCAGCAGGACTGCAGCCACCACCAGCCACGGAAATCCCTGGTTTGAGTCCTCCTGCTTCAGTTCAACGCAGGTCCGCAACTGCGTCTCTATGCCGGCCAACTGCGAACTGTCGCCGTCAAACTGCTCTAAAGCCTGGGAGTATTCATCATGGATGCGAAACAACACATCGCGAACGATTTCATGTAATTCCTCTGGCGGATTTCCCCGGATCACCGCGACCAAAGTCGCAAACGGTCCAACTTCCGACCAGAGACGAAGCTCTCCGAAACGGATAGTGTCCAGGCCGCTTTGTTCTTTCTCGTTAAATGAGTCTTTCACAAAATCTTGAATAGCACTAAGCATCGAAGAAATGAGTTGAGGATCTTCGCTCGTTGCATTATCGGCTGTTACATGCGCTATCAAAATCCCGGAATTGCGGTTGATGAGAAATACATGCTCTACACGATAGACAAGAGAATGCTTAAGAACAACTTCCGAGAAGCTTGCACCCGTTCTCCAAGCTTCAAATCTCCACTTGAGCCCATGCCAGGTAAATATATGTCTTAGAGTTTCATTCAGCGACTGAAAGGTCTGATCGATCTTTTCCCCGATCGACTTGCGAATTGCCGGCAGAAACACCGGGTATAATATATCCGTAAGCGTACGCGGGCTCTTCTGGATGGACCGTTGCACGGCCCTCTCGACAGCTGGCGTAAGGGCCTCGCCGAGTTGCACATGAGGCGCACGTGCGGCTGCGCTGGGGAGAACACCCCCCACTGCAGACGCAAGCTGCTCAGGTTCGTCGAGCAGGTGCGCAACTCGTGAAAGCTCCGAAAGTTCCCGGCCGACCAGCAACTGGCGCAGCGTTTCCATGCGAGGATCGGCGGTTGGAACTCCGTCGAGACGCGCACGATAGTCCGGATCGACGTTCCGGGCAATTTCGACCAAAAGATTAGCCAGAGCCTCGCGATCAATCTCTGGATCGTTCGAAGCTGCTCTTTGAGGAAGGCTGATTGGGTCGACGGTCGACGTCAAGTTCCGATCAACTCACTTTCCAGCTGCGTTCCGAGTTGTGCTTGCTGCCGACGGGATCCTGATTTAGACATTTTGCAACCTCGACAAACAGGCCGGCCAAAAGATTTCGGTCGGTCTTGACGTTGCTGAGATCGGAAAACATTTTCTCAATCAGCATCTGAATGCTTTCATTCTTTTGCTTGATTTCCTCACGCAGCAATTGATCGCTTCGATTTATCCGGTCCGCCACTTCGCGCTCAAGCTCGCTCAATTGATCCGACAACGCGCGCACCTGCTTTTCAAGCGCCTGATTTTGCTCGCGAAGATTCCGGTCAATCTCCTTGTCGGCCTCGGCTCGTGCATCTTTTTCGTTCCGCAATTGCGCCGCGAGCGATTCGACCTGCTTCTTTGCATTCGACTCGTACATTTCAAGATTGCGCTTGGCCTCGGATTCGACATCCTTGAAGCGCTGCAAGAACCGTTCTTCAAGCTTGGAAAATCGGCGGTCGTAGTCCTGCATCTGGTTGCCGAACAGCAGATCACGTATCTTGTCGACACCTACAGCGTCGCCGGACACCCCGCTCTCGCGGGCCTGGACCCCCATGAAGGCCAGCCCGTTTCCATCTGGATTGTTTATCAAATTTTCGTCCGCTTTACTTGCCGAAGAAGCGGTACTCGAAGATTCCTTAGCCATCCTTATGCCCCTTCATTTGAACACCTGCCACAGTGCAAAACCCAAAAACGCCCAAACATGTCAGCAAAATAGCCGGCTCGCAAGCCGGAATCTTCTTGCCTTAAGCCAATTCGTGGGTCCCTTTTACATCTCTTGACTAGCGGCAAATGAACGGGTTCCGAGTTACGTCGCTCGCACATCTCTTCGTGATAGCAGGCATAACCGGCTAATCTAATCGACCATTTGACGCAATCTACTATAGAAATGAATAATACAATGTCAGTCTATAGCTACTTGAAACTCAATTAAGTAGCGCATATTCATTAGAAGTATCTAAAATAGCGGGTCTGGCGGTGCACATACTGTCTCGCACCCGGTTGTATACTGCGACGATCAGCTTCCGATGCGGGCCCAACGGTAGAAGGAAGGTCTTGTTTCGCACGGAGAATGGCTGTTCGAGAATGCACCTCGGAATCGAGGCGTTTCGGTCGATAGGAGGGGAGCAATAGTCCCAATCACTGCAGTCATTCACACCAACGCTTCAGTGGGCTTGTATCTATTGCGTCCCGATTGCAAAAGACGTCAGGTTGCCATAGCTATTGCACGATGCCAGGGACCGCAGCTCGTGGTCATGGCGCCGACTCCGGGGATCGACGACATGACTATGCGGCATGCTTGGCCTTGACGTCCCTCTGCGACAGCTGGCGCCCAAGCTCGGCGGCACGGATGCGAATGCTGCGCCCGGCTTCCAACATCGGTAGCACGACAGGAGCAAGCTCGCTCTGCAGCCAAATGGCGGCGTCGCGGCGGCTCGGAAGCGTTCGCAGGAGACTGTTTGGACGCAGTGTCGCTGAGGACCGTTTCCTTTGGCAGGAAATCGCCGGCTATGTTTCGGGACTCTTGTTCTACCTTCGAACCAGGCGCGGGTAAGACGGCGTGGCGCATAATCCCTTGGTTTCAATCGTGGTTCCTGCGCACAACGCGGAGGTAACGCTGCCGCGCGCACTCGATTGCCTTGTCGATCAGGAAATAGTGGATTGGGAGGCGATCGTCGTCGACGACGTCTCCACGGACGCCACCGCCGCGATCATCGCCGGCTATGTGGAGCACGATGCCCGGTTTCGGACGTTGAGCGCTTCTGCGTATAGCGCCGCCGGCGCGCGCAATAGCGGGATTTCGACAGCGCGCGGACGCTGGCTCATGTTCCTGGATGCGGACGATTGGGTGGACGCCGGCTTCCTTGCGAAAATGCTGGCCGCACTTGAAGCCGCGCCCGATGCGGTCGCCGCCTATTGCGGTTCCCGGCGCGTGATGCCCGATGGCGAACTCACCCCGTCGAGCATCCCGACGGAGGTTGCGATCCAGCCCTTCGAAACATTCGCGCGCCGTTGCCCCGTCCGCACTCACGCGCTGCTCGTCGACCGGAAGACAATTGTCGAGTTGGGCGGCTTCGATGTTTCGCTGCGCACCTGCGAGGACTGGGATCTGTGGCAGTGCCTGGCACGTCTAGGCAAACGTTGGGTGATGGTCGACGAGTCGCTCGCTTTCTATCGGACCAGTCCCAACTCGCTCACCCGCAATTCGACACAGATGCTGGCCGATGCGGAAATCGTGATCGCCCGCGGCTTTTCTCCTGATCCCAGGGTCAAAAAGCCAGCATCGGCTCATGCCAATGGTGCGATCGAAACGAACGGCCGCACCGCTTCCGAAGCACTCGCGTGGTTCGCGTTGTGGAACGCCGCGTCGGATTGCGGCAGCGGCCGCCGCTCGATCAGCCCGCAGACCCTGCGCGCGCTCCCGGCAGGACGTAAGTGGGCGCGTGAGATCGCCAAGGTGGCCTTCGATGGCCTTATGGTAGGAAGCCTATCGGTGCCAGCGCAATTGGCTGCCAGATGGGACAGGTTCGGCGGCTCCCTCACCGAGTTGATCACCGAACTCGGCAAGGTCTGGGACGATCCCGTCGCGGGGCGCCGCGTCCAGTATCACCTTGAGGAAATGCTTCTCGACTTCGACGATCTTGCCGCGCCGCGCCGGCTGGCGCGGACGCTTGCAATTCGCGTCGATATTCGAAATCCGACCTCGATCGAACTTCCGGAAGGAATCGATCAAATTTATGCCTATCTGATGATGGATGGCCAGATCGAGGCTGTCGTGCAGTTCGGCGTACTCGGGAAAGTGACAAGGCGCCATTGGATTGAATTGGCCCGAGATTTCGTGCCCCCTGAGCGGCTTATACACAGTGCCGCGCGGCTTGCGAGGCGACCGCCTGTACATGCCCCGCAACAGGGTGCCGGTGCCGACATGTCAGACATATCTGCAGCCGAGGCATTGTTGTCCATCGCCGGACGCCGGTCCGATCGGGACAGCCACTTCGGCAAACTCGCGCGGTTGGCCGCGGAAGCGCGGAGGCTGGTTCGGTCGAGCGCCGAAGCTACAGAGCCGCTTGCACCACCGCACCGTGCATCGGCTGCGGATGGGCACGACAATGATCGCAGGTCGTTCTGGAATCGCCGTTTCGCGACCGAGGATCCTTGGAACTACGGTTCGTCCTATGAGCAGGAAAAATATGAGCGGCAGCTCGAAATTCTGCCTGCTGGTCCGATCGGACGGGCGCTCGAGCTGGCCTGCGCGGAGGGGCACTTCACGCGGCAGCTGGCGCCGCGAGTGGGCCATTTGACCGCAACCGACATCTCCGCCGTCGCTATCGGGCGAGCGCGCGCGCGATGCAGCGATCAGCCGAATGTTGAGTTCGGCGTACTGGATTTCTGCGCGGACACGCTGCCTGGTGAGATGGACCTGATCGTGTGTTCGGAAGTGCTCTACTATCTGGATGATCTCGCCGAGTTGCGGCGCATCGCCAAAAAAATCGTCGAGGCATTGGCGCCTGGCGGCAGTTTCATCAACGCACACGCATTCGTATTACGCGACAATGTTGAAAGGACCGGCTTCGACTGGAACACATTCGGTGCACAAGCGATCTCAGAGACGCTGGCAGGGACCGAAGGCCTCGTCCTCGATCAATCGATCCAGACCGAGCTCTATCGCATAGACCGCTTCCGCCGCCTGTCACCGGACGAGGTGGCGACGGAACCGATGATCGATCATGCGCCAATCCGCGCGCGCCTCGAAATCGGGGTCGCGCGAAATATCGTCTGGGGCGGGGCGCGGGCCCTGCGCCGCGACGTTGCGCGTAGCGAGCGGCGGCAGCGTATCCCTGTCCTCATGTATCACAGCGTCGCCGATGAAGGTCCGGCCGCGCTCGCCCGTTTTCGGCTCACGCCCGCCGCATTCCACAGTCAGATGGCATGGCTGCGCGCCAATGGCTTTCACGCGATTAGGTCCGAGCAGCTGGAACGGTTCATCGCCAGCCGTCAACCTTTCGCTGGCCGCCCAGTGCTCATCACCTTCGACGACGGCTTCCAGAACTTTGCCGACCATGCCTGGCCGATCTTGCGAGCGAACGACCTGACCGCGGAAGTGTTCCTGGTGACGGACCTAGTGGGTGAAAGTGCACTGTGGGACGCCGACAGCGGTCCGCCGACACAGCTTATGGACGCCGGGACGGTGCGACGCCTCGCCGCCGAAGGTGCGTTCTTCGGAAGCCATCTGGCGACGCATCGCGCCATCGATGGTCTGTCGAGCTCCGACCTGGCCGCCGAGCTCCTGCGCTCTCGCATGTTCATCGAACGGTGGACCGGTCGGCCAACCACGGCGTTCGCGGCACCCTTTTCTGTCACCGACCGACGGCTTGGCCGGCTGGCCAAGGAGTGCGGCTATCGGATCGGCTTCGGCGGCAGACACGGGCCGGCGGACCTCGATTGCGATCCCATCGACCTTCCGCGCATCGAGATTCGCGGGGATCGCTCACTCGATGACTTTGTAGCCAAGGTCGAGGCCGTGCTCGAAGAACGGTGAACTCGTCTCGTCAGTGTCATTTCAGTGTCCCGCCCGTTTACCTTACCTCGTTCGCAAGTCTATTGGGCGACTTGGGACACGGCTGACATCAGCTCCTGCGGGCTTGGCGCCCCAAACATGTATCGCCCACCCTCTGGAACCTCCGTGAAGCTCCAGCGGACGATCCCCTGCCGGTCCAGCAGGAACTGACCGACCAGTTGTCCGTGTCCCGTTGCCACCATCTGCTCGTCGGCTTCGGTCACTTCGTAATGGTCCATCTTGTTGAGGATTTCGGTGGCCGCAATAGGATCCATAGGACCGGGCAACTCGCCTGGTATGTCGACCCGCATATCCTTTACCGCTGCCATCGAGACCTTGTACGGCCAGTTCGTCTCGTTTTGGGTGAATTCGAGATTGGGCAGTCCAAAAGCACGATGTGAAGCGCGCTCAGGGTCGGAGGCCGCAAGCAGATTCGGCATCGGGTGGTAGCGGAAATAGAGGCGCGCCCGTTCGATCGGGGTGTTGACCACCGTCAGGCTCTCCACGCCCTTTTCGCGCAGCTCCGGATCAAGCCGCGCCTGGGCGGCGATATAGCGCCGGCAAAACGCACAATGCAGACCTCGAAACAGGCCGACCAGCACCGGTTTTTGTCCGCGATAGTCGTCAAGCGCGATCTTGCCTTCCTGGGTAATGGCGTCGAGTACCAAGTTCGGCGCACGGTCGCCCGGTTGAAGCGGTACCAAGTCACTACGCGCGGACATTTCCAACCTCCAACCCGGCTAGTCGAGAAAAGGCAGCACCACAAGCGCTTCCGGGTCGAGCCCGTGCTGGGCGCATATGCCCTGCGCCAGGGAAAAGTAGCGTTCGGCCTCGGCCAGATTGTCGAGGTCGAGATTAAGCGTTGCGAGACCATCATAGCACGGAAACAGCAGTTGGGGTTCGCCCGTTTCGCGGGCTACGTCCAGTGCTTCGTGGAACAAGCCGACCGCCAGTTCCGGACGGCCGTGGCACTGGTGGATCTGCCCAAGCACGATCAACGGCACCGCCAGGTGCTCGCGCTGGTCGAGCGCCCGGTCGATCTCGATGGCCTTCTCGGCAGCAGGCACGCCCTCCGTTGGACAGCGATCCGTGAAAGTACAACAAGCGACAGCCAGATTGGCGAGAAGGCGCGCCTGGAAACCCAAATCACCAATATGGCGCGCCACTTCAAGACCGCGCCGACAGACCTCCATCGCCTGTGCCGGATCGATAGTCGTGTAAAGCACGCCGAGATTGGTGTAGCCGCGACAGGCCGCGCCCAGTAGACCGGCGGCTTCGGCCAATTCAATGCTACGCTCAACCTGTCGCACGGCTTCACGGCTTCGCCCAAGGCGAGCCAGCGCAACAGCCTTGGTATTAAGTGCCTCGGCGGTCACAAGAGTGGCATCACATCCTACCTCGGAGACATGCTCCGTTGTCAGAGTGCGTACGCAATCCAGCGCCGCGTCTGCCCATTTTACCGCGAGAGCGTGATCTCCGCTACGGAACGCCTGTCGGCCACGTTCTTGCCAGAGTTGCGCTTGCTCGATCGGAGCATCCGCTCCATCGAGGAGCGCTGCCGCTTCAGCATAGCGGGATTCTGCGTTGTCCCGCTTGCCGACGTCCCAGAGCAGCCGACCGATCTTACGCAAAACTCGCGCCGAAGCGACACGATTGGCTGACTCGCGGTATGCCTGCAACACCGTCTCGTAGTGGTGGTGCGCGATCTCGCGGCGGCCTACCGGGCCGCTCAAATCGGCAATGCGCTCTGCAATTGCCAGTTTGAGCGGTGTTTGCCCGATCGCGCCCAACGCAGTCAGTGCTCGATCGTAGAAACGAAGGGCGTCGTCGTTGGCGTATATCATGCGAGCGCGATCGCCCGCCGCCTGCAGGTAATGCGCGCCCTTCTCCCGCTCGGCGCTCTGTGCGAAATGATAACCGAGCACGGTCAAATCCTCGAGCCGTTCCGGCTTGTCGCCGCACAGTTGCTCCAAGGCAGCGCCGACCCGCCCGTGGATGTCGGTCCGGCGTTGCAGGAGCAGATTCTGGTAGATCACGTCCTGCAGCAGTGTTTGCGTAAAGCGGTAGCCTTGCGACGAGACCGAGCCTGATCCGGCAACTTCCTCGATGATTTCCGCATCGCAAAGCAGTTCGCAGCCGGCTTCTAGCCGGCCAGGGTCGGCTGTCACGGTTTTCAGAAGTGTGGCATTGAAGCGCGGGCCGATTACCGCGGCTTCCTGGGCCAACCGGCGCGCCTCTTGGGGCAGCCGGTCGACGCGAGCAAGCAACATTGCCTGGATAGTGGCGGGAATGCCGGTTGCCACTTCGCCTGCCACAGTCCGCCATCGCTGGCCCTCGCGCATCAGTACACCGCGATCGATAAGGCCGCGAACGATCTCCTCTACAAAAAAGGGGTTGCCGCCCGCGCGCTCGAGGATCTGGTCGAGAAGCCCTCCCGCGGAGTTTACCCAGCTCTCGCCGAAAAGCGCCGCCAGCAGGCTGCGTCCGTCATCGCTGTTGAGGGGCGAAAGCCTCAGCGCTGTGTGACTGACCCGACTTGAGTCGAGCTGGTCATTGTCCGGCGCCGGACGATGCGTGACCAGCACCATCAACCGCGTGCGCACTAACCTGTCCATCACGAAACGTAGTGCCTCGAGCGACACGGCGTCGGCCCAGTGCAGGTCTTCGACGACAATCAACAGCGGCGACAACGCAAGCCGCCGTTCGATGATTGTGCGGACTGCGTAGAGAATTTGCCGCCGCAGCTGCTCGGGCTCGACATGCTGCAAGGTGGTATCGGGGTCGCCAAGGCCAAGCACATGGTAGAGCAAAGGCATCAGCCGCTTTGCCTCCTCGCCCTGCAGGCCGAGATCGGCAAGCAAGCCTGCGAGCTTCCCCCGCATTTCGTCCCCATTGTCGTTTTGCATCATCCCGGCAGCGCTGCGCACCACTGCGCCCAAGGCGCCAAATGATTGTTCGCCCAGCGGTGAGCACGTGGCCTGCCGCACGGCGACGTTGCGAAAACGATCCTCGTCGCCGACGCGGGCGACGAACTCGTTCACCAGCCGCGATTTCCCGATACCGGCTTCTCCGACGAGGCGGACAAGTTGGGCCGAGCCGCCGCACGCCTGGTCAAGGCACGCCAGCATTCTATTGAGCTCCGCACCACGACCTATTATCGGCGCACTGAGGCCGAGCGCCTCGAGCCCACGCGCTGCACGCGGCGCCGCAAGCGGTGCATCCAGTCGATGGACGAGCACACTGCCAGCCTTGCCGCGAAGCACGACATCACCCAGCGACTCGTAAGAGAAGGCGTGCCGGGTCAGCCTGTGAGTGAGCTCGCCTACCAGCACCTCACCCGGTGCGGCCAGCGATTGCAGGCGTTGCGCCGTATTCACTGTATCGCCGGTCACCGAATAGGATTTGGCGGTGCCGACCCCCAATCCGCCAGTGACGACCGGACCAGTGTTTATGCCGATATGGAGTGACAGAGGCGAGCCGGAGTGGGGGGTGCTTTCGCCGAGCCGCGCCGTCCGGGCGATCATGTCGAGAGCGGCGCGAAGCGCACGTTCCGGATCGTCCTCATGCGCGACCGGCGCACCGAACAAAGCGAGCAGTGCATCGCCGATGAATTTGTCGACGAAACCACCAAAGTTTCGCACGGCCGCCGTCAATTCCTTGAAAAGTTCGTTCTGCAGCGCTTGCATGACCTCGGGGTCGAGCTGCTCGCTGAGTGTCGTGAAGCCGCAAAGGTCGGCGAACAGGACCGTTACCGTCCGGCGATCGGCGTCAGAGACGGGATACAGCCCATCTTCGCTTTCGATGTTCGGAAGCAGCGACGGAGTTCGAGAAGGCTGCACAATGGTCCGGCTTGGCGTCGGAGCAGGCCGTTCGACGGCTTTTGCGGGCGCACCGACGCTTGCCCCACATTTCGGACAGAACTCGAAATCAGGTGCGCAGCGGTAGCCGCAACTGGCGCATGGCACGGGCTGGCGCCTGCCACACCTCGGACAGAAAGCGTAACCGCCCTCAACCTCGAAACCGCAGCCCGAGCAGTCCATCGAACAAGACCTCACTAGGGGCCGTGACGGCGTGATCTCGCTACGCACTTCACGGCCAAGGTTCACAAGAATGAACCGATAGCCGTCGACCAGCAAGCGGCAGCGCAAATGGGCATCGAGCGATCCGTGTGGGTCCGGTGGCAGAGCGCTGCCGATCGAGGCGGAAGCCGCCGTCGAAATCCCGAAAGGCATCAGCGTCAAGGACGCGGCCGGATCAGACGCCAGAGGCTCACCGATAGATCGCCGTCGCTTGCGGTTGCGCACCAGAAAATCAACCTGAAGTAGGCTCAGTTCGCCTTGATCTCTGCCTGGCCGATCTTGCGCCATCGGGCGTTTTCGCGAACCAGCTTCAGGTCGTCGGTCGCCTCGGCAAACGTCCGCAAACGGTATTGCCGGAGCAGGTCCGGGAAGACCGCCCCTTCCGGCAGGCCGGCAAGCTGCTCGCGGACCGAGATCTTTTCGTCGATGACCCGCATGCCCCAGGCGTTTTCCCGAACCCGCAGCTCCGCAGCCAGATCGCGCTCTTCCGGCGCGTTTTCATCCAGCGCAGCCAGCAGGATCGAGTGGAAAAGCGCTACATAACCAATCTGTCTCAGGCCGCCCACAACCCGCACGCGCGGCAATATGGCCAGGACGAGGAACATCAGGAACAAGTTCGGCAGCAGCACGCCGTCCAGTAGCGCCTGCCTGAGATGCGGCCGCTCGAACGGAATGGAAAGACCATGCGGCCTGCCAGGCTCGATCAGGTGCCCGTTCTCGAGGACGAGCTTGCGCACGCGCTCCTCGCGGATGCCCCAGAAATAGGCCGTGGCATTGGGCAGGAATCTGCCAAATGGGCTCGATGCGGCTGCTTGCAAGGCACGTTCGAGACGCTGGCGCCTTGCGGGCTCAAGGAGCAGCCTGGAAACAAGGCTGCCGTCATGTTCCAGATGCCGCGCCATGGCAGCCGCGGCGAGCCGATCATCGATGAAAACCGGCTGGGCCATGCCGGAACGATCCCAATCGGCGACCAGATCCTCGTTGAGGGCTGTCAGCGCATCGGCGGCGGTTCCAAACACCTTGTCCTGGCTGGCAAGCAGTGTGCCCAGCCAGCGGCTGGCATCCGTTTCGTCGCCCACCGCTTCGAGCGCGCGCTTGTTGAGGGTGACGGGACCGGCCACGCAGGCGCTTTTGCGGCACAGTTTGTGGCGCCCCATGCCAAACAGGTTGACCTTGTCGTCACCGACATCGAGCCATCCCGGCCCCTCCCGGCCAATTGTCTCCATGGTCATCGTCGTTCCCATGAAGCTGAAGAAGGCCGACAGCCCGTTTTCGACCGCGCCGAGCCAGGCAAGCAGGAGGGCATCGAAGGTGATCCGGTCCATCAGAAGCAGGCAGTGCAGGCCGGACTGAATCACCGGTCTGTACTCGAACTCGTCGAGGACCTTGCCGATCTCTTCAGGCTGCATGATCACACCAAGGCGCTGATGCAGGACTTCGCGCAGGATCGAGCGGGCAGCGATCGCCGGGCCCGATGCAGGCCTTGCCACCGGCCGCCACAGATGGCGGGCGTAGTCGGAAACCGGTGCATTCCAGTTCTGCTCGATGTCGCGCACGACTTCCGGGCAGAGCAGCGACAGCACTGCCAGAATTTCCACCGGAGGCGTAGGGTCAAAGACGGCGGTCATTGGTCCCGTCTAGCCGCTTGCGGTGCAAACGCCAAGGGAGACCAGACTTGCTGGATGCGACCGGCCCACACATGGAGGCGAAATTGACCGTATCCAACGCAGGTCTCCATGAGCAATCGCCTGTTCGCGCCGACTCGGCACGAATTATCAGATTGGCTAAACAGTTAGGACCAAACAGCGGATCTCAGAACCGCAGCCGGGCCATGCTCAGGAGGTCATGGTACTGGCCGTCGGTAAAACCGGCCTTCACATGTCGGCCTTCGACCTTGAAGCCGTGTCTTGTGTAGAGACGGATGGCCGGTTCGTTGTCGGCATAGACGGTCAATTCGACCCGCTTCAGGGCGCGCCAGTTGTCAGCCACGTCAAGCAGCGCGCCAAGTATGGCAGAGCCGATACCCTTGCCGACAAAGGCATCGTCAAGGCCGATATTGATCTCGCCGATATGCGAACGGCGCGGCGAACCCTGCACGACCAGGCTGCCATGGCCGACGACCTTGCCGTCCAATTCGGCAACGATCCAGGTGGTTTCCTGGCCGGACTTGGCGATGCGCCGCTCCACCTGCTCCACCATCTCGAAAGGCATCCTGAGCGTGCCCCAGCGGAAGCCCGGCATGTTGAAGATAGCGCAAAGCGCCTCCGCATCGCTTAGCCGGATGGACCGGAGCTGCGGCTGGATTTTCTTTGGGGATGGCGAGGTCGTGCTGGTCATGGCTTTCCCGGCGAAGGCAATCGGCCGCCACGATGCACCGGACGTCACCTGAAAATCCAGCCGTCTCTGCAACCTATGATGCCGGATGCGAGCTAAAATACCGGGAGGCGGCGTAGAGTTTGAAGACGCCGCTGATGCCGATCCAGCCGAAAAGGGCGAGCCAGCACAATGTTCCGGTCGCTGTCCAGTCGATCCGGTGCACCGCAGCGTCGGTGATGACGAGGCCAAGGATGGCAAGCAGGCCAATCAGAAACTGCGCCAAGCCGAGCACCAGCAGTTCCTCGGGCGGCGCGCTTCTGCAGACGAGATATATACCGCCCGCCCCGGCCAGGAAGATGGCGCTGTAGACCTGAGCGTGGAAGGCATCGATCGGCCATGGCCAGATGCTGCCGAATGTCAGGGGAAACAGCAACAGGCCGACGCCATAGAGCCCAAGGATCGCCGATTCCACCGGCATGTAGCCGCGCCACACGGGGGTTAAGGTCACGCCTTTTGCTGAAGGACGGGCCCTGGCCCGCCACAGGAACAGCCCGGATACCGCGACCGAAGCGAGATAGACCAAAAACCAGAGCCAGGGCGCTTTGCGCTCGAAGTTGAAATAGCCGAGATTGATGAACGAAGCCACCGACACGATGGCGGTGAAGATGAAGGCCATGACGAGCACGAGCCGGCCGGGTGACCAGCGATTCCAGACCAGCAGCGCCGCCATCACGACCATTTCGGCGGTGTAGAAGCCGCCGAGGAAGCGGGCATTGAAAGGCGTGACGGCCCAAGGCCAGCGCGGCTTGACCAGCACAGGCGCGAAAAACAGGCCGGCGCCGACGATCAGGACGATGATGACCACCACAGAGAAAAGGCGCAGGGCCGCGGGAAATGGCGGGTTGTTGGATGTCGGCATGGGAGAAGACCCCAAAGATGAATGCCCCGCCATCCTAGTGCCGCTTGCGGCCAGTGAAAATCCGCCGAATGGAAATTGAACTGTCACCAGGCTTATCTATTCGAATGGCCGTACGATGCGTTTCGAAGTAAGATGGAGCACTCGGACCAAAGACGCCTCGGGGGCGCATTTTCCGGAGCCTGCACGATGAACGAAGCTCAGGATCTGTTCTCGCTTCTGCGGCAATCGACCGATGTCGATCCGCAGGCAATCGACGCGATCAGGCGAACCATCGCGGAGGGCAAGGACCGCGAACTTTGCCGCATCAATGCGCCAGCCTTCGCCAGCAAGCATGGCCTCGACGAGGAACGCGCCATAAGCGCCTTTCTCCATGCGGCGCGGGTGGGCATCTTCGACATTTCCTGGAATGTTCTATGCCCCGGCTGTGGCGGCGTGCTCGACTCCAACGCCACGCTGAAAACCCTGCAGAAGGACGAATACACCTGCGCGCTGTGCTCCGAGGGCTATTCGCCGACCCTCGACGAGATGGTCGAGGTGACATTCACCGTCAGTCCTCGCGTGCGCAGGATTGCCGCCCACAATCCACACGAACTGCCGTTGGTGGAATATTTCCGCCAGATCTACTGGGCGTCCGGCGTCGATCTGCCGGAAGAGGATTTCGCGAAAAAGATAGAAGCGTTCTCGCTGGAGGATATCGAGCTTGCCCCCGGTGAAAAGGCGGTTCTGCCCATCCAGCTTCCGTCTGAGTTCGTCATCGTCTTCGAGCCGGTCACCCATTCAGCGCAGTTCATCGACGGGAAGGGCGAACCAACAAAAGAGCGCCGAAGCCTCTCTTTGGTCTTCGACCGCGACCATGTCCAGAACCAGACGCTGGAGATGCAACCCGGCCCGTTGCGCATTTCGCTGGAGAACAGGACCGACACCCGCGTGCTGCCGACGGTCTTCATCGCCGGCCAGGAATTGCATGATCTCCTGGGCAAACGCCGGCCCTTCCTGACCGCCAAGCGCCTGCTCACCAACCAGACGTTCCGCGATCTCTATCGCACGGATACGCTCGACATCGACCAGCGCCTGAAAATCACCAGCCTGACCTTCCTGTTCACCGACCTGCGCGGATCGACCGAGCTTTACGAGCGGGTTGGCGATCTTTCAGCCTTCGATCTCGTGCGCGTGCATTTCCAGGTTCTGCACGAGATCGTCGCGGCAGAGGCAGGCGCGGTGGTGAAGACGATCGGTGATGCGGTGATGGCGACCTTCGCGACGCCCGATCGTGCGATTGCTGCGGCCCTCAGGATGCGCGATGCCATGCGTGAGCTCAACGACAAGAGCGGGCGCGAGGATCTGCTGCTCAAGATCGGAGTCCATGCCGGCCCCTGCATCGCCGTGTCTATGAACGAGCGACAGGACTATTTCGGCCAGACGGTCAACATTGCTTCGCGGGTCCAGAACCTTGCCAACGCACAGGCGATCTTCGCCACTCGTGCCGTGGTCGACGACAATCTCACCGCCGATCTGTTGCACAGGAACGCGCTGACGCCCGTGCCCCACGAGGTCTCGCTGCGCGGCATTGAGCGGGAGATAGCAGTATATATGATCCCCTGAAGATTTGGCCCCGAAGATTTGGGTCGTCTCGGCCCCTCACACGCGCCTGCAGACAAAATAACGATCGGCGGGCACCGAAGGCGGCGGCTGGAGGCGTTGCAACAGCGGGTGCTCGAGGGGCGTGCCGCTGACCGCGAAGCCGCCGACGCGAAGCAGGCGCGCGATCAGATCGGGAAGCCAGGTAGAGGTCACTGCGTCGCGATCGTCATAGCCGGTGCCGATGTCAGCATGAACGAGAGCCGCGTCGATGCCAATGAACCTCTTCGCCGTCTCGCGTATTTCGCCGAGCACGAAGTCTTCAGCGTCGGGAATTGAGCTGGCGTGTGCGCTAAGTTCACGGTCGAACACCACGATCCGGCGTCCGGGCAGGCGCTCGCGCAGATGGTGGTACGTACGGCCGTTGCCGAGGCCGAGTTCGAGCACCGGCCCTTCCATCTTCGCCACCTCGGGGCAAACCTGATCGAGAATGTCGCGCTGTGCGGTCATCCTGCTGATGAAATTCTCAAGGCGAGTCATATGCGTGTGTGTCCTGAAACCAGCTCAAGAGATCAGCAATGCCCGCGACCAGAGCGGTTCACGGGTGAAACCCGAGGGCGACATGTTAACCGCCGATCGCGTCCCGGCACGTATAGAGGCGAACGATGAACCCTGCAATAACCGAACAGGCTGCCGACAGGATCATACCGGGTGGAGCGGGTGGCCCGGCGCGCGGCGGAATAGCGATCTCACTTGTAGGGATCTGCAGCGTCCCGCAGGCCGTCGCCGAGGAAGTTGAACGCCAGGATGACGAGAATGACGGGGAGCATCGGCAAAAGCAGCCATGGATAGAACGCGATGACGCTGACGCTGCGCGCCTCCGTGAGCAGGATGCCCCAACTGGTTATCGGCGCCCTCAGGCCGAGCCCGAGGAAGCTCAGCGCCGTCTCGCCCAGGATCATGCCGGGTATGGAGATCGTCGCCGTCGCGATCAGATGCGACATGAAGCCGGGAATGAGATGCCGCCCGATGATGCGGCTGCTTCTGGCGCCCATCAATTGCGCAGCCAGAACGTAATCCTCCTCGCGCAACGCTAGAAGCTTCGAACGCACGGCCCGCGCCAATCCGGTCCAGTCGAGTAGCCCGAGGATGACGGTGATGCCGAAATAGATCAGGATCGGACTCCAGGTTATCGGCATGATCGCCGCCAGAGCCAGCCATAGCGGAATGCTGGGGATTGACTGCAGAACTTCGATTATCCGTTGAACGATCAGGTCGAATATACCGCCGTGATAGCCGGCCAGTCCGCCGATGACGATGCCGAGCAGGAAGCTGAAACTGATGCCGACGAGGCCGATTGTCAGTGAAATGCGTGCGCCATAGATGATGCGCGAGAGCACGTCGCGCCCCAGCCTGTCAGTGCCGGCCAGAAAGAGCTGGCCGTTTTCGGCAGGGCAGACAAAATGCCTGTCACCTTCGATCAGGCCCCAGAACCGATAACTGTCGCCCTTGCAGAAGAAACGGATCCGCTGAACATCATCTTGATTCTCGATGTAGTTCCGCTTGAGCGTGTCCATATCCAGCGTCATCTGGCGGCCATAAACGAACGGCCCGACGAACTGGCCGTTGTGGAACAGGTGCACCCGCTGCGGCGGCGAATAGATGTAGTCCATGTTGCGCGTGTGCAGATTGTAGGGGGCCAGGAACTCGCAGATCAGTATTCCGAAATAAAGCGCTGCCAGGAATATGCCTGAAATAACGGCAAGCCGGTGCTCCCGGAATTTCCACCACATCAGCCGCAACTGCGACGCCTGAAAGACCTTCGACTGCTCCGGCGTCATCGCCTCGACCGACTCCAGGTCAAAGGGCGCGGTAGAAACGTAGTGTTGCAGCGGAGCACCCGGAGCGGGCAGCGGCGAATGCGTGCTCATTTGGTGCTACCGCCCTGCAAACGAATTCTTGGATCAAGCAGCGCCAGCGCCAGGTCGGAAATCAGGACACCGATGACCGTCAGGAAGGCGAGGAACATGAGGAACGACCCTGCCAGGTACATGTCCTGGCTTTGCAGCGCCTTGATCAGCATCGGCCCGGTCGTTTCCAAAGACAGCACGATCGCCGTGATTTCGGCGCCGGAGATGATGGCCGGCAGGATAGAGCCGATATCGGAAATGAAGAAATTGAGCGCCATGCGCAGCGGATATTTGACCAGCGCCTTGAACGGATGAAGTCCCTTGGCGCGCGCGGTCACGACATATTGCTTGTGTAGCTCGTCGAGAAGATTGGCGCGCAGCCGCCGGATCATGCTTGCCGTGCCCCCGGTGCCGATGATCAAGACCGGAATCCAGAGATGGGCGAGGATCGACTTCGCCTTGGCCCAGCTCATCGGCTCGCCGAGATATTGCTGGTCCATGAGATGGCCGATGGATGTGCCGAACCAGATGTTGGCGAAATACATCAGGATCAGCGCCAGCATGAAGTTCGGAATGGCAAGGCCGAGAAGGCCGAAGAGAGTCAGGCCGTAGTCGCCCCAGCTGTATTGATGCGTGGCGGAGTACATGCCGATCGGAAAGGCGATGAGCCAGGTGAAGATGATCGTGACGAAGGAAACCAGCACCGTCAGCCACATTCGGTCCCCGACGACGTCGCGGACCGGCAGCTCATATTCGAAGGAATAGCCAAAATCGCCGCGCAACATCCCGCCGACCCAGTAGAAGTAGCGAATGACCGGTGGCTGGTCGAAACCATAGTCCTTGCGCATCATCTCGATGCGATCGGAATCCACCGCTTCGCCCTGAGCCCGAAGCTCGGCAACATAGCTGTCGAAATAGTCGCCGGGTGGAAGTTCGATGATCGTGAACACCAGTGCCGATATGACCAGCAGCGTTGGAACCATCACGGCAATGCGCCAGACAAAATATCGAAGCACGCTCAGGACTCTCCAAGCCAGAATGTATCCGGCATGTAGACACCGAAATAGGCGGTCGGGTCGTAGCCGTAGAGCGCCTTGTCAGGCAGATTGCGCAGCCGCGAGGACACCAGAACCGGCTGATGCGTTCCGTTCACGGTGCCGATCGAAAACACCTGATCGGTGTAGATCGACAGCATTGAGTTCCAGATTTCGGCACGCTCCGTGGCTTCGGTCGATGCCTTCCAGCGCTTGAGCAAAGCCATCAGCTCGACCACAGGCGGAAGATCGGGCGCCTCACCGACCTTGCCATGAGACAAGTGGTGAGCACCCCAGAGCGGCCATTGCAGCTGGTCGTCCATAGTTGGGGCCAACTGGTACGGGTTCATGTCGGCGGTCGGCACGCCATTGTCGATGCCCGACCACATCGACATCATGATCTGGCCGCCAAGCGCGCGGCTGCGGAAGATATCGCGCTGCGAAGTCCGGATGAACAGGGCGATCCCGATCTTGCGCCAGTGATCGGTGATGAGTTCGAGCGCGTCGGTTTCCAGCGTGCTTTCGCCGGCCGTCTCCACTATGATCTGCGCTGGGCGTCCGTCGGGAAGTATCCGCAGGCCGTCATCGTCACGCGTCTGAAGCCCGGCCTCGTCGAGCAGGGCATTGGCCTGGTCGGGATCATGGGCGACCCAGGCTTTCGCGAATTCCGGCCGGTAGAGCGGGCTCTCCGGCAGGACCGTATCGGCACTTTCCTGCCCCAGTCCGTAGAACACGGCCAAATTGATCTCGCGCCTATCCACAGCGAGCGAAAGGGCGCGGCGCACGCGAACGTCACGAAGAAGGCCACGCCACACCTGGTCGGCACAATTCAGATTGGGCAGCAGCGCCAGCCGCGAACCCTGTGTGCGTTTCCAGAGATGCATCTTCACCGGGTAGCGCTTCTCCGCATCCTTCAGGAAGGAGTAGTCGGTGAAGTCAATTCCCATGCTTTGCAGGTCGCTCTCGCCCGCACCGGTCTTGGCGGAAATGATCGCCGGCGAGCTGACATTCATGACAATCCGGTCAACGTAGGGCATTTGCCGGCCATTCTCGTCTACTCGATGAAAGAACGGGTTGCGCTCGAAGACGAATTGCTCGGCCGGGGGCTTGGTCCGGTTCCGCCATGGATCGAGCGTCGGCAGTTCCGGGTTCTCCGGGCGATACTGCCGCGACATGCGGATATGCAGGAGCGTCCATTTCTTGGCCCGGTTCTCCTTCATCAGGCCGGCGAGCCGAAATGGATCCTGGTATTTCTTGTGGAACTGCTTGAGATAGGTGGCCGGCAGAACCAGCGATAGCGGCGAAGCAGCAGCAAGCTTGGGCAGGAAGTCGGGATTGGGCGCATCCCAACTATAGCGGACCGTCGACGGATCGACGATCTCGAAGCGTGGCGGCTTGGCGTTCGCCAGCAGGGCAGGGGCAAGCCCGCCTTGCGAAAGCTCATCGTTCAGCCAGACATCTTCCCAGCAATAGCGAAAATCCTCCGGCGTCAGCAGGCTACCGTCAGACCATTTATGGCCTTCCCGAATCTTGAACGTGAAGACGCGATCATCCGCTACGTCGAAACTTTCGAGAATGTCGGCTTGCAAGTTGAGCTTTTCGTCATAGCCGACCAGGCGAGCATACCCGTAGATCGTCATCATCCGGATATCTTTCTGGCTGCCGATGATCGTGCGCAGCGTGCCGCCATACTGGCCGGGCTGCCGGCCCATCGCGGCGAGGTTCAACGCGCGCGGGCTCTTGGGCAAGCGTTCGGCGAGTGCCGGCAGCGCCTTGGCCTTCAGCTGCGGCTGAAGAAATTCCGGCTCCAGATCGCCGGCGCGCGACGTGCCCGGCAGAAATGCCGAAGCCATAAGTCCAAGGACGGTGCGCCGGCTGATCAATGGCGTAACTCGCTGACATCGGCCGTACGCCGGGCCAGCACGAGGTGGCCGCCGCCAAGGTCGAGCGGCGACAGCATATCCTTGTCGCTCTCGTCGCGGAATTGCGGTCCCCATGCGCTGGTGTCGGAAGCGCCGTCGAGCTTCAGCGTTGTGAAGTCCATCGGCCTGTCGAGGTCGGGGAAAGGTACTGCGGCGAGCAGTGAGCGCGTGTAGGGGTGGACCGGTTTCCTAAGCAGAATTTCGCGCGGCGCGAGCTCGACGATACGGCCGCCGCACATCACCGCGATGCGGTCTGCCATGTAGTCCACCACCGCCAAGTTGTGGGATATGAACAGGTAGGTCAGGCCCAGTTCCGTCTGCAGGTCCTTCAGAAGATTCAGGATCTGCGCCTGGACGGAGACATCGAGTGCCGAAACCGGCTCGTCGCAGATCAGGAGTTCGGGCCCCAGCGCCAACGCGCGCGCGATGCCGATACGCTGACGCTGCCCGCCGGAGAAACTGTGCGGATAACGCTTTATGAAGCGCGGATCGAGCCCGATTGCCTGCATCAGGCTCTTG
This sequence comes from Mesorhizobium sp. WSM4845, assembly GCF_055811455.1. Lineage (NCBI taxonomy): Bacteria > Pseudomonadati > Pseudomonadota > Alphaproteobacteria > Hyphomicrobiales > Phyllobacteriaceae > Mesorhizobium > Mesorhizobium sp. WSM4845. The sequence goes on from NZ_JBVVQA010000034.1 coordinate 37,762, forward strand.
ACCGTGACGAGTCGGGACGCGGCATTGCCACGTTGATGGATCTCCAGCGGCTCGCTCAAGATGTTCTCCACCGTCATGCGAGGTGAAAGCGACGAAACCGGGTCCTGGAAGACCATCTGGATTTTCGCGCGCAGCATGCGCAGGGCGTCTCCCTCGGCTTCCAGGACGTCGATCGGACCATCGCGGCCGTTGAAGATCACAGAGCCGCCGCTTGGGGTGACAGCCCGCATGAGGATCTTGCTGACGGTGGTTTTGCCGGAGCCGCTTTCGCCGACAAGACCCAGACACTCTCCCCGCCTGATATCGAAGCTCACGCCGTCGACGGCGCGAACAGAGGTTTGATGATCTCCGCCGAACCATCCGGACTTGCGGATGGTGAAGGTCTTTGTCAGATCCCTGACCGACAGCAGGATGTCGTCCGGCCCCTTCGATGCCGGCGACGTCTGCTTGCCGAGCAGGTTCCCGACATTCACCGGCACCTCGCGGAGCGCCTTTAGCCTTTCGCCAGGCTTCAGGTCGAAATGCGGAACGGCTGCCATCAGGCCCTTCAGGTAAGGGTGGCCTGGCCGGCGGAATATCGCCTCGACAGGTCCCGCTTCCATGATCTCGCCATGGTACATGACCACCACCTCGTCGGCGACATTGGCGACCACGCCAAGGTCGTGCGTGATCAGCAGCATCGCCATGTTCAGCTTGGCCTGAAGCCCGCGCAGCAATTGCAGGATTTGCGCCTGGATGGTGACGTCCAACGCCGTTGTCGGCTCGTCGGCGATCAACAGGGCGGGCCGGCAGATAAGCGCCATGGCGATCATGGCGCGTTGACGCAATCCTCCCGAAAGTTCAAACGGATACATGTCATAGGCGCGCTTGGGGTTGGGAAAGCCGACAAGGTCGAGCATTTCCTCGGCCTGCGCCTTGCGCTCTGCCCGCGCCATGGGCGTATGAATCTGCAGGGATTCGCTGACCTGATTGCCGACCGTGTGCAGCGGCGACAGTGATGTCATCGGCTCCTGAAAGATCTTGCCGATGCGGCTGCCTCTCAACGCCCGGATTTCGGGTCCGTCACGCGGCATCTGCAGGATATCCTGCGTCGTGCCGGGCTTTTCAGGATCGGAAAACAGGATACGGCCGCGAGCATGGGCTGTGTTCGGCAAAATGCCCATCACTGCCTGGCTGAGAACCGATTTTCCGGAACCGGACTCGCCTACAAGCGCAGTGACCTTGCCGGGCAAGACGCGAAGATTTGCACGTCTGACGGCATGCAACGGTCCGCCGATAATGGCAAAAGAGATGCCAACATCCTCGATCCGCAGCAGATCAACACCCGAATTCATTCTCATACCAGCCCCACTCTGGCAGCCCGCCGGGCGGCGGGCCCAGAAAGCGAGACTAACGCATTGGCAGCGCAGAGCAACTTGGATTCGAAATCGGTCGCCAGTTCCCTGGCGGAACCGGCGACCGGACTGCGCACCAAAGGCGTTCGGATCAGATCGTGGCGGTTACTGGAGCTTCCTCCGGTCGGCCGCCGACAGCCGCGCTGCATCGCGATGAAGTAGCATGACCTGCTCGGCGTCGGATATTCGGTCGTGAATCGGCTCCAGCGCACCGTCTTCATCGAGTGCGAGAGCACCCGACAGATCGGGTGAAAGCACCGTCAGCTTCTGTTTGACGCCCGCCAGTTCCTCGTTGCCGAGCGTCAGCCAGCTGTTGGCGCCGCAATAGCTGGCGAAGTCTTTGCTGGCGAGAACGCTGTGCGGATATTTCTTGGTCAGGGTCTGGAGGCGCTGGACCTCGTTTACAGCCGAGCCGAAGACAGAGAATGTGAGCCGGTCCGTAAGTCCGACATTGCCGTACATCACATTGCCGACATGCAGGCCGATGCCAAAGTTTATGTCGCCCAATCCCTGCTCCTTTCTGCGCAGATTGAGATCTTTCATGCGCGCCGTGGCCTTGTGCGCTGCCGCAAGAGCAGCCTGGCAGGCGATCTCGGACTGCGAGCGGTGCCTTTCGCAAGGGAAGACGGCAATGAAGCCATCCCCCAGGAAACTCATGATCTGCCCGCCTCTGCGATTGAAAGGTGCAGCAATGGCATCGAAGAACTGGTTCAGCGTATCGATGTAGATTTCGCGGCCGGAAGTTTCGGCAAGCCTTGTCGAGCCGCGCATATCGGCCATGACCAGTGCGGCCCGGATTGTGTCGCCCTCGCCGCGCTTGATCTGGCCGTCCAGCACGCGCCTGCCGGCGTCGCCGCCGAGATACGTGGTCATCATGTTGTCGGCCAGCTTGGTGAGCACCGCCATCTTCGTTGCGATAGCGAGATGGTTCTGGATGCGCAGCAGCGCTGAAATCATGCTGTCGCTGAAGCCTGCAGCGCTGTCGGTCGACCAGGACCCGAGCATGCCCTGACTGGTATTGCCGTTGAAGGGATGCACGAATGCCATGTAGTCGGTCACGCCCATAAGCCTGAGGTCATCGAAAACAGGAAATTCCGACGGTACCGACGGGTCGAGCCGGCGCCGCAGATGGTCGAGCTTGTTGCTGAGCAGATGGTAGTATGGGCTGGTCAGGAATCTGTCAGAATGAGCGCCGTCCTCTTTGCGGAAGCCTTCCACTTCCATGCCCTGGCCGCGAAGCCAGGTGAAGCCAAGCGCGTCATAAAGCGGATGAAGCATCGAAAAGCTCAAATGCACCCGCTTCAGCGGCAGGCCGGCAGCAGCCAGCCGTTCACAAAAACCCTTTACCAATGTTTCCAGGGCGTCGCCCGCCAGCGCCGATTGGGTGAGCCAATCGGCAACCTTGTCCATGAGAATGCTGGAAATTTCTGCTTGCGCTGTGCTCATGCTGTCTTGAGACCCGTCGAAGACGAGCCATTCTCCTTTGATCCGCCCCAACACGCTCCGCTAACGACCCCAGGGACAAGACCCCCGAAATCAATGAAGCCGGCTTTGGGCAAAAGCCGGCGAGGGGCATTATGTGGCGAGGCTGCCGGGGGAGTGCAATCACGATCCTGACATCAGGCAAAAAAATCGCCGGCTCAGTCGCGGTCAGGCCTTCACCACCGTCTCTCGGGCCAGCCCGAGGCGGCCAAAAACATTGCGTGTGTCGATGATCAGAAGAGCGTGATCAGCGATCGCCTGATAGTCGATCGCGTCGTGGTCGGTTGCAATGACGACAGCATCGAAATCCTTCAATGCCGCCTCGGTCAATTCGACCGAGCGCCGCCCCTTGATCGTCATATGCTCCCGTGTCGTCGGGATCTCGGAAACATGCGAATCGTGAAATTCCGCCTTGCCGCCCCATTCCTCGATGAGTTCAATGAGCCGCAACGAGGGGCTTTCGCGGATGTCGGGCACATTCTTCTTGTAGGCGAGCCCGATGATGAGAATGCGCGAGCGGCTGAGCGCCTTGCCGCAGCGCCGGTCCAGCGCCTTCGCCAGTTCATCGATCACATGACGCGGCATGGCCGTGTTGATCTCTGCCGCCAGTTCGATGAAGCGGGTCGGCATTTCGTATTCGCGCGCCTTCCACGTCAGGTAGAAGGGATCGATCGGAACGCAGTGCCCGCCAAGTCCGGGGCCAGGATAAAAAGGCATGTAGCCGAAGGGCTTGCTCTTTGCCGCCTCGATCACCTCCCAGATGTCGATGCCCATCGCACCGAGCACGACCTTCAACTCGTTGACCAGGGCTATGTTGACCGAGCGGAAGATGTTTTCCGTCAGCTTGACCGCCTCGGCGGTCGCCGTGGTGGAAACCGGAACGACGGTTTTGACCACGCCCTGGTAGAAAGCCTGCACGAGTGTCGCCGCTTCAATGCCGTCGCCTGCCACGACCTTGGGGATCGTCGCGACTTCAAAGCTGCGGTTGCCGGGATCCTCGCGTTCGGGCGAGAAACCGAGGAAGAAGTCTATCTTGGACTGCAAGCCGGTTTCTTCCAGTATCGGCTTGATCACGTCGTCGGTGGTGCCGGGATAGGTGGTCGATTCCAGCACGATCAGCTGGCCGAGACGCAGATGCTTCGCTACGGTGCCTGCCGTGTTCCTGACAAAGGAGAGGTCCGGCTCACGGTTTTTCGTCAGCGGTGTCGGAACGCAGATGATGATGACATCGCAGACGGCCAGTTCGGCAAAATCCGCAGTGCCGCGGAACCGTCCGCTCGCCACCTGGCCGGCAAGGGCTGTCGGCGTCACCGCCTCAATGTAGGATTGGCCGTTGTTCAGGCTCTCGACCTTCTGGGCTTCGATGTCGAAGCCGGAAACCGGGAAGCCGGCGCGTGCGATCGCAACTGCCAGCGGCAACCCGACATAGCCCAGCCCGATCACGCCGACTTGCGCGGCGCGCGTCGAAATCAGGTTCAGAAGACGGTCATATGTCGATCGTGAGGCGTCCAAAAATCTGCTTTCCGTCAATTCGGACAGGCCGTCCGCGCCCATGGCGAGGCTCACCTGGTTCCCCAAGAACCCCGAGGCATATTGCGGAAAATCGATTTCCGCAAGCTGTCGTCAGACCGGCACCTTCGCCTTCAGGCTTGCGGCGGCCATCGCATAGCCGCCGGCGGCGCCATCGATGAAATGAACGTGATCGCGCTGCAGTGGCGAGGCGACGAGGCATGTCATCAAGGCCGATTTCTGGCGGTGCAGGCCATAGTTGCAGATGCCCGCCTCTTCCGCCTGTTTCAGCCGGTTCTCGATCCGTTGCAACACGTCCGCGTCAACGTCGATTGTCATCTTCAAGCCGTCGTCGAACTTCCGGAAATCCGAATTGCTGGCCACGTCGCGTTTGTAGATCTTCGGATCGAAGCTGCCGATCGTCCAGCCATATCTATCGGTGACAGCCGTAAGCGTCAGCTGGAACAATATCCACAGCTTCGACAGCCACCGCCATCCTGCCGGCGCCATGGCCCGCGCCTCGATATCGAGGCCGGCGGGCGAAAAACTGTAGGCCGGACCGTTCACCGGCAACGGGTGGCCATCGCGTTCCTGCCCCCCGGCAAGGGCGATGATGTCGGAAGCCAAAGACTGAAAACCGCGCAAGTCGCGCGACGCCCCCGGGATGGCTATGATCGAGACGATTTCGCCATGCCGGGCGTCGATCGGGTTCCAGCGGCAGGAGAGGCCGGTAAGATCCGGCCGTGTGCCGGCTGGCGCAGGATCGATGCGGTAGCGCCCCGCTTTCATCTCGGCTTCCGCCCAACTGCCGCCACCGCCCGCGAACATGGCATAGAAGACCGCTTCGGAGGCCCGGAACCTCGCCACGCGAACGTCGAGGCCTTGCGCTCTTATATCCTCTATCGGCACGATTGCGGCACGCAAGGTCAGGTCCAGTTCGTCCGCCACCCATCTCTGGACAGCGGCCAGCGCGTTGCGGGTGATCTCCAGTGCCGAGCCGGGAAACGCCACGAGCGCGCCGTCGCCGCCGAAGACAAAGGGAAGATCTCGCCGACCCAGCGCATTGAGCAGCGCCGAGATAACGCTGGCGCCGGCCATATTGACGGTTTTATAGCGCCCAGCGTCGATCGCCTTGGTCGAGCCGACGATGTCGGCGGTGGCCAGCGCCCAGCCATCCGGGAGAGGCCGATAGTTATCGATATCGGCAACGCTTTCGAACCTTGCGAAGACCGGCAAAGAAGCGACAAACGGATCGGACGCTGCAGCTGTTTCCATGAGCATTAGATACCACATTCCACTGCTTGAAAGTGAGTCGATCATGCTTCGAAATTGACTTGCGCAGGCTTTCCGATGATAGGGTCGGGCGATGCGAATTGCCTTCTACGCGCCGCTGAAGTCGCCCAATCATCCCGTTGCCTCCGGCGACCGCCAGATGGCACGGACGCTGGTCAAGGCGCTGGAGCATGCAGGGCATAGCGTCGAACTGGCATCCGAATTGCGCTTCTATCTACGCGAACCGGTTCCGAAAATTTTCGATGCGCTCAAGATCGAAGCCCGAGAGGAAGCCGCGCGGCTGACAAAGGTTTGGGATCGTGACGGCAAGCCCGATCTCTGGTTCTCCTATCATCCCTATTACAAGGCGCCCGACCTGATCGGACCCGAACTGGCGTCGGCCTTTGCTATCCCCTGTGTGACAGCGGAAGCCTCCTATTCGAGGCGGCGCAACGCCGGTTTGTGGGCCGACACGCAGGCGTTGGTGGCGCGAGCCGTCGAACAGGCAGCGCTGAACATCTGCTTCACGCAAAGGGATCGTCAGGGGCTGGCAGATGCGATTCCCGACGCCGCTCTCGGTCTGCTTTCGCCCTTCATCGACACATCGGCATTCGGGGAAATGCCGGCACGGGGTTGTCCGACGCGCCTCGTTACCGTCGCCATGATGCGCCCGGGCGACAAAGTCGAAAGCTATCGCATGCTGGCGCAGGCGCTCGGTCCGATCGGCCACCTGCCCTGGACCATGTCGGTCGTCGGGGATGGGCCTGCCCGTGACGAGGTCAAAGCGCAATTCGCCGGCTTGCCCGCCGACCGTATCGTATGGCTTGGCGCGATTGAGCCGGCCGCCGTGCCGGATGTCCTCTACAGTGGGGGAATTTACGTCTGGCCGGGTTACGGCGAGGCCTATGGCGTTGCCTATCTTGAAGCACAGGCCGCCGGCCTTCCGGTGGTGGCTCAGGACATCGCCGGCGTGCCGGAGGTCGTGCGGGATGGCCAGACCGGGTTTCTCACCCCGCCGGGCGATGTGGCGGCGTTCGCTTCTGCCATTGAAAGGCTTCTGGCCCGTGACGACGAAAGAACCATCATGGCCGCGGAAGCCAGACGTTTCATCCTCGAAGAACGCTCCCTCGGTGTTGCAGCGGGGCGTCTGGCCGAACTTCTTGCGAAGATCCCGGTCTCATGACATCCGATCGGATCTGGCAGCCCTTGGTGGAAGAACTGGCGTGCCGGCAACGGGCGGACCGTAAGGCAGAGTTCTGGCTGCGTGACGATGACGCCGTGGATCCGACGCCTGCGCTCGATCGGCTGCTCGACCTCACCGGTGAATTCGCGGTTCCGGTCACTCTGGCCGTCATTCCGGCCCTGACTGATGAGAAGCTTGTCGCCCGGCTTGACGAGGCGCCGCATGCCGCGGTCGCCATCCACGGCTGGGCGCACCGAAATCATGCGCCCGAGGACCAGAAAAAGCAGGAGCTCGGCGCGCATCGGCCACGCGAGGCGGTGCTCGATGACCTGGCTCGCGGGCTGTCGCATATAACCGGCCTGCACGGCGCACGTGCCGTTCCGATGCTGGTGCCACCCTGGAACAGGATCGACGCCGGCTTGGTATCCCATCTTGGATCGATAGGATTTGTGGCATTGTCGGTCTATGGGCCGCCGAAGCCGGTTCCACTGGCGGTCATCAACAGCAATGTCGACATCATGGATTGGCATGGCACGCGCGGCTGCCGCGATCATGGCCTATTGGTTCAGGCTATCATCGCGCAATTGCAGCGTGCAATCGACGGCGGCGAACCGGTCGGCCTGCTTACCCACCATCTCGTACATGATGAATCGGCCTGGCTGTTCCTCGAACGGCTGTTCACAGTCACCTCACAGACTGAAGCCTGCGCATGGCTTCCGATCGGGACATTGATCGGGCGCAGCGCCAGTAGAGGAAAATAGCTCAGCGCTTTTTGTGCAACGAGCCCGGAAATTCGAGCGTCTGGCCATCCCGAGCGGCAAAAGCGCCGGCAAACCTGTCTTTGGCCAGTTGCTCGATCTCGTCCAGTTGCTCGTCGGTGCGTGTCGGATCGTGGTGAAACAGCGCAAGCCGTCGCGCACCGGCCGCCTCACAGAGCTTGACGCCCTGTTGCCACGTCGAGTGCCCGTTACCGCGGCGGCGTTTCATTTCCTGGTCGGTGTAGGTGCAATCGTAAATGACGAGGTCGGCATCTTCGATCAGGGCGAGCACCGCCTGATCGAGTTTGTCCGGCTCGTGCTCGGTGTCTGTGATCACCGCCACGACCCGGCCGCCCCATTCGACCCGGTAGCCTATGCAGCCGCCCGGATGGATAAGACTGCCGGTTCGGACCACCACCCCTTCGCGCGGGCGAAGCACGTCTCCGGATACGAAATCGCGGCAGTCGAGGCTTGCCTTGCAGATCTCCAGTTTCACCGGAAACCACGGCGGCCGCATGAACTCATCGACCATCTGCCGGGTCGTCATGCGTCCTGCAAGATGCCCGGACCAAAGCGTAAGCTTGACGCTCCGGTCATAGATCGGCGCAAAAAACGGCAGCCCGATGATGTGATCGTAATGGCAATGGGTGAAAAACAGGTCGAAATCGGTCACGCCTGACGCCCGTAGCGCGGCGCCGGCAGGCCGTAGGCCAGAGCCCGCGTCGAATAGAAGCGTATGCTTGCCGCATCGCATCTCAATGCAGCTCGTGTTGCCGCCATAGCGAGAGAATTCTGGCCCTGACACCGGAGTGCTGCCGCGCACGCCCCAAAACCTGACCAGGAAAACTTCGTAGTCCATGCTACCCCTTCCCAGTCCCCGTCGCCCATCGTAGCCAAACAACTGCTGCTAGGCGAGACAGGTTTTCTCCGGGGTAACCTTCTCAGCAAGAGGCCAGTGCCATCGCGACGGCGAGGATCGAGCGCACGTCATCCGTTATTTGGTGCTTCTTGCGTCGATCAGATCCGCGGTCGTATGGCTTAGGCGATCGGCAAGAACCCGCAATATCTCGATGGTCATTTCCGGGAACTCCCTCATAAGCCTCAGGAAATGATCCTTGCGGATCCTCAAGACTTCCAGCGGACTTGCCGCTCTGACGGTGGCGGTGCGAGAGCTGTTGCACAATATGGCGATCTCGCCAACAATCGAATTTGGCTCCAGTTCGGCAACTTTTATCGGTCCGCTGTCGGAATCGACCAGAATATCCGCCGTGCCTGAAAGGATGACATAGGCGGCGTCTCCCTCGTCGCCCTGCCGGAAAAGGATCTGGCCGGCGCTGTAGCTCACACGATCGGATGTGAACGCAAGCAGCTTGAGCTTTGTCGGGTCGATGGCAGAGAACAAGGGAACTCGTTGCAGCATTGCAACTTCATCCTTGAGCAGCATTGTCGCAAACCTTCCCAAAATTCGCGTTTGCCAGACTAGAGCAATGGACGCCCAGATGGAATGAATTCTGTTTCCGGGATGGCGAGACGAGCCGCGCAAAAGGTGGCGAGCCCGATGTCGTGCGATCGGGCGATGCCGCCTGGCAATGGCGTCCGCCAACCGGAAACTCGAAGAGCCGGATGAATCTGCGGCAAACCCTTCGGGTTTCGGCGGGATGTGGCCTCGCTGCGCCCGTCGTCGAATCCCTTGACCTTGCAGTAAATTCCCACCGGCAGAATGATCCCATCTGAATGTCCGCTGCTCTATGACAACAGTCCCTTGAATGTACCGTTCCCTGCCAAAAGTGTCTCGGGTGTTCCGTCTTCCACCAATTTACCCGAGTCGAAGACGATAACGCGATCGAACATCATCGCCATCGCCGGATTCGTCACGACCCACACAATTGCCGGCGAATGGCCGTCGCGCCTCGCTTCCTCGAGCACGTTCCGCAGCACCTTGTCCTGCATGCGCTGGTCGAGCGCCGACAGCGGCCGGTTGAGAATGAGAAAATCAGGACGCTTGAGCAGGGCCCGGGCAACATCGAGCTTCTGTCGCTGTCCACTGGTCAGCCGCCTGCCGCTGGAGCCGACGTTGAAGTCCAGGCCGACATCCAGAAGTTCGGCATAAAGCCCAAGTTCGTCAAGAATGTCATAGACGATGGAGCGTATGCGATCCGGCGCGTCGGGATGGTTGTTGCCCACACGCCCGAACAGGACATTATCCATGACGGTGGCCGCGGCAATGTATTTGGCAGGATCATACCGTTCGATGGCATTCTGCAGCTCGGGCGGCAGGTTCTCATGGAACAGGTTGCGTGCAGCGACGATCTTGCTCATCAGTTCGTCGCTCAGCAGGCCGAAGCGGTGCCGGGGCTCGATATAGGCAAAGCTCAAGGTGACGATCATGGCGCGGTCGCTCTCCGAAACCGCCTCGTGGGGACGGTTCTTGAGCCGTTGCAGCAAGGTTTCGTAAGTGGGTATCTCCTCGGCGCTCATGAAGGCAAGCTGCTGGAAGAACGGGTGATCGGGCGGCAGGTCGGCAAACAGCTCGATCGCCTGTTCGGCGATCTCCATGCCCATTTCGTAGAGCGTGCGGTCGAGGCCGGCTTGCCTCAGAACAGAAGCAAAATAGGGATTGGCCGCCAGAGCCCTGTCGGCCAGTTCGGGGCCGGCGGCAGCGCCGAAGAGCAGGTTTTGGCCGATCGTTGCTTCCTTGTTGTAGGCGCCCGGTTCGAAAGGAACCACCAGTCCGCTCAGCCCTTCGTGTTCCAGCCGGGTTCGCAGCGCCGCACGCAGTTCGACGATCCGCCGGGCAAGCTCGGAGTGACGCGTGAGATCGGCCGAAGAGCGCAAGCCAAGATCCAGAATATCGCGCGATAGAACAACCGCGTCGAGTACCCGGCGCACGGCTTCAAAGAGGTCGTGCGGGCCGGTAGCGCCGGCGGAAACATAGTTGATCCAGTCGCTGTGGATATCAAGATCCGGATTGCCCGACAGGCGCGCCTCATGCATGTTCCAGCGGTGCTGGTCTGCCGCAGCATCGTCATAAGGCACCGATGTCAGCGGCGCATGCTTCAGCCCGTAGAGCAGGTTATCGCGTAGGCTTGCCTGGAACAGGAAAGCATCCGACGAGGCATAGGACATGCGCCGGCCGGTCACTGCTTCGGGGAGTTCAAGCAAGTCGTCGGCGCCCGAAGCGACCCTTCCGCTGTCCGGCCAGTTCAGCCTTGCGAAGGCTTCTGCAAGCGCCTCGGCTCCACCTGTTGCGGTACTGAGCAGCGCCACCGTCTCACCCGGCTTGATCTTGAGGGAGACACGGTCGAGGAGCATTGCACCGCCATCATCTGCTAGCGACAGACCGATCGCCGACAGGGGCTTGGTCATCGGATCGGGATCGTCGATCGTCAATGCCCCGATCCTCGGCGCAATGAGCCGATCGACGGTGAATTGTTCAACGACCTGCTGATATTTGACCTGGACATCCTGCCGCGCCTGATCCCAGTCGATCAGTTCCTTCATCGGTCCGGGCAGGTCCTTGTAGGCGCCGATCACGGCCACGAGCTGACCGACGTCCAGCCGCCCCTGGATGACCAGATACCCGCCGATCATGTAAAACAGAAAGGGCGTGAGCTGCGCGAGAAAATTGTTCAGAAACTTCACCATGAATTTCCATTGGTAAAGATCGAAGCGGATCTTGAAGATGAGCCCGAGCCGGGCAGCTATGTCGGCGCGCTCGTAGTTTGATGTGTCGTGGACGTGAACCGCGCCGATGCCGTCGACGATTTCGCCAACCCGGCCCGAAAGCGCGCGCGCCGTCAACTGCCGTTCGCGCCCGAGCACGATCAGCCGCCGCCGCATTCGCGGGATGAGCACGATCTGGACCGCCACGATCCCGGCCGCGATCATTCCGAGCCAGAAATTCTGGACCACGATGAACAGCATGGCCGTCAGCGCCTGGCCGCCGAGCAGCACCGGCTGCACGAAGGCATCGCCGATGAAGCCGCCCAGCGGCTCCACCTCGTCCTTCACCATCGTCGCCACTTCGGCGGATTTCACCCGCTTGAAGTAAAACGGCGGAAACCGCAGCACACGATCGACCAGATCGAAGCGGATACGCCGCAGCATGCGTTCGCCGAGGCGGCCCTTGTAGGTGTTGATATAGAATTTGAACAGGCCGTTGATGACGACCAGCAAGAGGAACACAAGGCTCAGCGCAAACAGCGTCGCCACGCGGTCGAGCTGAAAACCGGAGAAGAACTGGACCTCTCCGATGAACGGCAGGTTATAGTGTAGCCTCATGAATGGCTGGGTCGCGCCCGGTTGCTCGAACCCGCTACCTTGGATCGGGCCGTTGATGATCAGCTTCGGCAGGTCGAAGGACATGAAATACGGGATCATCGAAAGCACGACGATCATCAATATCCAGAGCTGCTGCTTCTTGGTGTGCGTCCAGATATAGCGGGCTAGGCTGGGTTCCATATGCGGCTGTGGACCCTTCAGTTGGAACGATGCAGGATGTAAAAGCAACTGCTGGCGAATGGCGTATCGGCAATTTCTTCGTCGCCAAAGACAAGCTCGAAGCTGCAGCGCACGGAGATTGTCCTGCGCTCAACGATGGAAGGAACATGCGAGGCGGCGCGATCCAGTTCCGGCGCATGATCGATAACAACGACATCGGCATTGCTGATCATCGAAGAATGCGGCTGGCCAAACGGTTCGCGGCTTCGGTAGGGTTTCGGCGAATAGCCGAGCAGCACGAGGCAGCAGCTGCGCGGCTGGTGCTGGCGAATGGACGCCGCTGATCCGGACAGATGCAACAGGCTCTCTCCGGCACCGGGCAATGGCGAAGCGGCTTGCAGCATAATCACGTCCGCGAATCAACAGCCTTCCGGGAGGCAAGATTGCGTTGTGTCGCCCGAAATCCCAACCTACAAGACGAATATGATGGATGTCACGCAACCACGCAATGCCGGCATGGACTGGCACGAGCAAGCCTTTGACCTGACGCGGGGAATTGCTGCCTATGTCAACTGCCCCCTGGTGGCAGCGCTGGCGCGCGTCATCACCAGGCATCCGAACGCCGATATCGCCAACGCCTTCAACCACAAGCAGGTCGCCTGCAAGATGTGGGCGCTCGACAGGCTGTTCGAAAGCTGCGGCGGCCGGTTCGGGCGCATATGGGTTCTGGGTGGATGGTACGGCGTATTGCCGGCTATGCTTTTCAACGACGCTCGCTTCGACATCGCGGCGGTCGATAGCATCGACATCGATCCCGAAGTCGCGCCGGTCGCCCGGACCCTCAACCGGGAAGCCGGCGACCGTTTCCGGGCACTGACGGCAGATATGTACGCACTCGACTATGCGGCCGGGCGGCCCGACCTGATGGTCAATACGAGCTGCGAACACATAGCCGATCTGCGCGCCTGGCTTGCTCTGCTTCCGCGGGGCACGACTGTACTGCTGCAATCGAACGATTATTTCAGCGAGCCGACGCACATCAACTGCGTGGCTTCGCTTGCAGCCTTCGAAGCAATGGCGGCGTTACGGGAGGTGCGGTTCTCCGGCGAACTGCCGACAAAAAATTATACGCGCTTTATGCTGATTGGAACTGTGTGACGCATTTCGCCCGGTTTGGGACAACGACATGCATAAACGAGGAGTTGAAGCGCGTCGCACGAACCTCGCCAGACGCGACGCGCGTTAGCATCTATCGTCTGTTTTGATCATGAACTTCTCCGAAACCGGGCCCCACTTTTAGGGACCATGTTCGATACCGCCGGCGCAGAATTTGCGCCGAGCGATGCGCGCCCTCCAGATCGAGACGATGCGCGGCTGGCGTCGGTCCCGCAAGCGCCTGTTCGATCGCTTGCGCCAAACCTTCAGGCGTTAGGTCCTTCTCCATCAGCACCGTTGCAAGACCGATTTCTTCGAGCCTCAGGGTGCGAACCGTCTGTTCGGTTTCCCCGCCGGCTGCAAATGGAACGAGCAGAGAGCGACAACCCGCGCGCAGGACATCGCAGACCGTGTTGTAACCCGCCTGCGAGACCGACAGGCGGGCGCCGGTCAGCAGGCTGGCGAAATCCTCGCGGAACCGGAAGATGGACAGGACCGGCGAAGCATCGCGTGCGATCGCGTCAAACTCGTTTTTCGGCAGGTTTGGGCCGGTGATCAAACACCATTTCCAAGCTTTGTTGGCATTCCGCGCCGCTGCGATGGTGGAGCTGACAAGGCTCTTTCCGGCAGCCCCGCCGCCAACCGACACCAGAACGTCGAAGCGCTCGGAGGCCGCGGGCGATGGCGGAGCGGCAACGAGCCCTGTGTAGGTGACCTCGGCCTTGATCGCCCCAGCCAGTGGAAATGTCTTGTCGATGGTTGCGAAAGCCGGATCGCCATGGACCATGACAAGGTCGAAATGCCTGTTGATCAGATCGACCGTTTCCTCGTTTCGGCCCGGCTTGACGCGCTCCTGAAGGATATCACGGACCGACGTCGCCAGCAGCGGTCTGGGCGACGTCGCGTCGATGGCCTCGATCAGCGGCAGGAGTTCGAAACGCATCTGCCGGCGTCCAAATGGAAACGCCTCGACAATGACGATATCAGGCCTGCAATCCCGGAACGCCTGCAGCAGCATCTCTGAACGCCATCTCTTGAAATCATCGTCGATGGGTTTGCCCTGCAGGTCGACAAGTCCGGAAAATCCTTCATCACCGGAGGTGACAGGTGGCAGGGTTACAGATTTCACACCCACTCCCGGAAACCCCGCGATCGGCGCTCCGCCGGTCACGACGGTTACGTCAAACCCGTCATCGACCAGAGCCGCCGCAATGCGGCTGGCGCGCGCGAGATGGCCGATGCCGAGCAGGTGCTGGACATAGAAGAAAGCCCGCAGCCGCTTCATTCGGCGGCCCGCCACTCCCGCTCGAACAGTTCCTTGAGCTGTCCAATGCTTGCCAAATGATCGAAATTACCGCGCACGCGCCGCTCTGCGGCGTCGCCGAGGCGGGCGCGCAGCACGGGATCACGGATCAGGCGCTCCAGCGCCTGCGCCAGGGCAATCGGGTTTTCCGTCGGAACCAGCAGCCCGGTTTCATCCGGCGATAGAAGCTCCGGCACGCCGGAAATATCGGTCGACACGCAGGCAAGCCGCTGGCTAGCCGCCTCCACCAGAACATTCGGCAGACCGTCCCGGTCGCCATTTGCAGTGATCCTGCAGGCCAGGGCGAAGATGTCGGCGCAGCGGTAGTGCTCAAGCACCTCCTCCTGCGCAAGCGCGCCTTTCCAAAAGACGCGGCCATCCAGGCCGAGCTTTTGCGCCAGCGCCTTGAACCGTTCCAGTTCCTCGCCGCCGCCGATATGCTCGAAACGCCACGCCAAATCACCAGGCAAGAGGGCAAGGGCCTCCAGCAACGTATCGTAACCTTTCTTTTCAACGGCGCGCCCGACACTCAGAATGATAACCGGTTGGTCCGGCGCCGAGCCGTCATGCTGTTTTCGCGCCTCGCCGAAACTGCCGAAGCGATCAAGGTCGAGCCCATGATAGCTCAGATGCACAGACGCGTTGCCGTTAGCGAGTTTTTTCAGACGGTCGAAGCCGGTTTTCGTGCAAGTGACCGTCCAGCGGGCCGAGGAAAGCTTGCCAGCCAGATCCCAGTCCGCCGAAGTCCAGATGTCCTTGGCATGGGCCGAGCAGCTCCAGGGCAGGCCACGAAGCTGGCTGGCATAGCGCGTCACCGATGCCGGTGTGTGCGCGAAATGTGCGTGCAGCCAGCCCGCGTCTTCCGGCCATTCGGCCGCCAGCACGAGCGCTTGCCCGAAGCGGCGCGCGCGATTGCGCGTAAAGTCGCGGCCGAGGTCGATAGCCAGCGATCCGAGCGCGCGCCAGAAGCCCGGCCGAAGCAGATAAGCAAACAGCGAGCGAACCACGCGCAGCGGCTCTTCATGCAGATATTCCGGCAGATAATGGACCGGCGCTTTGATCTCGTCATGCACGGGGTGGCGTTTTGCGTCGGTCGGCCGCCTGAGCGCGAAGAGTATCAGGTCGAACCCCGCACGCTCCAGACCGAGCAGTTCCTGCGCGATGAAGGTTTCCGACAGCCGCGGATAGCCCTTCAGAACCACGACGATCTTGCGATGTTGCAACTCAGATCATGCCTTCAATGACCGAAAGGTGATGGCCGCCCCGCCGGTCGAGCAGTTCCGAGACGATTTCAGAAATGTGAGGCAGCCCTTCCAGCGTCAGATGCGGATGGCTCTGCGATGGGCCGGGCCGGGCCGGCAGCACCTCCAGCGCATTGGCAAACCGCTGGGAATCCTCGGCTTCTTCCGGCAAAAGCATCTCGATGAGGCCGAGTTCGGCTGCGCGCCGTGCTCGGATCAGTTGTTCCTCGCGGGGCTTGACGCGCGGCACGATCAGCGCCGGCTTGTCGAAAGACAGTATCTCGCAATAGGTGTTGTAACCGCCCATCGCCACGACCGCCTTGGCGCCGGCAATCAGATCTTCCATGCGGTTGTCGAACTCGATGATCTTGATATAGGGGATCTTGGCCCCCTTCCTGAGCAGCTTGTTGCGCTTGCGCGCCGGCATGTAAGGCCCAAGCACGATCAGCGCCCTATGCTGCAATTGCGGATCCTGCTGATAGGCATCGATGACACTGTGGACCAGGTCGCCGCCGTCACCGCCGCCACCGGTGGTAACGAGGATATAATCGCCGTCGGGCCGGTGGCCGGGCAACTCGTTCTTCTGCAGGCTCCGTTGCAGGAAACCGACGAACTTCATCTTTGCCCTGACAGCCGGCGGCACGTCCAAACCGATCAGCGGATCGTAGAAATCCGGCGGACCATAGACCCAGACCTTGTCGTAGAACAGGCCTATCTTGCGCATCACATCCCTGTGTGCCCACTCTGCTTCGAGCAGATGCGGCGCGTCCATCACCTCGCGCAGGCCAAGCACGAGCGTGGTGCCCCGCGTCTTGAGGTAGGACAGCGTGTCCTCGATCTCACCGCGCAGGCCGAGCGGTTCCTTGTCGACGATGAAGATATCCGGCCGGAAGGTCTCGGCTGTGTGGCGGATGATCGACTGGCGCATCCTTAGCGTCTCATGCAGATCGATATCCTTTTCCAGCGAGGTGTATTCGCCGTTGCGCAACTTGATGACGCTGGGGATCTTCACGAAGTCGACACGGGCGCGGTAGTCGAAGGCGCCAGCGATCGTCGCACCCGAAATGATAAGCACCTGAAGTCCGCGGAAATCCTCGACCAGCGAATGCGCGATCGTCCGGCAGCGCTGCAAGTGGCCGAGCCCGAACGTGTCGTGGCTGTACATGAGAATTCGAGCATTTTGTACGTGCTGGGTCATTGTTGAACGTCTTTTGGAATTCTCGCCTGAGGACCGTGGACGACCCCGCACGAAAACATCCTCGCGGGTCTGCCGACCTGTTTTGGAACATGACGGCGCAATTATCAATTACCCAAGAGGGTCCATATGCAGAAGCCAGGAAGCTGCGTCTGCTCAGCTGCCACGCTGGTCCAGAGAACCTGCATCATTTTCTGGTCTTGATCATCTCGGATTGGCAGCGAAGATTCGGATAAGGCGGCGTTGGCAGAAATAGACGTTTCCAAGGTTGGGGTCGAGCTTTCGAATCGCTTCATCCGCTCCAAGTTCTCTCAAGGGAATCAAGCTATTGAGAGGCGACTTTCGGGACGCCTTTTGCTTACAAGGCCAGCTTTGCCGCCTCCTGAAAGCCGATGTCCGAGTGACCAGGTTGACGGTCTCTCTCGCGCTAAAAGCAGCCATCAAAGGATGACAGGTCAGCGCTATTTGTCATCTGTCCAAAATCTGCCCCTGCTGATAGCCGGCGCTTGCATACATGCCAGTGGTTCTGAATTCTGTCGGACTGACGCCGAAGCCACGTCGGAATACCTTGGCGAAGTAGTTGGGATCTTCGAAGCCGCACATGCCGGAAATATCCTTCACCGGAAGGTCGGCGGACATGGTCAGTAGCTTTGCGGCGCGGTCGAGGCGTCGGTTGAGGACGAACTCAGCCGGAGGAATACCTTCATGCGCCGCGAACACACGCGAGAAATGCGCGCGACTGAGACCGGAAAGCCGCGCCAGCTCATCGACCGGCAACGGCAGATGCAGATGCGCACCGATATAGTCAGTCACCTGACGCACTACCGAATTCTCCGCCACATCATTTCCGTGCAGTTCGAACACGTCATCATAGAGTGCCATGGCCGCCTCGTAGGAAATTGCCGAGGCGCGTGCCGGCGTTGAGCCGTCGCCTTTGACCAGCCGGTAGGCGCAGTCGGCCAGATTATCGACGGTCGCTGCCCGAAGCCTGAACACCGGTCCTTTCGTTGCCAGGACTTCTCTATGGATGCGCAACGCTTCCGCCCCATGCATCGATATCCAGAAAAACTCCCAGCGCCCGCCTTTTTCGACCCAGTAGCGGTGCGAATGCGGAACAACCAACAGCATCGTCTCGCCCGGAGCGATACGGTAGGACCTGGTTCCGTAACGCAGGTTTCCGGTGCCGCTGATGGTGTGCTGCATCACTGCGAACGGCGTCTGCCCGCGCCTGCGGCCATCCCAGCTGTAGCCGGCATCCGTTCTCACGTCGTAGCCGGTGCTCGTCGGCATGGTGTGCAATCGCTGCCGAGCGCGCGGCAGGGAAATCATCTTCATCACCGGTCCAAGGTCGACGAGTTTTTGCAGCACAAAATTACCCTACAAAGCACATCTACGCCCTACCGGAGGCACGTGATCTTACGCATATTGACCAAAAAACAAAAGGGATGAGGATGAAATCCTGGTTGCACGCCGCTTGGTTGCGTGTCTTCCGAATAACACGCCTGGACCGGATTTCCACGAACCGATTTTACCTATCGGTCCAGTCCGCTTGCGGAGAACCTTCGAATGAGCAGATTTAAGATCGCAATCATTGGCGCGGGCAGCGTCGGTTTCACCAAGAAGCTGTTCACGGACATTTTGTGTGTGCCGGAGCTACGCGAGATCGAGTTCGCACTGACCGACATCAGCGAGCACAATCTCAAGATGATCGAGTCAATTCTCCTGCGGATCGTCAAGTCGAGCCAGCTTTCTGCACGGGTGACCGCGACGACGGACCGCCGCAAGGCGATCGAGGGCGCGCGCTACATCATCAGCTGTGTGCGCGTCGGAGGTCTCGCCGCCTATGCCGACGATATCCGCATCCCCTTGAAATATGGCGTCGACCAGTGCGTCGGCGATACGATCTGCGCCGGTGGCATTCTCTACGGCCAGCGCAACATCCCGGTCATTCTGGATTTCTGCAAGGACATTCGCGAACTGGCCGAGCCAGGCGCGAAATTCCTGAACTATGCCAACCCGATGGCGATAAACACCTGGGCGGCGATCGAATTCGGCAAGGTCGATACGGTCGGTCTCTGCCATGGGGTCCAGCATGGGGCCGAGCAGATTGCCGAGATCCTCGGCGCCGGGGAAGGCGAGCTCGACTATGTCTGCTCCGGCATCAACCACCAGACCTGGTTCGTCGACGTTCGCGTCAAGGGACGCAAGGTCGGCAGGGATGAGCTCGTCGCCGCCTTCGAGGCGCATCCTGTCTTCTCGCGGCAGGAGAAACTCAGGATCGACGTGTTGAAGCGCTTCGGCGTCTATTCGACCGAAAGTAACGGCCACCTGTCGGAATATCTGCCCTGGTATCGCAAACGGCCTGAGGAGACTGCCAAGTGGATCGATATGTCGGACTGGATCCACGGCGAAACCGGCGGTTATCTGCGCTATTCGACCGAAACCCGGAACTGGTTCGAAACCGAGTTCCCGCAATTCCTCGAAGATGCGGGAAAGCCCTTCGATCCCGGGCGCCGCTCGAACGAGCACGCCAGCCACATACTGGAGGCGCTCGAGACCGGTCGGGTCTATCGCGGTCACTTCAACGTCAGAACGAAGGCGTCATCACCAATCTTCCGTCCGAATCATCGAATCGCCTGGTTTCGTCGATCGCTTCGGCATCAACATGGTGGCCGGCATGACGCTTCCGGAAGCCTGCGCCGCGACCTGCATTTCGTCGATTAATGTCCAGCGCATGTCCGTCCACGCGGCAATCTCCGGCGACATCGACCTCCTGAAACTGGCCGTGCTGCACGATCCGCTGGTTGGCGCCATCTGCACGCCGGAAGAGGTCTGGCAGATGGTCGACGAGATGGTCGTGGCGCAAGCGCAATGGTTGCCGCAGTTCGCCCATGCGATCGACAGCGCCAAGGAGCGGCTGAGCCGCGCGACGGTAAAAACGCGGGAATGGAAGGGCGTCGCCCGCCGCGAGGTTCGCTCGATCGAAGAGATCAGGGCCGAAAAGGACGCATTGCGCGCGGCCGGCTGAGACATTGGTTGCGATAAGCCAATGTTCCGGAAAACCGGGCGGCCAGGATCGTGCCTCGGCGAATGCGCTCGGGCAGCACGGCACTGTCATCCGAGAAAGCGGAATACCGCTTCTGAGAAAGCGGAATACCGCTTCGTTCGATGCTTGTAGGAGGAGAGCCATGCCATCGCGGCGGGCCCGAAGCATAAGGGAGAAACCAGGACAATGAACATTTTTGGCCGCATGAAAACCGCCGCCGCGCTTCTGTTCGGCGTATCGGCGTTCGCGATCCAGGCCGTGGCCTCCGAGCCGACGATCGTGCCGGAACAGCCGCCGTTTCCGGCGCAAGGCACGATCAATTACGTGCCGCGCGATTCAATTCTGGAATTCAAGGCGCTATCCGAGTATCGCGAGCCGGAGTGGGTCACCGAAAAATTCGTCAAGACCGGGAAACTGCCTCCGTTGGCCGAGCGGCTGCCGAAGGAGCCGATGGTCTTCAAGACAGGCAACATGCCCGACGGGATAGGCGTCTATGGCGACACGATGCGCCACGTCGTCGGCGGCCGGCCGGAAGGCTGGAACTACAGCGCCGGGCAGACGCAAGGCTGGGGCGGCATTGACATTGCGATGTTCGAATGCCTGACGCGCACCGCGCCGCTCTTCCAGGTCGATGCCAAAGACGTCGAGCCGCTGCCCAATCTTGCCCAGAGCTGGGAGTGGTCGGAAGACGGCCACACACTGACGATGAAGTTGATCGAAGGCGCAAAGTGGTCCGACGGAGATCCCTTCGACGCCGATGACGTGATGTTCTATTGGGACGACAATGTCGTCGATCCGAACGTCTCGCCGCTGAACGGTGCAACACCGGAAACGTTCGGAGAAGGCACCACCCTGAAGGCGGTAGACAAATATACGATCGAATGGACTTTTAAGGACGCGTTCCCGCGCCAGCATCTCTATGCGATGGCCTATGGAACCTTCTGCCCTGGCCCCTCGCACATTTTGAAGACCAAGCATCCGAAATATGCAGGCACCACCTACGACGAGTACAAGAACGGCTTTCCGCCGGAATACTTGAATATGCCCGTCATGGGCGCCTGGGTGCCTATCGAATACCGTTCGGACGACGTCATCGTGCTTCGCCGCAATCCTTACTATTGGAAGGTGGACGAAGAGGGAAATCAGCTGCCCTATCTCAACGAACTGCACTACAAGCTTTCGACTTGGGCCGATCGCGACGTGCAGGCGATCGCCGGGTCCGGCGATATCTCGAACCTGGAGCAACCTGAAAATTTCGTGGAATCGCTGAAGCGCGCCGCACAGGAAACGGCTCCCGCGCGGCTGGCCTTTGGCGCCCGGCTGATCGGCTACAATCTGCGCATGAACTTTTCAGCCAATGGCTGGGGCGAGCCGGACGAGCGGGCGCAGGCCGTACGCGAGCTCAACCGCAACGTCGATTTCCGTAAGGCCGTGACCATGGCCATCGATCGCAAGAAACTCGGCGAATCCCTCGTCAAAGGACCCTTCACCGCGATCTATCCCGGCGGCATTTCCTCTGGCACGAGCTTCTATGATCGCGCCTCGACGGTGTACTACCCGTTCGATCTGGAAGGCGCCAAGGCGCTGCTGGAGAAGGTCGGGTTGAAGGACACGGACGGCAACGGCGCCGTCAACTTTCCGGCCGGTACAGCTGGCGGCTCGGACGTACAGATCGTGCTTCTGGTGAATTCCGACTACAGCACCGATCGCAATCTCGCGGAAGGTCTGGTCGGCCAGATGGAACAGCTTGGCCTCAAGGTCGTGCTCAACACAATCGATGGCGCGAAGCGCGACGCAACCCAGTATGCCGGGCGCTTCGACTGGCTTGTTCGCCGCAACGAGCAGGAACAGACCTCAGTTGTGCAGAACACGACCCAGCTTGCCCCGACCGGTCCGCGCACGAGTTGGCATCACAGGGCAGGAACGGACGGCACGGTCGATCTGATGCCGTTCGAACAGGAACTCGTGGACGTCGTCAACAAGTTCATCTCCAGCAACGACAATGACGAGCGGGCTGATCTGATGAAGCAGTTCCAGAAGGTCTCGACGACGAATCTCGATACGATCGGCCTGACAGAATATCCGGGTGCGCTCATCATCAACAAGCGCTTCTCCAACATTCCGGAAGGCGTGCCGATCTTCATGTTCAATTGGGCGGAGGACACGATCATCCGTGAACGGGTCTTCGTCGCTGCCGACAAGCAGGGCGACTACGAGCTGTTCCCCGAGCAGCTTCCGGGCAAGCCCGGTGAAGGCGGTCCGATCAACTGACCGCAGTCGATTTCCCTCCGGCGAGCATCCGCCGGAGGGGAGGTCGCGAATTGAACCGTGGAGATACCGCGCCTCGTGAAGGAGCAGATCGCCACGAGCCACAAGAGAAGCAAACACGATCATGTTCAGATTTCTGCTTGTGCGTATCGCCTCGGCGATTCCTGTCCTCTTCGTCCTGAGCGTCGTGACGTTCGCGATCATCCAGGCCCCGCCGGGCGACTACAGCGACTATGTGCGCTCGCAACTGATCAACCAGGGTGGCGCATCCTTCGAAAAGGCCGACGCCCAGGCGCAGGCCTACAAGATCGCGCATGGCCTCGATAAGCCCTTGCCCCTCCAGTACGTCAACTGGATCACCGGCATCGTCACCCGCGGCGATTTCGGCCACAGTCTCTTCTACAACAAGCCTGTCGCCGATGTGGTCGGCGAACGTTTGCCCCGTACGCTGGCGCTGGCGCTCGTCTGCCATATCCTGGCTTCGGTGATCGGCATCACCTTCGGCGTTTTGGCGGCAACCCGGCAATATTCCTGGGTGGACAGCGTGCTGTCGGGGATCTCGTTTCTCGGCATGACAGTACCGCGATTCCTGATGGCGCTGATCATCGTCTATATCCTGGTGTTCCACTTCAATGTTACTGAGATCAACAGTTTCCATTCCGCCCGCTACGGCGGGGCGCCCTGGTCGTGGGGCAAGTTCGTCGATCTGGTCAAGCATGTCTGGCCGGTCATCGCGATCGCCACTTTGGGCGGGCTCGCCTACAACATGCGCGTCATGCGGGGCAATCTTCTCGATACGCTGAACGCCCAATATGTCGAAACGGCTCGGGCCAAGGGCTTGAGCGAGCGCACGGTGGTCATGCGCCACGCTGTGCCGAACGCGCTGCATCCGCTCGTCATGTATCAGGGCGTCGTGCTGCCCTACATGCTGACCGGCGAGATCGAAACCGCGATCATCTTCGCCCTGCCCACGGTCGGCCCGGCCATCGTCGGCTCGATGTGGATCGGCGACGTCTATGTCACGGCGACCTTCATGTTGGTTCTGTCGGTGACCCTGATCGTCGGCAACATCATCGCCGACATGCTGCTTGCAGCGCTCGACCCGCGGGTTCGCCTTGGGGGAGGGACCGACGCATGAAAGCCGACGTCCAATCCATAATCTGCGCCTCCGTGCTGCCGGCCAAAGGCAATGGCAACGAAACCTATACCGCGCTTGTCTGGCGCCGTCTGAAGCGATCCTGGACCGGCATGATAGGGCTGATCCTTGTCTGCCTCCTGATGATCATGACGATATTCGCGGAGTTCTTCGCACCCGTCGATCCGAAGCTGACCGGCGTCGGTTTCGCGCCGCCTCAGACAATCAGCATGACGGATCGGGGCGGGAACTTCGTCTTTCCGCCGCGCAGCTATCCGATTCGTGAAACAGATGAATTCGACCCCGTCACGTTCCAGCCGATCGTAGGCCCCGACTACGAAAACCCGCAGACGCTCGGCTTTTTCGTCAAAGGGTTCGGATACAGGCTTTTCGGACTGATCCCGGCGCAGCGGCATTTCTTCGGCGCCACCGACGGAAGCCCGGTCAATTTCCTCGGCACCGACAAATTCGGCCGCGATGTGCTGTCGCGCATCATCTACGGCTCGCGCATTTCGCTGATGATCGCCCTGACCGTGGTGTTCATCATCACGGTAGTCGGCACGACGGTCGGCATGGTGTCCGGATATTTCGGCGGAAGGTTTGACGCATGGGTACAGCGCTTCGTCGAACTGGTGCTCGCCTTTCCGCAACTGCCGCTTTATCTCGCGCTCACCTCGCTGATTCCGGTGACGGCGCCGACCAATGTCTTCCTCGCGTTCGTCATCGTCGTCATGTCGGCGCTCGGCTGGGCACAGCTGTCGCGCGAAGTTCGAGGCAAGACGCTGGCGCTGGCGCGGATCGACTATGTGCGGGCGGCGATGGCGATCGGCGCAACCGACCGCCGGATCATCTTTCAGCATATTTTCCCCAACGTCATGAGCCACGTGATCGTCGCCGTCACGCTGGCGATCCCCAATGTCGTGCTGCTTGAATCCTTCCTCGGCTTGCTCGGTTTCGCGGTGAAGCCGCCGCTGATCTCCTGGGGGCTGATGCTGCAGGATACCGCGACATACTCCGTCATTGGGTCCTATCCCTGGATCCTTGCCCCCGTGGGTTTCGTGCTGGTCACCGTCTTTGCGTTCAATGCGCTGGGCGATGGTCTTCGCGACGCCGTCGATCCCTATTGAGAAGGCCGGCACCATGGCTCTGACGGAAAAGACCTCGATGGCGCCGGACGAACGTCACGATCATGCGGTGAGGACCGGCAGTCCGATCATCGACGCCCGCAATGTCGCGGTGACCTTCAAGGTAGAAGGCGGGACGGTCGACGCGGTCAAGGATGTCTCGTTTCAGCTCTATCGCGGCGAGACCATCGCTGTGGTGGGAGAATCCGGCTCCGGCAAGTCGGTGACGGCGCGCACGGTCATGGGCTTGCTCACCAAGCGCGCCGCCGTGGCCGTGCACTCGCGGATCGAATATGATGGGAAAAATGTGCTGAAATTCTCCGACCGGCAGCGCCGGGCGCTGCGCGGCGACCGCATTTCGATGATATTCCAGGAGCCGATGAGTTCGCTCAATCCGGTCTACACGGTCGGCGCGCAGATCATCGAGGCGATCCGCGTTCATCAGAAGATGAGCCGCAGGCAAGCAGCGGAGCGTACGCTGGAGCTGTTGCGGCAGGTGCAGATTCCGGACCCGGAAAGCCGCTTCAACCAATATCCGCACCAGCTTTCAGGCGGTCAGCGCCAGCGCGTCATGATCGCCATGGCGCTCGCCAATAATCCGGACGTACTCATCGCCGACGAACCCACGACGGCACTCGACGTCACCGTGCAGGCGCAGATACTCAACCTCATCCGTGATCTGCAGCAGAAGGTCGGTATGGCGGTAATCCTGATCACTCACGATCTGACGGTCGTTCGCCAGTTTTCCGACTACGTCTATGTAATGAGCCAGGGCGAGGTGAAGGAGCACAACACCACTGAAGCGCTCTTCAAGAACCCGCAGCATCCCTATACACGCCATCTTCTGGCGTCCGAACCAAAGGGCATGGCCAATCCGACGCCGGTGGACTCAGCCGTCATTCTCGAGGGCAGCAATGTGCGGGTGTCGTTCATGCTGAAGCATGGTGGGTTCTTCAAGCCGCGGCTCAAGGAACTCGTCGCCGTCGACAGCCTCAGCCTAAAGCTTCACCGGTACGAAACGCTGGGGCTGGTCGGCGAATCCGGGTCCGGCAAGACGACGTTCGGGCAGGCGCTGGTGAAGCTTCTGACGGCCGACGGCGGCGAAATCTTCTTCGACGGCGAACCGATCCACGCAAGGACACGTGACCAGATGCGGCCGCTCAGATCGCGCATGCAGGTCGTCTTTCAGGATCCGCTCTCCTCGCTCAATCCGCGCATGTCGGTCGGCCAGATCATCGAGGAGGGGCTGATCGTCAATCGGCTCGGCGACGACAAAAGTGATCGGTTGCAGCGCGTGGAGCAGGCGCTTGTCAGCGCCGGGCTTTCGCACAACATCCTGTCGCGCTTTCCGCACGAGTTTTCCGGTGGCCAGCGCCAGCGCATCGCTATTGCGCGGGCAATCGCACTCGAGCCGGAATTCATCCTGCTCGACGAGCCGACATCGGCGCTCGATCTCTCCGTTCAAGCCTAGATCATCGACCTCCTGCGCAAGCTGCAGGACGAGCGCGGACTGAGCTACCTCTTCATTTCCCACGATCTCAAGGTCGTACGCGCGCTCTGTCATCGGGTCGTGGTGGTGCAGCACGGTAAAATCGTCGAGGAGGGACCCGTCGACGAGGTTCTTTCCCATCCGAGGACCGCCTACACTGAACGGCTCGTCAGGGCCGCGTTCGAGGTAGCCGCGTAAATCGCAGACAAGAGGCGCAATTCATGACGAGACAACCCAAAATCACGTTCATCGGGGCCGGTTCCACCGTCTTCATGAAGAATGTCATCGGCGATGTGCTGCAGCGGCCGTCTCTTTCGGGCGCTACCATCGCGCTGATGGACGTCAATCCGCAGCGCCTGGAAGAAAGCGAGATCGTCGCCGGAAAGCTGGTCAAGACGCTTGGCTCTGCGGCGACGATCGAGACGCATCCAGCCAGCGCAAGGCCCTGGAAGGCGCGGACTTCGTCGTCGTTGCCTTCCAGATCGGCGGCTACGAGCCCTGCACGGTCACTGATTTCGAGGTGCCGAAGAAATACGGCCTGCGCCAGACGATCGCCGATACGCTCGGCGTTGGCGGCATCATGCGGGGTTTGCGCACCGTTCCGCACCTCTGGAAAATCTGCGAAGACATGATGGCAATCTGCCCCGACGCAATCCTCCTGCAATACGTCAACCCGATGGCGATCAACACCTGGGCGATTGCGGAAAAGTATCCGCTCATCAAGCAGGTCGGTCTCTGCCATTCGGTGCAGGGAACGGCTTTCGAGCTCGCCCGAGATCTCGAAATCCCGCTCGAGGAAATCCGTTACCGTGCCGCCGGCATCAACCACATGGCCTTCTACCTGAAATTCGAGCATCGGCAGGCCGATGGCAGCTACCGCGACCTTTATCCGGATCTCGTGCGCGGCTACCGCGACGGGCGATTTCCGAAACCCAGCCACTGGAATCCGCGCTGCCCGAACAAGGTGCGTTACGAGGTGCTGACCCGCCTCGGCTATTTCGTCACCGAAAGCTCGGAGCATTTCGCCGAATACACGCCCTATTTCATCAAGGACGGCAGGCCCGATCTGATCGAGAAATTCGGCATTCCGCTCGATGAATATCCCAAGCGCTGCATCGAGCAGATCGAGCGGTGGAAAGGGCAGGCGGCCGCCTACCGGAGCGCCGAGAACATCGAGATCGAGGAGAGCCATGAATATGCTTCCTCGATCATGAACTCGGTCTGGACCGGCGAGCCCTCGGTTATTTACGGCAATGTCCGCAACAATGGCTGCATCACCTCGCTGCCGGAAAATTGCGCGGCCGAAGTGCCGTGCCTGGTCGATGCGTCCGGCATCCAGCCGACCTTCATCGGCACCTTGCCGCCGCAACTGACGGCGCTCATCCGCACCAATGTCAATGTGCAGGAACTGACTGTCGCGGCCTTGATGACGGAAAACCGCGAGCATCTTTATCACGCGGCGATGATGGATCCGCATACCGCCGCCGAGCTCGATCTCGACCAGATCTGGTCGCTGGTCGACGACCTGCTCGCCGCGCACCGCGACTGGATTCCGGAGTGGGCGCGGATCTCGAAAAACGTGCAGGCAGCGTAAGGACGGAACGGTCCTGGTTTGGAACCGCGATATGGCGTCTCCAACGCCGACGTTCAGCCGTACCGGAAGTCATGACCCTGACCGGCCTTTCGGCCGCCGCCTCGGAAGCGGCATTCAGCCGGATGCCAGAGCGTATGAGCCCGCTCCCGTCCTTTTCGATTCGCATCTCAAAAGGCAGACGTCCGGAAAGTGTAGCCGAATGGTCTTTGGCGCCTGGATAAACCCGCCTGTCAGCCAACGAAGAGTACCATCGCAGGATGTAGTTTTTTGAGATTTGGCAGCGATTTCGACTGCCAAGGTATTTCCGAGCTTCCCCGGACAATGAGTTGGATCTCTGGATGCTTTCTGACCTCTATGGTAAATTTGGCCAATAAATTGATGCCCGACGAGTTAAGGAACTCCAAGTCTGATACATGTATCGTTATAGTAGTAGGATTGGAGGTAAGGACATTCATCATTAGCTGCAAAATGGGCGCATAGGCCTCAGAACTGGACAACCTCATTACGCCGTCAAAATAAACATCGCTTCCTTCGTTCCACACGCGATAATTTGTCGTTGTTATGTCCACGATTTTGTCTTCATTTCGTTTTAGTTATAAGTTTCTGATGATACCACAATTGAAGCATATGTTTCCAGGCGAACCTGGTCCCTTTCGTCGGCGGGGCTGAAGACCCAAGCCAGGCTCGCGCCATAGTCGTTCATCAACGTCAGCAATCCAAGACCGGAATTTGTTGTCTGAGGGTCCGCGGCATTCTCTTCGATTCGCTGGATCAGGAGCTCACCCGGATCGCCGGCTGTGATCTCCGACAGAAGATTTTGAAATTTAGCGGTTGTTTCGACGTCAACAACATTCGAAACCTTGATTTTAAAGCTTTCCGATTCTATGGCCGCCTCGATCGTGATCTCGCCTGGCGCACGAAACTTGACCGCATTTTCAATCAGTTCGTTGACTAGATAGCCAATGCTGTGTCGCACTTCCCTGTAGTCGTTGCGAGAAGACTGGAAGCGCAGGGCAAAAACGTCCGCGATGAAGTCCGAAGTAGTAGCGCAATGATGCCAACTCAGGTCGAGAGGTCCATCGAACAATCGCACGCGGCTGACGCTCTCTCTCATTCCAATTGCAAAGTCGGCTGTTCCGAACAGTGTTGTCATTCCTACTTGTGCCTCATGATCACGAGCGTGATGTCGTCGTGGATTTTCTGTGTTCCGATATGCGCCATCAGGTCCTCAATAATTCCAGTTTTGATCTCCTCGGCGCTCCTGCGATGATAGTGGCGCGCACTGTTAGAGAGGCGTATCAAACCGAACAATTTTCCCTCCTGATCTTCCGCCTCGGTCACACCATCCGTGTGGAGCACGATCACATCGCCGCTGTTGAACGGAATGTCGCGCGTTGCGATAAACGGCAAGATGTTGCGTTCGAGGCCGATCGGCAGACCAAGATTGGCGGTATCGATACGCTCGATCTCTCCATTTGCACGAACGACGAGAACCTCCTCATGCTGCCCTGACAGGGTCACCCTCCCATTCTCAAAGTCAAGAAAGGCCAGCGAGAGATGCTTGTCGGTGTTGGTCCGTTCGATATTTTTATAGATGGCTCTGTTCAGTCGATCGAGAAACTGACGTGGATTGTCCTCGCCAGTCTCCTGCAGTGCGCGTGCAACGGATTGAACCATCAGCATCAGCACACCGCTTTCGAGCCCGTGGCCTGTCACATCGCCGATCCCGATCTTGACCCGCGATCCCTCTTGCAAGACGTCGTAGTAGTCGCCGCCGACCTCGTCGGCCGGCCGCATATAAGCGGCGATTTCGACCCCGTGGATGGCTTCGAGTTCGCTGGCTCTCGGCAGAACCATCATCTGGATATGTTTGGCAACTGCAAGCTCTGCACCAAGGCGGAGGTTCTCATCTCGCAATTTGCTGTTGAGGGCGGAAATCTCCTGATTTGCGTCTTCAAGCTCCTTCGTTCTTTCATCGACGATTTGCTCGAGATTTTCCGTATGGAAGCTGATCTCCTCCGCCATCCGGTTGAACGCGACCCCCACCTCTCCCACTTCGTCATGCGTCGGAATGCTTACTCGAACTGAATAGTCTTGTGCCTGGAGCCGCTTTGCGGCTGCTGCAAGCGCGCTGAGGCCTGCGGTGATCCGCTTTGAGATTCCGAAGACAGCCGCAAAGACAATCAGGAGCGAAATGATAATTGCGATGATCTGGGAGACCAGGATCCGGTTGGTCGCGCTGGAAATGCTCTGTTGCGCTGCAAGCAGGGAAGCATAGATTTCCCGCTCCGGGACGACGAAGCCGAGCATCTGGTTTTCGGCTGTGATGGACCCCGTGCTGTTCCAGAGATTGACTGCCTCCAGTCGGCGAAGCGCGACGATGTGAGGTTCGGCTTCGCCATCCTCCCAAATCGAAATATGCTTGATGACCGTCTTGTCGTCGGCAGGAAGTTCGAGCGCCGCAACGGCCGAATGCGTACTCTTTTTGAGCGAGCGATCGAGTCCGGTAACGCCTTGACCCGCCGCACCGCTTGCAATCTTGAGCCCGAGCGTTTTCTCGCCTTCGGGCTTGATCGCGAGCACATTGCCATTCGACATGGTGAGAAAACCGAAGCCCGTCTCAGCGACCTTCACGCTTTCGACGATTTCAGCGAGTTGATCGAGCGTTACGTCGGAAGCGACCATGCCGGCGACATCCTTGCGGTCCTTCGTCCAGAGCGGATGGAAGAAACTCACTATGAGCTTACCGGTAATCGCATCGATATATGGGGCAGTCGCCGTGATGTCATCGCCTTTTACGGGGCGCGAATTCGGGTCCCTGATCCACCCCTGCCAGCGCTCATAGACGCCAGGAAAGAAGAAATCCCAGAAATTTGCGTTGTTGTGGCCCGGATAGAGCTTGTCGAAGGTTTGCGCCTGATCGGAGTAAGGAGTCGTGCGCATGATAGGTGCTGCCTTCGGTCCAACGTAATAGACCTGCAACTTCCTGGCGCCTGTTGCCATTTGGCTTGGGCCAAAAATGTCGAACGCCGCACTCTCCTGAATTTTGTGGAGAATTTCGGGCTTCGGTCGGCCATCGGGGGAGAGAAGATATCCCCAGATACTCAAGACCGAAGGCGACCCTTGTGGGCTCTGCATCCAGTTTCCCTTGGGGTCATGTATAAGCGGCGCATTGAAATAGGAGTCCGTCGCCAGCGCGTTGCCGATTGCCTCCTTCGCCTCTGGATGATCGATCAGTCTCTGCATGGAGCCTGCAAGTGCGGTAACCTCGGAGTGCATTTGGTCGAACAGGAGATCGGCGCGCAGAGCAGTCGTCTCGATATAATTCTGGAGGTATTCCTGGCTCGCCTTGGTGAGGCCGCTCTCGATCTGGTACGTCGCGTCGCGGGAAAGCCGGTTGACGTTCCACAGGGCGACGCTCCCACCGACCAGGAGGTCGAACAGCACCGCCCCGCCTACAACGATTATGAATTTCGCGCGGAAGCTGTTAGGCCGGAAAACGGACCAGGGTTTGGGGGAAATGGCATGCGACTCGCTCACAGTGGCTTACGTCCCGATGCAACCCAGATTGGCCAGCCGGCATATCCCTTGGGGTGGAGCGCAGCGAAAATGTGATCCTGGAAACCCTGTCGGAACCGTCTGATGAACGCCGGCGGGTCACCTCGCTTTGTCGCCATCTCGCCTGCATAGACGTTCTCCCATGCCGCGACGACATCTGCGAAGTCCTGCGGATCGCCGTCGTGGTTGGTGACCACGAAAGACTCGACTCGAATGTCTTCGAACCCCGCTTCGACCAGGTATCGACGGCTTTTGGGGCCAAGCTCGATATCCATCTGGAAGTGCGCCCAAAGCTTGGCGACTTCATTATAGGTCCACTGGATGCTATCGGCGCGCGGTTCGCCCAGACAGTGCGAGTTCTTTTCATTCGTGATGTAGACGCGTCCCCCCGGCTTGCAGATGCGAAAGAGTTCCTTGAGAATCAGTTCGGGCTTGTTGAACACCTGCAGGGAGTGTCGGCATGTGACCAAGTCAAACTGATCTTGGTCGAGCAGCATTTCTGACGCGTCGCCATAGGTGTATTCAATTCCTCCGATATCGAACGCCGCAGCCACGCTTCGCGCATAAGCAAGGCTTGATCTGGAATGGTCGAGAGCGACAATCCGTGATGGCTGAAATTCTTTCTGCACGAGTACGGCGAAATCACCAATTCCGCAACAGATGTCGGCCATGATGATACCGGGTTGCATGCCGTGTCGCGGCAAGATTGTGCGCTCGTGGCGCCAAGTCATCTTCGTCTGTGTGCGGAGGATCGGAATGAACCCGCCTTCTTCGAGGAAGCTCTGCCCCGGATAGAAATCACTGTCATACTCTTGAACAGTGATGTTCGCTTCGATTCCGTTCAGGCGCCCGAATTTTCTGGTCGTCCACCCGACAACGCTTGACGTTACGAGTACGAACCTGAGATCTGGTCGAACGCGACAGGCGTCAATAATGACCCGCGAGAAAGCATGAAATGCGGTGTTGTTCATTTGCGTCAATCGTTTGACGTTTACGTACAGAGTGCCGCGTACACGAGCGATTGATTCCTTCAACAGGGCAATGCTGGGCGCAAGCTCATCGATCGATTGGGGCCGCAGTATTCCCGATATCGAGAACTCCTGATCGTTTGCATCGTATTGCGCTCTGAAACGCGGGAAAAGGTTGTACGCGCTCAACTTGGCATGCCCTCAAGCGGAAGATCGACGACAAGAGTGATGATTTCAGCGCCGACTTGCTCGACTCGAAGGGTCGCGTTGTAGTCGATGGCGAGTTCCAGGAGAACGACTTCACGACTGGGCGCGAGGTCTCCGGACACTGAGTTGAGATAGCGCTCCATTGCCTCGGATCCCGTAATTTGAAACACCGCTTCTTCAAAGAATTGTCGTTCTTCGGGCATGCAAGGGAACGTCAGTTCGATCCTGTCCGTCTCGCCCCGGCGGGACACTCTACAGGCTATTTCACCGCCGTAATGCCGCGTACGAAAGGCGACCTCCAATAATTCGTTCAACGCAGAGGAAAAGAGGTTTGAATGCCGTACGGAGTCAGTTCTGTTATGGCTGATCATCCGCGCCGAGTAGGTCGAGAGTTGATCGCAGAGTATCCAATCAGACATAAAAGTTTTGACGTCCAAATCGATCTGGATCATTGTCTCAAAGACTGCTTCGCCATCTTCGGCATGAGAAGCAATATTCATTGGCGTTCCTCACTCGTTTCTGGCTGCATTTTAGTCAAGCGATGCGACCCCTCAGTTTCGTCCACGCCGCTATGCATGGGGCCGGACGCTGGATCGCCAGATTTCGTCCCCACTTTCGCGTATTAGTTCCTTGGGAGATCGCCTGATGAAATCGCGCGTCGCCTCGGCTCCGAGTGGCCGTCCAAGGAAATCGCCCTGGAGGTAATCACAGTCTTCCCTGATCAGCCACTGTGCTTGTCCCGGCGTTTCAACTCCCTCCGCGGTGACGCTTATCCCCAAGCCGTGCGCCATGCCTATGATCGATCGCACGATCGTCTGACTTTTTCGATCGGTTTCTAAGTCTTTTATGAAGTATCGGTCTATCTTCAAAGTGTCGAACGGGAAGTTCTTAAGGTAACTCAACGAGGAGTAGTAGGTGCCGAAATCGTCTA
Organism: Mesorhizobium sp. WSM4845; assembly: GCF_055811455.1. NCBI lineage: Bacteria > Pseudomonadati > Pseudomonadota > Alphaproteobacteria > Hyphomicrobiales > Phyllobacteriaceae > Mesorhizobium > Mesorhizobium sp. WSM4845. The sequence continues at coordinate 71,014 of NZ_JBVVQA010000034.1, forward strand.
GCGCGATCCTTATCCCGAGGACATTCAGGGTATTCAGTGTGTCAATGTTGTCGACGGTTTGCTCGAGAAGAACGGTTTCGGTAATCTCGAGCTCAAGCCGGTCGGCGCGGATTCCGACTGCGTCGACGATCTGAGCAACCGTGTCCGTGAGCGAACCGCTCAGGAACTGCGCCGGCGACAGGTTCACGGCGACCGTCAGTGAAGACGGCCATCTCGTTGCTTGGCGGCAGGCTTCTTCGATCACCCATCGTCCAATCTCGTCCATGAGACCGTCGGCTTCGGCGATCGGTATGAACACGCTCGGAGGAATGGTCCCGACTTCGGGATGCCGCCATCGCAGCAGCGCTTCGAAGCCCACGACCGACGCGGGAGCCCGAATGAGCGGTTGATATTCAAGATAAAGCTCGTTCCGGTCCAGCGCCATTCGAAGACTGCGCCTCAGATTTTCACGCTGTTCGAGCAGGAGCTGCATCGAGCGATTGAAAATTCGCGCACAGCCGCGTCCGTCTCTTTTGGCTGCATAAAGGGCGATATCCGCGGCCTTCATCAACTGCTCGCCCTCGGTCGCGTGTCCCGGTCCGAATGCAATTCCGATGCTCGCGCCGACGAAGACGGGGATGTCGTTGATCATGAACGGCGCCTTGAATCCTTCAATTAACGCCCCCGCGAGGCGTTCCGCTTCGGCGGGCTGTCCCGTACGCGATTGAATGACGGCGAACTCGTCTCCAGCTAACCGGTATGCGAGTTCGCCGTCCTGCAGCGTGTCCCGGATCCGGCCTGCTGCCAGTTGAAGCAACGTATCGCCCGTGCCATGGCCGAGCGTGTCATTGACCGCTTTGAAACCGTCAAGGTCGATTTGCAGCAGGGCAGTGGCATTTGGCTCATCGACCACCGACAGAGCTTGTTGCAGGTTTTCGCTGAACCCCCGCCGGTTCTGCAATCCGGTTAATGCGTCGTGCGTCGCCTGATGAAGGAGCATCATACGCTCTTGCTCTTCCGGTGAGCCCCGCCCGCCCCGCTCCCTTTCTCTGGATTCAATGATTCCAATTCCATTCGCAGCGCCGAAAACGACAGCGGAACGGGGCGCCTCCCCCAGCGATCGCTGCAGATTGACATTTATTGGAGTGCCGCCGCGCAGCACGCGAACAAATTTTTCGATGAGCTCAGTGCCGACGTTCGGATAAATCTCCCACAGAGCGTCGCCCGCAACTAGCGGGCGGCTGTGGATGCTTTTGAGGTTGGTTGCGTAGTGCGTCAGGCGGAAGTCCTGATCATAGAACGACACACCATCAGTCGTGTTCGCCAAAAAGTCCAGGAGACGTGCTTCGCTGATGGAGGACGGATGACTCGGTGAAAGCTCCTCCCTGTTCGCTCCGGCACCCAGCGCTTTCGGACGTAAGAGCCACTTCCAAAGGCGGTACAAAATCCGCATCTCCTCATCCCTACGGTGAAGCTAGCAAACCATAAGGCTAGTTGCAAACCTATAGGTTGCGGCGGTGCTTGCGGGCAAGTCATAGAGACGCCATTGGCCGAACCATTGGCGGAAACGCAAAGTTTGTGCCCGCGGATGGGCCGGACCGAAGATCCAAAAGGTTCCCCGGCTTCGGAGAATGATGGACATTCGGAGAGCAGATTGAAGGGAAAGTTGTTTCCGCTCTCCCCAGCTTTCGGCCGCACATCCCGCAAACGCTGGGCTTCCGGGAAGCCATGAAGGGGCCGGAGAATTGTTTGGGCAATTTTGAAGGTGATAGAGGGAGAGGACCTGAAAACCAACCTTCTCCACCCCGACTCGCAACCGGCCCCTTCACGTTGCCGCCATGCACCACGCCCACGGCGAAGCCGGGAATCTTCCTTGACCTTCTTAACGATGTCCGGCAGGGCGCCACCGCCTTCTCGACGCTCCGACACTGCCAACAGCCCCACCTACAAAAGCCGGCCTAAGTTTTTTAACGGAGGCGGGGAACATGGATGCTGCCTCGCGGTTGGACCCCGGAAAGCCAATTCGCAGCCTGAAGGAAAGCGGCCGAGCTCGCTCTCACGACGCCGCGAACCGGGCCTACGGAGATTAAGCATGCGAGCGCTGGTTTGGCATGGAAAAGAAGACATACGTTGCGAT
>NZ_JBVVQA010000035.1:0-51635 GCF_055811455.1 Mesorhizobium sp. WSM4845
GGACGACCCAGCGGTGCACAGTCGAATGGTCGACGTTCAGGCCGCGTTCGGCCATCATCTCCTCCGGACGCGCAGGCCGAGATTGTAGGCCAGATACCAGCGCAGGCACAGCAAGATCACTGATCGGTCGAAATGACAGCCTTTGAACATACAAGCGCGCTTCCCGAAAAAGAGAGGGCTTCGTGCCAGATATGGCTGCCATTCCGTTTGCGACAGAATCACCGAGCCTCCATCATTCAGTTCCGCCAGTTCAGCGGAAGGCCGACGCTTTCGCGCTCGCCGGAGCGCCTCGTTGAGAGCGATGCGGGTGAGCCAGGTAATTGAGCATGTTTTATCCTAGCGTTCAGAAACAAGCTAGTTCAGGCGCTATAGAGCCCAGTAGGTCAGCCAACTCAGGTTCGTCGACCAGGAGTGCTGCTTGATGGGGCTTAAGCCAGCCCCGTCTTCGATACTTCCACTCCTTCCATACATCCGGCTCTTGCTGGACATAAAGCGGGTATACTTCAACAGTTACCGGGACAAACGTGTCCTTCAATCGCTTCCAATAATGGAAGCTGCCAACGGATTGCTCATGCAAAGTACCCACTACGCCGGCTTCCTCACCCGCCTCTTGAGCTGCAGCCGCGCAGTCTTGTCGACCCTTCATCGGCCACCCCTTGGGCAAGATAAAGCGGCCTGTTTGCCGAGACGTTAGCAGCAAGGCGCGACTAGAAGGCCTGTTTTCGACCGACATGCCCGGCCTGCGCTTCAGCCATCACGTGATCGGCGACGGGCCTGTGTTCCGCAAGCACGCCTGCAGGCTTGCACTCGAGGGCGCTATCTCAAAGCGCATCGACAGCGCCTATGCATCCGGCAACGCGGCCTATTGGTCAAGTCAAAGTGTCTCAACAGAGAGAAATTCATCGTCGTCGGCTGGACCGATCCGACTGGAAGCCGGCCGCATATCGGCTCGCTGCTTCTCGGCTACTACACCGATGATGGTCGTCTGTTGTATGCGGGCCGCGCCGGCACGGGCATCACGGTTGCAGAGCTCAAGCGATTGGCTCGCCGGCTTGCGCCACTTCAGACAGCTCAAATGCCCCTCGACGTTCCGCCGCCGCGCGAGAGCCGGTTCGGCTCGCCGCTTGAGCTGTCGCGCGTGCATTGGTCAGGCCTGAAGTGGTGGTCGAGGTCGCCTATCTCACCTGGACGGAAGACAATCTCCTGCGCCAGGTCTCATATAAAGGCGAGCGTCAGGACAAGCCAGCCCGGCAGGTGGTGCGCTTCCTGACCCATCCCTGATCGACATCCAGCGCCGATTCGTTTCAAGTCACCCGACTTGCCCTACCTGCAGTGTGCCGGGGGGAAGGGCCTTGATCAGCGACTTCGCCGACACCGAATGGTCGAGCCAGTCCGCCCACGCGGATAGTGTCCTAAGGTTCTGCAAAAGCTTTGGAGAGAGAACAGCCCTTGCTCTGAGGCGAGGGGCGGCCATGGCACGCTGGTGACGTTCGATCACCGATTCCCGTAGTAGGGGAGTGCCATGACCAAGCGAGAAGTTAGACTGAGCAGAGGCGAGCTGAAAGCGTTGCTGTTGTCGGATGAGGACGGCTTCCGCAGCGTTTGCAGACTGTGGTGCAGGAGGCTTTGGAAGCCGAGATGACGGAGGCGATCGGCGTCGACTGGGAGGGCCGGCGCCAGGTGCTGGGCGTGGAGCTGGCCACCGTGAAAGCCATTCGAGCTGGCGCGCATTCGTGACAGGGCTCAAGCAGCGCGGGCTGGCCGGCGTCGAGTTCGTCATCTCCGACGACCATCCGGGGCTCAGGGCAGCGACCCGGGAAGTCCTACCTGAGGCAGTCTGGCAGCGCTGTTACGTGCACTTCCTCAGAAACGCGCTCGATTATGTGCCGCGCAAGGTCGATGACGACTGCCTGATGGAGCTCAGATGGTTCTATGACCGGCGCGACCTAGCCGAGGTCAAGCGCGACCTGGCGCAGTGGATCGCCAAATGGCAGGCCAAATACCCGAAGCTGGTGGATTGGGTGGAGAACAACATCGAGGAGACGCTGAGCTTCTTTCGGCTGCCGCTGCCGCATCACAAGCACATGAAGTCGACGAACATGCTGGAGCGGCTGAACCAGGAGATCAAGCGGCGTACCCTGGTCGTTCGCATCTTCTCCAACCCGCAGAGCTGTTTGCGGCTGGTTCGGGCATTGGCGGTGGAGATCCACGAGAACTGGCTCGAGGCCACCCGCTACCTCAACATGGATCATCTGCAAGCACAAGAAGGAGAACCTGAGGGCATTGGCCGCCTGAGACGCGGCCCGCCATGTCCGCCGCTCCGCTAAACACGGGGGCTGCGCGGCGGACACGCCAACGGCACCGCTGAATGCCACGCCATTTTTGCAGAACTTGACACACACAACTCGTTGAAACGGCATCCACCGACTAAGTGCAACGGGACATTCTAGAGCCAAGGCATTCCGCGCTTCCGGTCTCAAACCCGTCGTCAGCGCCATCGTTCATTGGAACACCGTCTATCTTGACCAAGCAGCGATGCGCCTGCGCACTGGTGTTCCTAAGGAAGCGACGAAACTGCCACAAGTACGTGGCCAGCCAGCCTTTCCGCCACATCCAATGTCTCTCGTGTCATCGGCACGTTCCCACCTCGCCGGATGCGTTCCACCTCGACAGCGATCAGCCGTGCGGCCTCGTCGCGCCAATGTCGGCTTGGACTACTTCCGGCAGCCGGCAAATTTCTCGCTTCGTCATCGCGATAGCTCATCCACTGGTCAGAGTCAGATACAATGTTCGGTCGGCCGTTACTCCAGAAAGCGTTCCTCGTCGACTTTGACCTGATCCATCCTTTGCAAACGGAACACCTCCTCGACGGAAACGATGTCTCGGTTGACGTTGTGGATGCCGCGATCCTTGAGGATGCGCGCGAAGACATCCTTCATCGCCGTGACCGAAGCGCGGATCGCGTGGTTGCCATAGATCACGATCGCGATCCTGCCGAGCGCGTTGATACGTTCCTCGTTCATCTCCGGATACGCCGTCGGCACGATCACGATTGGCGCCTTGCCGCACCAGGCACGCACGAAGCTTTCAACTTCGTCCGGCGCCTTCTGTTTCGAGTGGATGAGGATCATGTCGGCGCCGGCCGCTTCATAGGCTGCTGCGCGCTTCAGGGCCTCCTCTTGGCCGAGACCGGCGATCAGCGCTTCTGTCCGGGCGATGACGAGGAAGTTAGGGTCGGTGCGGGTGCTGATGGCCGCCTCGATCTTGCCCTGAAACTCCTCGACCCGAAGTAGTTGCTGGCGGCCGCCGGCAGCGAGGCTGGTGACCTTCGGGAAGGTCTTGTCCTCGATGACAACCGCCGAGGCGCCGGCGCGTTCATATTCGGAGATTGCATGGATGACATTGATCGCATTGCCGTAGCCGGTGTCAATATCGGCGACGATCGGCAGCGAGGACCGGCCAGCGATCGCCCGCAGCATGTCAAGGTGCTGCGTCATCGAGATGAGGCTCATGTCCGGCAGACCGTAAAGGGCGGAGAGCTCGAAGCCTGAGGCCCAGATCCCGTCGAAACCGGCTTCCTCGGCCAGGACGGCCGAAAGCGGGCTATGGGCGGCCATGATCCGGACGAGGCCGCGTTCGGCCATGCGGTCACGCAGTTGCTTCGCTTTGCTCATGCGTCTTCTCGCTTATGGACAGGGCGGTGCAGGCGGCGAGAATGCGGCCGCAGGCGCGCTTCAACTCGTCCTCTGATGCGGCATAGGAAATGCGAATATAGGGTGAGGCCATGAAGCCGCTGCCGGGCACCACGGCGACACCGAACTGCTCCAGCAGATACATGGCGAAGTCCATGTCGCTCTCGATCACCTTGCCCGTGGCGGTCACCTTGCCAATGACGCCGGCGCAGGAGACGAAAACATAGAAGGCGCCGTCGGGCACGCGGCAGCTCAGGCCCTCGGCCAGATTGATCTGCTCGACGACCAGATCGCGGCGCTTTCGGAAGGCGGACACGAACTCGGCGATGTGATCCTGGTTGCCGGCAATGGCCTCAATCGCGGCATATTGCGAGATGGAACTTGTATGCGACGATGTCTGGCCCTCGATCATGTTCATCGCCTTGATGAGGTCTTTCGGACCAGCCCCGTAGCCAAGGCGCCAGCCGGTCATGGCGCTGGACTTCGATACGCCGTTGACCGTCAGCACCCTTTCAATGAGGTCAGGCGCAGCCTCGGCCATCGTCACGAAGGGCACGTCATAGACTAGCTTTTCATAGATATCGTCTGAAAGGACGTGGACATGGCTGTGTCGGCGTAGGACCTCGGCCAGGGCGGCCAGATCGGCCCTGGAGTAGACCGCGCCGGTCGGATTGTTCGGCGAGTTCAGCATCAACCATTTGGTGCGCGGCGTGATCGTCGCCTCCAGATCCTCCGGCTTCAGCTTGAAACCCGACCCCTCAGGGCAGGGGACGAGCACCGGTTTGCCGCCGGCAAGCAGCACCATGTCCGGATAGGAGACCCAGCAGGGTGTGGGGACGACGACCTCATCCCCCGCGTCGAGGCTGGCGAAGAGACCGTTGAAAACGATCTGCTTGGCGCCACACCCGACCGTGATCTGATCGATCTCGTAATCGGCCCCGTTGTCGCGTAAGAGCTTCTCTCGGATCGCCTCGCGCAGAGGCTTGACGCCGGCAACCGGGGTATATCGAGTCTTGCCATTGCGAATGGCGGCAATGCCGGCTTGCTGAACGGCCTCTGGCGTGTCGAAGTCCGGTTCGCCCTGGCTCAGCGTGACGATATCGACACCTTGTTCGCGCAAGGCACTCGCCTTGGCAGTCATGGCCTTTGTCTGGGATGGGCGGACGGCCTGCAGTCTTTTGGCGAGTAAGGGCAATGGACTTTCCTCAAAGCAGGGAGTTATGCCCAGAGCTAGATGGGGCGCCCTTAGCTCGCTAGTTTTGGCATCGCGAAACGCGGCCAAAAGGATCGCGTTCTGCGATGCATCATCGCGGCCAGCATTTATTTCGCTGTGCTCTCCTCCTCGGTTTTTTTCCGACAGAGCCTTGTGAGCCAACGGCAGAAGGCGCGGGCGAGATCCGGATTGCCGCTGCGATCGACGGCATAGGCCTGATATTGCATGCCGCTCGGTGCGCGGGAGCCGGGAAGCACCTCCAAGAGGCCCCGACTGATCAGATCCGCGACGACGATATGCGGCGTCACCAGCAAAGTCTGACCAGTCGTTACCGCCGGCAGGGCCAGGTAGTGGTGGTCGTAGCGCGCCCCGGAGATGATGTCCGACGTCTTCATATCCATGCCGCGGAGCCAGGTCGGCAGGATGTCCGGCCGCGCAGTGACGGCAATCACCGGTGTGGTGCGCAGCGCTTCGAGGCCGCGGCCGGCGACACAGTTCGGCGACCCGACGCAGACGAGTTGTTCATCATAGAAATCCCAGCGATCTCCCGGTTCGGTCAGCGTCAGGTCCCGGGTCAGGAGGACATCGAAGCTGTCGGTTGAGGCGGGGGCCGAAAGGGTGCTGATGACGTCGACCGTGACGCCGCCCATTTCCTTCGAGAAGTCGTTCAAATTGGGAATCAGCAGCGTATAGGCGAACGTCGAGAGCGACGTCCTCACGACGAGCCGGTTGGCGTCTTTCCCGTCACCGCGGCGCATCCGCTTTGCAGTAAAGAAAATCGTGTCAAGCGGCTCGGCAACGGCGTCGGCAAATAGCCGCCCGAAATCCGTCACCTGACTCAGGCGTCCGTGCCGTTCGAGCAGCTTGGCGCCGAAATACTCTTCCAATACCGCGAGGTGGCGGCTCACCGAGCTCTGGGTGATGCCAAGGGTTTTCGAGGCCCGGGTGACGCTGTTGTCGCGTGCGACCTGCACGAAAGCCCGAACAGCGTTGAGCGAAAGATCTTTGCTATCTGCCATGGCCGCCCGCCTTCCTGGATGCATCCAAAAGAGCGCGTTTGTTATCGCATTATTCGATGATTGTCATGCTGTTGTAGCATATGAGGTGAGTAATCCGTCTCGTTCACGCCGGGTCACGAGAAGTGCCATGGCCGTAAAGAAAAAGATACCCAAAGCCCGAAGCGACATAGTTGCTTTGCGCAGCTACACAGGAGCCAGGTACGCACATGATTTCGATTACGCGACGGAATCTATTGGTAGCCGGGGCGGCAATCAGTCTTCTGCCAATGACTGGAGTATCTTCAGCGAAGGCCCAGGGCGCCGCTCGCCGCATCGTTAGAATCGGCATGTCCGGCTTCCCGCCAGCCGTCGAGCCTGTTCTATATGGTGCCACCGCGGGACGGCGCGTTGTAGCGCAGATGTTCGACACATTGATCGCTTTTGAGCAGGATACGGAGATGAAGCTGCGTCCGGCACTGGCTGAACGCTGGGAACGCGTGGATAGCAAAGCGCTTCGCCTATTCTTGCGTAAAGATGTCACTTTCCATGATGGCGGCACATTCACAGCGGAAGACGTGGCGTTCAGCCTCAGTCCACAACATCTCCTCGGCCCCGGTATGGCGGCGACCGCGATGGAGACACTGGACACGATCGAGGGAGTCACGATTATCGACAGCCACACTGTCGTCGTCCACACCAAAGTCGAAGATGCGCTGATCGAGAAACGGTTGGCGTCCTGGGGAGCAGAAATCGTCAGCAAGCGCGCGTTCGACGCTGCCGGCAACTGGGACGCTTGGACGGCGGCACCGGTTGGCACAGGCCCTTTCCGGATTGTTAGCCAAACGCTTGATGTCGAAGTCGTTCTGACCGCGCACGATGACTACTGGGGTGGGCTGCCGCCCTTCGAAGGGATTCATTTCAGGATCATCCCGGAGCTGGCTTCCCGGGTGAACGCGCTCATCGCCGGTGAAGTAGACTTTATCACAGATCTCTCTCCCGACATGTTCTCCGAAATCGAGAAGCATCCCGAACTCGAAGTCTCCGGCGGCCCCGTTCAGAATATCCGTTCACTGGATATCGATACGACCGGTCCGATCCTCCGCAAGGTAGGCGTCCGCCGCGCCCTCAGCCTCGCGATTGACCGAGAGGCTATCGTCAAGGCGCTCTGGCAGGACAGGCTGCTCATTCCCAACGGCTATCAACTCCCCAGCTTCGGCGAAGCCTATATCGAGGACTTCCCCAGTCTCGCATACGACCCCGAGCTGGCGCGGAAGCTCCTCGCCGAAAGCGGCTACAAGGGCGAGGCAATCACCTACCGGCTGCTCAACAACTATTATCCCAACCAAGTTGCCGGCGCGCAGATAATGATCGAAATGTGGCGAGCGGTCGGCATTAATGTCGAAATCCAGATGATGGAGAACCCCGCCCAGATCTGGAGCAAGCCGATCAACGCAATCCTCGACGGTTCGAATACCGCCACCCTCCCGGACCCGCTCGGCCACGCTTGGCGCCGCTTCGGCCCAATTGGGGGGAACGTCAAAGAGGGTATCTGGAGCAATGAAGAATATTTCGGCCTTGGCGAAAAGCTGAAGGAAACGGTCGATCCGCAAGCGCGCCGGCCGATCATGCAAAGGATGCTCGAGATCGTTGACCGGGAGGATCCTCCTTGCGTGATCCTCCACGGTTCAGGTCAGTTCTACGGCAAGCGCAAAGACATCGCCTGGGCCCCAGGTCAGACACTCGACCTGAACTTCGGTCCTTTCAACGCCGCCTATACGCAGAACTGATGACCACCCGAGGAGGAACGGTGCATCTCGTCGACTCCTCACCAGCATCCGCGTTCCCGACGACTTCCGCTACGCAACCGGTGCTCACGATCGAAGGACTGACCGTCGACTTCAGCGATGTGCGGGTCCTTCGGGGGATCGATCTCAAGGTCGCACGGGGCGACTCGCTGGGTATTGTGGGCGAGTCAGGCAGCGGCAAGTCCGTTACCTGGCTTGCCGCGCTCGGGCTGCTGCCTCGCACGGCTACCGTGTCGGGAAGCGTCAGGTTGGACGGGCAAGAACTCCTGGGCGCAGCCGCGACGCAACTCGACCGAATCAGGGGCGGGCGCGTGGCGATGATCTTTCAGGATCCGTCGAGCGCCCTCAATCCCGTCATCCGGCTGGGCCGACAGATTGGCGAAGTTCTCGCGCGACATCAGGGTGTGTCGGGCTCGAGCATTCGGGCGGAGGCAAAACGTCTTTTCGAACTCGTTGGCTTGCCGGATGCGGCGCGTCGGTTCGACGCCTATCCTCATGAACTGTCCGGCGGCCAGAATCAGCGGATCATGATCGCCATGGCGCTCGCCGGAAAGCCGGACGTTCTGATTGCCGATGAGCCGACCACGGCGCTCGACGCCACGATCCAGGCACAGATACTTGACCTTCTGACCATCATCAGACGCGAGACCGGCATGGCTCTTGTTCTCATCAGCCACGATCTCGGCGTCGTTTCCGAAACCTGTGAACGCATCATGGTCATGTACGCCGGCGGAGTCGTCGAGACGGCGCCGTCGGATTCAATTTTTGCGAACCCACAGCATCCGTATACGCGAGGTCTCCTTGCGGCCGTGCCGCCTTTCGAAGGCGCGTTGCATCGACTCATTCCCATCGAGGGACAGGTGCCAGAGCCGTCAAGCATGCCTTCGGGATGCCCATTTGCGCCCCGCTGTCCCCAGCGCATGCCGGCTTGTAAAAACGCCGTTCCGCCACTCTTGCAAACCGAAGCCGGTCGTTTCTCGGCCTGCATGGCAGGAGCCACCACATCCGCCCAGCAATTCCTGCAAGTCAAGGAAAGCATGCTTGCATGACTGCAAACATTCTTGAACTTCACGGCATTGCTCGCAGCTATTCGACCCGGCAGGGCCTCTTCGGAAAGAAGGTTCCTGTCCGCGCTGTCGATGACGTATCACTATCGCTGCAACAGGGGCAGACGCTGGCGCTCGTCGGCGAATCCGGTTCGGGAAAATCAACGACAGGACGCATCGCGCTCGGCATTGAACGGCCGAACAGCGGATATGTGCTCTTCCGCGGGTCTGAACTGCCGGCCGTCGATACACCAGCGTGGCGCCGTATGCGAGCGCAAATGCAAATGATCTACCAAGATCCGCTCGCTGCGCTGGATCGTCGACTGTCGATCCTCGATCAGGTCCGGGAACCACTGGACATCCATGGCATCGGAGCTGCATCGACGCGGAACAACAATGCGCTGGCTATGCTTGACGCGGTCGGCCTGAATGCCAGTCATGCCGCAAGCCTGCCGCATCAACTGTCGGGTGGACAGCGTCAGCGTGCTGTTTTTGCCCGGGCGCTGATCATGCAGCCGGCGTTGCTGGTTTGCGACGAGCCGGTCTCGGCTCTCGACGTATCGATCCAGGCCCAGGTCGTGAACCTGCTCATGGACCTTCAAAAGGACTTACGCCTTACGCTCCTCTTCATCAGCCACGATTTAAAAGTGGTTCGCCAGGTCAGTCAGCATATGGCTGTGATGTATCTCGGTCGTATCGTTGAATATGGCGAGACAAACCTTCTGCTCTCGAGCCCCACCCACCCCTATACTAGGGCGCTAGTCTCAGCCGTACCTGTTCCAGGCCGGCGCACGCGCGAGCGTATCATACTCAAAGGTGAACCACCCAACCCTGCAGCCCGTCCCACGGGCTGCGGGTTCCACCCTCGCTGTTCCATCGCGCGGCCGGAGTGCGTAAGCGTCTCCCCCACATTCTCGACTCTGCCGGACGGGCGATCCGTCGCGTGTCATGCCGTCCATACCAACCCGCCGACCAAGAAGGTTGGAACCTGATGTTTCGGTTTTTTGCTACCCGTGTCTTACGTGCCGTTTTGACCGTCGCGCTGGTGGTCACATTTGCTTTCATGGTGCTCAGACTCTCGGGAGATCCGGCCCGCAGCATCATGGGAGACGACGCCTCGCCCGAGGCCATGGCCGCCTTTCGCCGGGAGTGGGGACTTCATCGGCCACTCTGGATGCAATATCTCCACTACTTCGCAGCGATCTTTCAGGGCGAGCTCGGCCGGTCGATGCGTGGAGGCGGGCCTGCGCTTGACCTGGTTCTGGGGCGTATCCCGGCAACACTCATGCTGACCCTGCCCGCGCTTCTGATGAAATTGGTGATCGGTATTCCAGCGGGTATGTATGCCGCTTTGCATCGGGACAGCGCCATTGACCGTGCGGTCATGGTCACGGCGGTCGCAGGCTACACGGTGCCGAGCTTTGTCCTCGGCCTCGTATTGGTTCAAGTCCTTGCAATCTGGTTTGCCTGGCTGCCGACCGGCGGCACGGGCAGTCTGCAGCATCTAATCCTGCCGATCATCACTCTCGGGGTTGGCGGCGCCGCCGTGCTCGCCCGATTCATACGAAGCGCAATGCTGGAGGTACTGGGGCAGCCGTACATTCGCACCGCCAGTGCCAAAGGAATCCCTTGGGCCGCGGTTGTGCGTGGTCACGCCTTGCCGAACGCCGCAATTCCTACCGTTACCATTGTCGGCTTCATGGTCGGCAATCTGATCGCTGGTTCGGTTGTGGTCGAGAGCGTGTTCTCCTGGCCGGGTGTCGGCAATCTCCTGGTCGTATCGGTGACAGCCCGCGATCTGGCGGTCGTGCAATGTATTCTCCTGCTGGTAGCCGCCACAATGGTGCTCTCCAACCTCATCGTGGACTTCCTTTACGGCTTCCTCGATCCGCGCTTGGCTAACGCCAACTCGACTGGAGGACACTGACAAATGAACATGATGGGAAAAATAGGCGGAACCGCAACTCGCACGGGAAAGACCACGAAACACAGCCGAATTCCAATCCTCGTCATCGCCAGTGTGCTCTGGATTGCATTTATCATCATTGTGGCGCTGCTCGCCGATCAAATCGCTCCGTACCAATTCACCGCTCTTGATTTACCCAATCGGCTAGCCTCGCCATTGCACCCGCAGCATTTGCTTGGGACGGACGAGCTGGGACGCGATATTCTGTCACGATTGATCGTGTCCGTTCGTATCTCAGTTCTGGTCGCTCTGGGGGCAACGCTGATCTCGGCGTGCTTCGGCACGGCGATGGGCTTTGCTGCGGCCCACTGTCGTGGGCGCGTCGAGCAATGCGTCCTGATGCTCGCCGACTTCCAGGCAGCCATGCCGTTCCTCATCCTTTCCCTGTCGGTGCTTGCCTTTTTCGGAAACGCTTTGCCGTTGTTTATTGGACTGATGGGGCTTTACGGCTGGGAACGCTACGCCCGTATCGCACGCGGGCTTGCGATCGCCGCCAGTGCGCAAGGCTACGCCGGTGCCGTCCGTCAATTGGGTGCGAGCCCAATGCAGGTATATATGCGGCACATCCTCCCGAACATCTCGTCGACGCTCATGGTTTCCATGACGCTGACCTTCCCGGAGATCATCCTCATGGAAAGCAGCCTGTCCTTTCTGGGTCTTGGCGTTCAGCCCCCGATGACGAGCCTCGGGAACATGCTCGGCTATGGCCGGGAGTATATGACGCGTGCGCCATGGATCATGTTTGCGCCAGCTGCCCTGATCGTCACGACGACGCTCTCCGTTAGCCTGTTGGGCGACTGGCTGCGCGACCGGTTGGACAAGGGACTGCAGTGACTGAGAACGCAGCGAACGCTGCCGCCTCATCAGGGCCAAGAGGATCAACCAGATGCAAGGTTCCGGCGCGGTTGCACCGCCGACGACCTATTCTCGATTTTCCGCACCGCCTCTGCACAAGCGCGCAGCCGAGCTCGGCTGCAACGGCCCGGTTCTGGCGGACGGCGCCATCACGATCGGACCTAGCGCGACCGGCAAAGGTCGTCCAGCCGAACGGAGACATCATCCGTTTTAATCTTGGCCGCTTCGTTCCTTGGTCAGCCAAGCGGGTCAGCAGGCAATTTACGGCACCCTGCTGACATGTACTGCCGCGGCCATTTTTGCCGCGGCTTCGGGGCTTCAGTGATTGTCGAGGAATTGGCTGTTCATCGCGGCGGATGAAACAAAGGAGATCGAACCTGACATCGTCCTTGCTCATAGTCGCTCTAGTATATCCGAAGCCTCGGCGCATTCATGCTCGAAGATCAGTTTATTGTCGGCGCGCAATCAGTGGACGCTTGGTGAACACTGTCACGCGAACTGGCGATTTGCGACTGACGCATTCCTACGCCACCACCGCGACAACCAGAGTTAGGACAACATGCGATTTCTCATCGTCAGCTTCGACGGTCTTCGCCCCGACCTTGTCTCTTCCGACTTGACGCCGAATCTCTGCCGCTTGCAGTCCCTGGGCGTTACGCTGGCGGAGCATCGGACGATCTACCCCAGCGAAACCCGCTCGGCCTTCCCGAGCCTTGTTACCGGCGCCACCACCGGACGTCATGGCATGGTGGGAAACCAGTATATCGACGGGTCTGTTAAACCGCCGCGCTATATCGATACGTCAGACGCCGTGCTCCTGCGCAAGCTCGACCTGGAAAGCGGCGGTCGACTGATGACAGCGCCAACAGTTGGCGAGATCCTCGCTGCGGCTGGGCGCAGCATGGCCGTGTTGGCCACCAACACACCTGGCACGACACGCTTCTTCCATCACAAGGCGGAGGATTTCGGGCATGTTCGACTTTCTGGGCATTTTCAGGAGGCCTGCACGCCCAACGATGCATTGGCGGAAGCTGAAGCCGTTGTTGGGCCGCTACGGCCGGCGCTGCCCAAGACCGAGCCCGACATGGCCGGGCAGGATTGGATATCCTCGGCCTTTCTCGACGTGGTCTGGCCGAAATACCGGCCGGACGTCACGATCCTTTCCTATGGCGAGCCCGACATCACCTCGCATTTCCATGGCACCGGCGCCGAGGCGACGCGCGGCATCATCGCGCATTGCGACCGCCACTTCGGACGCGTGCTCGACTGGTGGGAGGCGGAAGGACGCGCCGAAGGTGTGCAGATCATCGCGATCTCAGATCATGGTCATATCACGGGTCATACCCGTGTTTCGGTGGTCGACAGTCTGCGTGAGGCCGGATTCCATCCTGGCACTGCACCTGCACCAGATGTCGATGTCGTTGTCATCCCTGGTCAGGTCGGCGCGCTTTATCTCGCGGACCCCAGCGCCAAACAGATCGCACGCTTGGTGGCAATGATCACGACCGAGCCATGGTGTGGACCGGTGTTTACACGTGCAAAGAACGCAACCGAGGCCATTGCACCTGGTAGCCTTGGTAACCATCTGGTCTTTGCCAATCATCGGCGTGCACCCGATGTCTCCTTTTCTTTTCGAGCGGATGATGGTGTCGATCCGTTTGGGCTTATCGGTGGAACGTTTTACGATAATGACCGCCGCAGCGGGCTGGGTGTCCATGGTGGATTGCATCCGAAAGAGCTCGCCACAGTCGGCATTGTCGCCGGCTCGTCATTTCGCGAGCCCGGTTTCGTCTCCAGTATCCCGTCGGGCATCTGCGACCTAGTTCCAACCATCCTGCAACTTCTTGAGATCGAGCCGCCGGATAGCATGACCGGACGCGTTCTGGCCGAAGTCCTGGAACATGGATTGAAGGTTGCCGCACCCATCCGCAGAGAAGCTTGTGAAGCCCGGCTCGGCAGTTTTAGGCAGGTTCTCCACCGTGTTCAGGTTGGAAGCGCTATTTATATTGATCGCGGTATGGCGGAGGGGTGAGCAGGTGGAACAAAGCGGAGGCCCGGGCCGCTGTGAAAACAAGAAAAAGCCGTGCGGGCAAGGGCAATCCAGAATGCCACTCAGATCGCGCTGCATAGGTTCTCGCCCAGACCGATCGCATCCCATAAACGGATAGTGTCCTGAAGGTTCTGCAAAAAGCTCTGGAGAGAGAACAGCCCTTGCTCTGAGGCGAGGGGCGGCCATGGCACGCTGGTGACGTTGCGATCACCGATTCCCGTGGAAGGGTAAGTGCCGTGACCAATCGAGAAGTTAGACTGAGCAGAGGCGAGTTGAAAGCGTTGCTGTTGTCGGATGAGGACGGCTTCCGCAAGGTTTTGCAGACTGTGGTGCAGGAGGCTTTGGAAGCCGAGATGACGGAGGCGATCGGGGCCGAGAAAGGCGAGCGGACGACGGAGCGGGTTGGTTACCGGTCCGGCTATTACGAACGCAAGCTTGTGACGCGGGTTGGCGTGCTGGAGCTTCGGGTTCCGCAAGATCGGGCCGGCCGGTTCTCGACGGAGTTGTTTGAGCGTTATCAGCGCTCGGAGAAAGCATTGGTGTCGGCGCTGGTCGAGATGTACGTGCAAGGTGTGTCGACCCGGAAGGTCAAGGCGATCACCGAGGAGCTGTGCGGCCATTCCTTCTCGGCCTCGACGGTGAGCCAGGCAACGGCGCGGCTGGATGAGGCGCTGAAGGCGTTCTTTGAGCGGCGGCTTGCCGAACCTTACCCGTACCTCATCCTGGACGCGCGCTATGAGCGGGCGCGCGAGGCCGGCGTGATCGCCAGCCAGGCGGTCTTGGTGGCGATCGGGGTCGACTGGGAGGGCCGGCGCCAGGTGCTCGGCGTGGAGCTGGCCAACCGGGAGAGCCATTCGAGCTGGCGCGCGTTCGTGGCAGGGCTCAAGCAGCGCGGGCTCGCCGGCGTCGAGTTCGTCGTCTCCGACGACCATCCAGGGCTCAGGGCAGCGATCCGCGAAGTCCTGCCCGAGGCAGTCTGGCAGCGCTGTTACGTGCACTTCCTCAGAAACGCGCTCGATTATGTGCCGCGCAAGGTCGATGACGACTGCCTGATGGAGCTCAGATGGTTCTATGACCGGCGCGACCTAGCCGAGGTCAAGCGCGACCTGGCGCAGTGGATCGCCAAATGGCAGGCCAAATACCCGAAGCTGGTGGATTGGGTGGAGAACAACATCGAGGAGACGCTGAGCTTCTATCGGCTGCCGCTGCCGCATCACAAGCACATGAAGTCGACGAACATGCTGGAGCGGCTAAACCAGGAGATCAAGCGGCGCACCCTGGTCGTTCGCATCTTCCCCAACCCGCAGAGCTGTTTGCGGCTGGTTCGGGCATTGGCGGTGGAGATCCACGAGAACTGGCTCGAGGCGACCCGCTACCTCAACATGGATCATCTGCGCGAGCACAAGAAGGAGAACCTGAGGGCACTGGCCGCCTGAGACGCGGCCGCCATGTCCGCCGCTCCGCTAAACACGGGGGCTGCGCGGCGGACACGCCAACGTCACCGCTGAATGCCACGCCATTTTTGCTGATGGGGTGGATGCCAGCCTTCTCCGACGGCATCGCAATGTGCCAAGTTTGTGGTGTTAGCGCCACGCAAAGGAGAGGCAGGCATCCATGGAAAAGGTTACCATCATTGGGGTCGATCTGGCAAAGAACGTCTTTCAGCTGCACGGGGCGGCAGCTGATGGATCGGTTGTGTTCCGCAAGAAGCTGTCGCGCCTGCAGTTTTGCAAGTTCATGGCGAGTCAACCGGCATGTGTCGTGGCGATGGAAGCGTGCGGCAGCTCCCACTACTGGGCCCGTCAGATGGCTCGGCTTGGCCATGAGCCAAGACTGATTGCCCCGGCCTATGTCAAACCGTTCGTCAAGCGGCAGAAGAACGACGTCGCAGATGCGGAGGCGATCGTCGAAGCAGCGCAACGACCGACAATGCGCTTTGTCGAACCGAAGACCAAGGAGCAGCAGTCCCGGGCTATCGTGTTTCGCACCAGAGAGCAGTTCGTGAATCAGAGAACCGAATTGGTGAATGCGCTGGGCGCGCGCACCTCTATGAGTTCGGTTATGTTGCTCCGCAAGGCATCGGCCACCTGCCACGTCTGGCAGAGATCGTCGAGGACGAGAGCGCAGACCTGCCGGATCTGGTCCGCGACATCTGCAGCGCTCTACTTGACCAGATCGAACAGTTGAGCAGCCGGCTCGCGGCATTGAAGAAGACGATCGACACCCTGTCCAGGCAGGCTGCAACATCTCGGCGCTTGCAAACCATGCCCGGTGTTGGCCCTATCGCTGCCCTTGCCATTGAAACCTTTGCGCCGCCGATGGAGGCCTTCAAGTGCGGTCGCGATTTCGCCGCCTGGCTCGGGCTGGTCCCTCGGCAGAAGTCGAGCGGCGGCAAGCAACGACTAGGGAAGGTATCGAAGATGGGCCAGCGCGATATTCGGCGGTTGCTCATCATCGGCGCCATGGCCGTGGTTCGATGGGCATCTCGGAGGCGCGCGCCCGACGGTTCCTGGCTTGACCGCTTGATGTTGAAGAAACCGCGCATGCTGGTGGCAATCGCGCTGGCCAACAAGATGGCGCGTGGCATCTGGGCCATGCTGACGAAACAGGAGGACTACCGAGATCCGGCGACGGTGCCTGCGTGATTTGCAACAACGCACCTGAGACCGGCACGTCGGGGATGTGAGGAAGGCATGAACTGCATGGGCAAATGATCGATCAGATCGGGGTCAGGAAAACCAGAGTCAAGTTGAGAGCCCACGCAAGCTCGCTTTGCTGATTTGGACCTGATCCGCGCATCACCATACCGGCCCGCGGCATATGGAACGGCCGCAAATCAAGGCCTGACACATGACCGCACTCGATCACATGTCCAATGCTTCTGGTTCTCCTTGCAAAACGGCTGGCATCCACACAAGAACTTGACGCACACAACTCATAAACGCGGCCATCGGACGCTCACCCGACCCTAGTGTCGCAATCACAACGTCTGCGCTGGTCGACGAAGTTGCACCCGCCATCAGGCTCCCACAGCAACCTGTCCCCTGCGCTAGCAACTACTACGACGCAATGACTACTTCTGGAGCGGCCGCTGATTCGGTAGATAGGCGGAAGCACCGCCGACACTATAGAGGCAAAATCTTCTGCTTGCGTCATCGCCTCAGCAGGGGACATCCATCCGCCCTCGTTCATTTGCGTTGACAATCCCCAGGCAAATAGCAGTCGCGCGGATCCCATAATTCCAGCCATGAAAATGTATTGCGCGCGTAAGCATGACCATAGCTGCTTTCGACCTTGGATAACCGGCGTTGAACCGATGACTCGTTTTGTGTAGTGCCCCCCGTTTCGCCGGACACCCGGCTACTGGGTTTGGGCTCGGATGAACTCCCGTGGGGAGCGCATGCGGAGCGCTGATTGAAGATGAATCTCGTTGTAGTCGTCGATCCATCCGGCGATCTGCCGGAGCACGGAAGGTGCGTCCGGCAAGGGGGATATGCGCAGGTAGTCGCGCTTGAAGGTCTTCACGAACGCCTCGGACATTCCGTTGGACTCGGGGCTCTTCACCGGCGTGAAGCAGGGAACGAGGTTCAGCGCGGTGGCGAAGTCGCGCGTTTCCCTGGCCGTGTAAGGGCTGCCGTTGTCCGACAGGTGCTCGATGGGGTGCGGCGCCCGCACGGAGCCAAAGCGCTTCTCGACGGCTTCGAGCATCATGTCGCGTACGTCCGAGCCGCTGATGCCGGCACCGCTCACGGCAGTCCGGGCGATGATCTCCCGGTCGAACGCGTCGATGATGAAGGCCATGCGGATGATCTCGCCGTTCCAGCAGGCGCACTCCAGGCCATCGGAGCACCAGCGCAGGTTTGAGCGCATGACCATCACCTTGCCATCGTGAATGCGACCTTCGCGGCGGCCGGTGTGAGGCTCCAGAAGCAAGGCCGACTGCTGCATGATCCGATGCACCCGCTTGCGGTTGACGATAGGCAGTCCTTTTCGCGTCAGTTCCCGGTTCACCAGTGCGGTGATGCGCCGGTAGCCATAGGTCGGCCGCTCGTCGACGAAGTGGCGGATGAGCGGCAGCAAGCCCTCGTCGTCGGCCTTGCGATAGGCGCCACGCGGCCTGGTTCTTCCGCTGCGCCTGACAGGTTGGAGCGTGACACGCCGAGCACCGCGGCGACCCGCTTCACCGCAAACCTCCCTTCGGAAGCGAGAGCGGCCGCAAGGTCGGTTTTTTTGCCTGCGATTTGGCGAGCGCTTCCCGAAGGATCTCGTTCTCCATGGTCTTGCGGCCCAGCAGGCGTTCCAGCTCGCGCACCCGCTCCTCGAGACGCCGAACCTCTGAACTGCCGACGACGGGTTCATCCGAACGCACTGCTGCCGCACCTCCCTCGCTCAACAGACGGCGCCAGCGGTAGAGAAGATTGGGCGCCACACCGTTGCGCCGGGCAACCGATGAAACCGTCTCGCCCGGCTCGAAACTCTCCTCGATGATCCGCAGCTTTGCTTCCGTCGACCAATGCCGACGGCGGGCGACGCCGGTGATCACCTCGATGCGCTGATAGTCCTCGGACATAAGCCTATCCTCAAGCCTGTGCTTGAGCCTTTCTGCTTATGCCGGGTGTCCGATCGAAATGGGGGGCAATTCATTTTGCACCCGATGACGCGATGTTTATGACTCGGCCTCTTCCGGACTGTCTTAAGTACGGTAGGCACGCTCTTACTCTCTTACTAGCTAGTGGTCGAAATCTGATGGACGCTTGGTTCCGGGGGCTGTAAGCCCGCTCAGGGTGGGCGAGCGGAAGCCGGTAAAGTGCCGTATGCGTTTGCGCCAGTGAGCGGAATTCGGCCCGCTTTCGACGTTGATTTTGAGCGAACCCACGCCGCGCGCATTTGAGTGCGCGTAACTTTTGTGGTCACGGTGTCAATTTTCGTCACTCTCGAAGTCTACTTTGAATACGAGTTCGAATTTTTCACGCAACGCGGCAGGAATCTCTTTATACCGGGCGATGCGCTCGTGCTTTCCGCCAATCACGCCGAATACATGGTAAAACTGGAAAGCCTCGTCCATAGTGATATCAAGGATGATGCGATAACCCTCCCAACTGAATTCAGCGGGGTCGAAACGTTGGTCCTGTTTTAGCAAAGCTTTGATGGTTCTCTGCGACAGGCGCAAGCCGCTGCCGTCCGTTGCTCGCTCCAATATCTCAGCGTGGCGGCGCAGCTTCTCCAGGGTTTTTGCCATCGCATCGAGCTTCTCGCCGAGATCGACCAGCGCGTTGACAACCGGAGGGGTGACAATAGACGTGTTAGCGTAGTCCGCTAGGAAGAAGGTGACGGAATCTCTCTCAACAAGTCCGTTTCGCTCGAAAGTTGCTGAAACATGCAGCTCGGCTTCTGGATTGGCCCCAAGAATTGTGAAAAACGAATCGATAAGGAACACGTGTTCGACCGATGGCCTGAGCTGTCGTAGACCACGTTTCTTCAGGTTTGCCAGCGTCTTTCGTTCGAATGGAAAGTTCGCTTTCACGTTGACCTTCAAATTGTCAATCACCTCTGAATCCGAAACATTTCGCAACTTAAACGAGACCAATTGACCTTGAGGAAACAGGCTGATCTCAAGCGGCAATGCCTTACTTTTTGGTCTGTTGCGGATGTCTTCTACTTCGTAGTGCTCCATGGGGTCGCTGTGCGAACCACGGCGCTTGTAATAGCGATGATCTTGGCTTTGGTGTGGTGCCTTGGGACTGACGCCAACAGAGATGACGTAGTACTTGCCAGTTTCGGCGTCTATCTCGGCAATATCCGCGGTCTCGACCGCAGGAAAAGTGCCGCTATTGATGGCCCTGTGAAGCCAGTCTAGCTTTGAAGATTCCCGCCATCCCCCGTCAAGCGCAAGCTTTTCATCGGACGCATCGATGCCGAGAATAAACGTGCCACCTGCCGAATTGGCTAAGGCACTAACCGCCTTACAGACGGGCTGTATGTCGCCCTTGCCCAGTAATTTGGAACTTTTGTATTCAAGGGTGACGGTTTCAGGTGGATTGTCGGCAACGAATGCATTCAAATCGGTATAGGTCTTGAAAGAAATCATTATATTGGTCTGCCCCCGCGCAATTGCTATCCCTCTGCTCCATAACCGGCACGAGACGTTTATATGAGGTCCGCTTCAGGCTCAATCGGGACTTTTCCTTCTGCCTGTCACCCGCGTCCGCTTCGGGTCGGCAGCGGTATTCCGTTTCGGGTACTAAGCGTCATGTGTGGATGACCCCCGTTGATGCAAGGGGATTTCGAACGTCGAGCATGTGATCGGTGCGGTCATGTGTCAGGCCTCGCTGTTGCGGCGCTTCACATGCCGCGGGCCGGTATGGAGATGCGCGGATCAGGTGCGGATCAGATTTGCGAGCTCGTGGCTCCGTACACTTGCCTGCTTTTCCTGGTCCCGATCTTGTCGATCATTTGCCCTTACTGTTCGTTGCCCTCCTCACATCCCCGACGGACCGGCGAGCGACAGCTCGATCGTCGATCAAGCTGATGCCGCCGCCGGATCCCGGTAGTCCTCCTTCTTCGTCAGCATGGCCCATGCCGATCGCGCCATCTTGTTGGCCAAGGCTATGGCCACCAGCATGGGCGGTTTGCGCGTCAGAATGCGCGCCAGCCATGACCCTTCAGGCGGGCCTTTCCGAGTCGCCCATCGGACGACCGCCATCGCCCCGACGATGAGCAGGCGCCGAATGTCACGCTGCCCCATCTTCGAGGTTCGACCCAGCTTCTGTTTCCCGCCCGTGGATTTCTGCAGAGGCGCAAGTCCAAGCCAGGCGGCGAAGTCGCGGCCACGTCGAAAGGTCTCGAGCGGCGGCGCATACGTCTCGATCGCTATGGCGGTGATGGGTCCGATCCCCGGCATGGTTTGCAAGCGCGCCGTCGTCTCGCTCCGCGCAGCCTCGCGACGGAGTGTCTCCTCGAGCTCGGTGATCTTCTCGCCGTAGATGGCGATCTGCTGGAGATAGAGACGACCAACG
Organism: Mesorhizobium sp. WSM4845; assembly: GCF_055811455.1. Lineage (NCBI taxonomy): Bacteria > Pseudomonadati > Pseudomonadota > Alphaproteobacteria > Hyphomicrobiales > Phyllobacteriaceae > Mesorhizobium > Mesorhizobium sp. WSM4845. The sequence continues at coordinate 20,642 of NZ_JBVVQA010000035.1, forward strand.
TCGCGGACGATCGGCTGAACGAGGCTTTGCTCGTCTTCGATCGCGTCGGCAAGACGTTTCACGTGGGCCGGGCCCTGTGGGGCAACGACCCCGTGCTCGGCGAGGTGGCCGCGCAGGGCGTTTATCAGCTGCGTGCGCTGGCGCACCAGGAGGTCGCGCGTGCGGAAGATCATCGACCGCGCCTGTTGTTCTTCGGTTTTGACAGCCACGAAGCGCATTGTCGGCCTGGAGGCCGCTTCCGCGATCGCCTCCGCGTCAGCCACGTCGTTCTTCTGCCGCTTTACAAAGGGCTTCACATAGACCGGCGGCAGGAGCCGGACGGCATGCCCGAGCGCGCCGATCGCACGCCCCCATTCGTGGGCCGTTGCGCACGCCTCCATCGCCACCGTGCATCGTGGCTGTCCGGCCAGAAACGGCAGCAACTGTGAGCGCGACAGCTTCTTGCGGAAGACAACCTTCCCGTCGTTCGCCGCGCCATGAACCTGGAAGACGCGCTTTGCGAGATCAATTCCAATGATGGTAACTTGCTCCATGGATGCCCTCTCTGTCTTGGTCGATTCTGGCAATCACCAACCTGGCACATCGCGATGCCGTCGGGAGGGGGCATCCACTCCATCAGGTTTTGACCACTAGATAAAAGGGAACCTTGGAGTTCACGTCGAAAAGGTGGTCCAGTTCGTCAATCGAGCCCTGCTCAAGAGATACTTTCAGATTGACATCGGCGTGTCGATCTTACCCGGCGTTCTATGGTCGCCTTAAGTATTCTTCCAGAACGACGACGTGGGGAGTGACCGAACTTTGGGTGATGTCGAGTACCTTTGATGCCTGCGTGACACTGTTGTCGCGGGCGACCTACAAGGCGCGAATGGAGCGAAAGGGCAAGGTAATACCTGTGAGCAAGCGCCACGCGCCATCCAGAATCGCAGATTTCATATCGCATAATTCGATATCTGTCGCCGGTCTGCAACAAAGTGGATCAAGAGCTGCGCTAAGAGGTCACGCAATCGAGGCCATGCTTGGCCTGTCCAAGCGGCCTGTCGGGGATCTGGCGACGAATTCTGCGTGGAGGTCGAGTGGAATGATTGACCGCAAGAGGCTTGAGGCCCTCAAGTGGCGCTGCATTGGACCTGCCAGAGGCGGCCGCGTTGTGGCGGTCGCGGGCGATCCTAACGACCCGATGGTGTTCTATTTTGGCGCCTGCGCAGGCGGGGTGTGGAAGACGATCGACGGCGGCATTTATTGGCGCTGCGTATCCGACGGTTTCTTCACGAGCGCCAGTGTCGGCGCGATCGCGGTCGCCCGCTCGGACTCGAACGTCATCTATGCCGGCATGGGAGAGACGACGATCCGGGGTGACGTCTCTTACGGCGACGGCGTCTACAGGTCGACCGATGCCGGTCGCAGTTGGACTCATCTGGGACTGAAAGAGACTCGCCATGTCGGCAAGATCTGCATTCATCCGCACGACCCTGACATCGTCTATGTCGCGGCGCTCGGCGACGCGTTCGGGCCCAACGAGGAGCGGGGCGTGTTCCGCTCCAAGGACGGCGGCAAGACTTGGCAGAAGGTCCTCTATCGCAATCCCGATGCCGGCGCCGTCGACATCTCGATGGATCCCAACAATCCACGCATCCTCTTTGCTACGACCTGGCAAACGCGGCGGAGCTTTTGGAACCTGAACAGCGGCGGGCCAGGCAGCGGAATCTTCCGCTCGCTGGACGGCGGTGACACCTGGGAGGAGTTGTCCGCGCGGAACGGCCTGCCAGGCGGGGTGCTTGGCAAACTCGGCGTTTCCGTCTCGGAGGCACAGAGCGGGCGCGTCTACGCCCTCATGGAGGCGGAAGACGACAAGATCGGGCTCTATCGCACGGACGATTACGGCGACCGCTGGATCCAGGTCTCGCAGAACCGCGATTTGATCCACCGTCCCTGGTACTACACCCATGTCTTCGCCGACACCGGACACGCCGATACAGTCTACGTGAACAACGTACAAATGTGGAAATCGACCGACGGCGGGGCGAGCTTCACCAAGGTGACAACGCCTCACGGCGATAACCACGCTCTCTGGATCGATCCAGCCAATCCGGAGCGGATGATCCAAGGCAATGACGGCGGCGCCTGCATCAGCTTCAACGGCGGCAGGACCTGGTCGTCGATCTACAATCAGAAGACGTCGCAGTTCTATCGCATCGACGTCGACAACCGGCACCCCTATCGGGTCTACGCCACCCAGCAGGACAATAGCGCGATCTCAGTCCCAAGCGCTTCGGAATGGGGAGTGATCACCCTCAGCGACTACACTTATCCGGGCACCGGCGAGAGCGGCTTCATCGCCGTCAATCCCGAGGATCCCGACATCGTCTATTGTGGCGCGATCGGGTCAAGCCCGGGTGGTGCGGGGGCTCTGCAGCGCTACGACCACCGCACCCGGCAGATACGCCTCGTCAATGTCTGGCCGGAAGAGTCGACAGGTATCGCGCCGAAGAACATGCGCTACCGCTTCGCCTGGACTTTCCCGATCGCCTTCTCTCCGCATGATCCGAAGACGCTCTATGCCGGGGGCAACCACGTCTTCCGCAGCCGCGACGAAGGATCGAGCTGGACCGTAATCTCGCCCGATCTCAGCCTCAACGAGCCGGCTCGGCAGGATTATTCGGGCGGTGTCCTGACCCCCGAAAACAAAGGTGCCGAGGTGCATGCGACGTGCGCCTCAGTCGTGGAGTCCCGGCACCGCAAGGGCGAGATCTGGGCCTCCACCGACGATGGCCTCGTCCATGTGACGCGGAACGATGGGGTGGAGTGGAGCAACGTCACGCCCAGCGCCATGCCAGAGCTCGCCTATGTCGGCTGCGTCGAGATCTCGCCGCATGACGCCGACACCGTTTACATAGCGGCCACGCGCTACAAGCTCGCTGACTACCAGCCCTATCTCTTTCGCACGACGGACGGCGGCAAGAGCTGGCAATTGATCGTCGGCGATTTCCCGAAGGGCGAGATCACCCGCGTGGTGCGTGCCGACCCGGTGCGGCCAGGCCTGCTCTTCGCCGGCACGGAGACCGGGGTTTTCATCAGCTTCGACGATGGCGCACACTGGTCGCCTATGACCGGCGGCTTACCCGTGGTCCCGGTTTACGATCTCAAGATCAAAGGAAGCGACCTCATCGCCGGCACTCATGGACGGTCCTTCTGGATCCTCGACGACGTGACGCCGTTGCGCGAGCTGACCCCGAATCAGCAGGATGTGAAACTAGTGAGCCCGCGCGCCACGGTTCGAACCAGGCTCGCCTGCTACGCGGGAGAGACCTTCGTCAAGGCGGGGATCAGCTACGACGCGGCTTTTGGCATCGGCGCCGGTACGGAGGGCGTGGAGCTGGAGGGCGGACGTAGCGATCGTTACTATCTAGACTGCGGCGAGAATCCGCCGAACGGGGCAATCGTCTATTACTGGCTGCCCAAAGATGCGGAGGACCCGATCAAGCTGACGTTCCAAGACGCCGCGGGCAAGACCATCATCGCCTTCTCGAGTGACGACAAGGAGGCGCCCTTGCATAACAAGCCGGGCACGAAGGCCGGGCTCAACCGCTTCATCTGGGATCTCAGGCATCGAGGACCGGCCAAACTCGATCAGTCGCTGGTGATCCGGAAGTACAAGCCTCTTGTGCCGGAGGGCGAGGGACCGAGCGGCCCCGCGGTGGTTCCCGGCAGTTATAAGGTCGAGCTCCAGAGCCGCGGCAAGAGCCAGTTGGTCGGCTTCACGATCGTCAAGGATCCACGAATCGCCACGACCGAGGAGGACTTCGCCGAGCAGTTCGCGCTCTTACAAAAGCTGTTCGGCATGCTCTCGGCACTCAATCAGACAGTCAATCACATCCGGCTTCTGAAGCGGCAGCTCGCGGATGTCCACGAGCAGCTCGGCGACAGTGACAAATCGCTTGGCGAGCGCGCGCAGGCGCTGGTCGGGCGGCTCGAGGCGATCGAGGGAGCGCTGGTCGACACCAAGCGGGAGACGCCGACCGACGTGCGCAACCCGGCCGGCTTGAACGATACGCTGATCGATCTGGTCAACGTCGTCTCCATCGCCGACGCGGCGCCGACGCAGCAAGCACGGCAGGTCTCCGATGAAATCATGTCGACGGTCGACTGCGAAATCAAAAAGCTGCACGGGCTCGTGAAGGAGGAGGTCACTGCGCTCAATGTCGCGCTCAAGAGCGCCGGTTTCGAGCTGCTCGGGAACCGGGAAGGTCTAGGTGCCGTGAGGAAACACATATAGCTGAGTGAGCATTCATCCCAAGAAGGATACAGAAATGGATTTCATCGAGCAGATCTTCGGCGTGGCTCCGGATGGGGGCGACGGACGACCGAGATGCTCTAAATCGCGGTCCCGCTTGCCATCGCGGCGATGGTGGTCGCCCGCTGGTGGCTGCGCCGACGCGCCGCGGTCCGGCACCACTAATCTTCTTTTCTAGGATCGAGATCGTGTCCGGCGTGCCGGCTAAGATTCTTCTCGATCACCGAAAAAACTCCATGCGCCGCTGAGGTTCGGCGCGGCCAGGACCCGGCTGGACGATGACGGCCCGATTCGTGATTGATAGCAAAAAAAGGAGCACAAACATGTTTTCACTGACCCAGGCGATCGGAGTAAGCGGCATGGCGAAACGCGAGCTGGCGCCCTTCATGATCGCCTTCGTTATCGCTGAGATGTTCTATAAGCTCGGTAGCTTCGCCCTGGAATGTCTGGCGTTCCTCGTCACCTGGTATTTGCTGAGCTACGCTTTCGACAGGCTGGTTCGGCGCGGCTGACGGTTAAGCGGGTAGCGCCTATTTCGCTTCGAGCCGCTCAATCACTGCCTTCGGACCTGACAGCGAGGCCAGAGACGGGCTGGCATGAGCAAGCCCGTCTACTACAAACGGTACCAAGCAGTTCCATTTCGAACCGCCTCTGCTGCTCTCCAAGGTCATGGACTCTGAGCCATCGCGCAAGCCTCAATCAGCCAGTTGCGGCCACTTCCCCTTACCTCGGTCCGCAGTATGCCGATCGAGCTGTTGCTCGCACGGTGCTACCCGGCGGTGACGACCGGTCACACCTTGCTGGTGGCGCCGCATATCGTAGTCGCGGACCTGATCAGGCAGGGTCAGAGGTGGTCCCGGATTTTGAGACAGGGGCCTAAGGTGGATCGACCAATGAAAAGGACGATCCAGTATGAAGACACGCAGACGATTTACGGCGAATTTCAAGGCCAAGGTCGCGCTTGAGGCGATCCGCGGCGAGCGGACGATTTCGGAGCTGGCGACGAAGCACCAGCTTCACCCGAACCAGATCACCCAGTGGAAACGGCAGGCCATCGAGAATCTGGCCAAGGCGTTCGACGACAAGGCCTCTGATGCGCAGGTCGGTCGGGAAGCCGAGGTGATGAAGCTGCACGCCAAGATCGGCCAACTCGTCGTCGAGCGCGATTTTTTGGCCAAGGCCTTCGATCGCTGAGCCTGGATCGGAGGAGAATGATGATCGACCCCGATCACGAAAGGCTTTCGATCCGCCGCCAGTGCGAACTGGTCTCGATCTCGCGGGCGTCGTTTTACCGACAGCCCGCCGGCGAGACACCTGAGAACCTCGAGCTGATGCGCATCATAGACGAGGCTTTTATGGAAATGCCCTGGTATGGCGCGCGTCAGATGGCGCGGCATCTGCGCCGTCAGGGCCGGTGCGTGGGCCGCAAGCGGGTCCGGCGGCTGATGCGCAAGATCGGTCTGTCGCCGATCTACCAGGCGCCGAGAACCAGCGAGCCGCATCCGCAGCATCGCATCTATCCCTACCTGCTGCGGCACCTGGCGATCGAGCGGCCCAATCAGGTCTGGTGCGCCGACGTGACTTACATCCCCATGCGGCGCGGCTTCCTCTACCTCGTGGCCATCATGGACTGGTTCAGCCGCAAGGCCCTGGCCTGGCGGTTGTCGAACACGATGGATGCCGACTTCTGTGTTGCCGCTCTCGAAGAGGCGATCGCCCGCATGGCAGGCCCGACATCTTCAACACCGACCAAGGCTCGCAGTTCACCAGCTTCGCCTTCACGACGACGCTGAAGGATGCCGGCATCCGCATCTCCATGGACGGGGGCGGCCGTTGGATGGACAATGTCTTCATCGAGCGGCTGTGGCGCAGCCTCAAATACGAATGCGTCTTCCTCAATGCCTTCGAGATCGGCAGCGAGGCGCGTAGCGGTATCGGTTCCTGGATCGACTACTACAATCCTGTTTCATAACACCCATCTGTCTATGTTGTTGAAGCGAATAGGTTTTGCTGATCGGGATGCGATCCTGTGGGGTATTTTGGGTTCTGTCGCGCGCGATGAACAATCCGCTGGGCTTCCGCCTTTCCAAATTCTGATCGTTTGAAGATCCATGGGCCATCCGGCAGGGGACGGATACCCTTGATCTGGCCGGATTCGGCGACGAGCCTGAGGGTCTTCGGTGAGACGCCGAGGAGGCGCGCCGCCTTGTTCAGGTTGAGGTATGGCTCGATGCCGTCCAGCGCCGGGCGGAAGACCGGGATCTTGTGATGCGACCTGTGCGCAGAGACCCGCTCCCGTGTCCAGCGATTGCCATGCCCAGTCACCAGGTCGTTCCGGTTGAGAATGCCGGCGATCAGGTCATCGCTGACGATCAGCACCAGTTGCCGGATGGCTGCTATGATGTCGGCGGAGGTCGCGTTGCGCTGGCCACGTCGCCGTTTCGGCAGACGCAGTTCTGTATGGACCCCGCCGATCCAATGGATCAGCAGGACGATCTCGGAGGCTTCATCATCGATATCGGCGACCACTTCTTGGATAACGGTGCGCACGATGCGCTTCTTGAGCCTCGCATCCGTCGTCGGTGCCGACCAGACGGTGCGAAGGTCTCCGGCAAGCGCGGCGATGTCCTTTCCCACCACAGGTGACGGTTTCGGTGTCGCTGCATCATGGGCAGCGATCCTGCTTTCGATGTCGCCGACACGCGCGAGGGCGCGGTTCCATCGCACCTCCAGTTCCGCCGCAACCAGCCTGTTTTCGGGGGCGGCGGCATCATATTGCCGGAAAGCCCGGTCGGCGGAGTAGCGGGCAGCTTGCAGATCGCGGCTGAGGGCGTCCCGGACCTGGTCGCGGCGACCGGCTGCCTGCGCCTCGGCCTGGGCGGCGGCAGCAATCGCGCCAGGCTCGACGACATGCAAGAGTGCTTCCTCAATCGCATCGTCGACGCGCAGCCCGCCGAAGGCGATGCAGCGCGGCTCGCCATTGTCGAGCAGGCCCCGCCAGCAGGAATAGCGCGGAATGTTGTGCTTGGTGCCCGTGTGTCGCACCGTGAGCCTGCGGCCGCAGCGCCGGCAGCGGACAAGACCGGCCAGCAGCGCGTCGCCATGCTTGGGCGCTCCATGATGCCGGCCCGTGGTCACATTGTCGCTGACCATCTTGCGGATCGCCTCTGCCCGCTCCCAACTGAGATAGCCTTCATGGCTGCCCGGGATTAAAGCAAGCCATTCCTCGCGCGTCCTGCGTCGGATACCTGTTCGAACGGCGGATGGGCCAAATCCAGGCGCAGCCCGCGTCTTACCATAGGCGTAGGCGCCGCCGTAGATCGGATTCTCGATCATCCGGTGGATGGTCGCATAATTCGGCCTGCGCCACACGACGTCGCCATTGTTGCGCCTGGCGGGCAAATCCAGCCCATGCTCGAGGAACCACATCAGGGCCTGACGGGCGCTGCCAAGTTCAGCGACCTTGTCGAACACAAGAGTGATGGCTTCCTGCACGCGGCGATCAGGATCCTTCTCGAGCCGATCGCCAACCTTCACAAAGCCGATAGGGGCTGCAATGACGAGTTCGCCGCGGCGGGCCTTCTCGTAGCGGGCCGAGAGCGAACGCTGGCGCAGAAGATCGAGTTCATACTCGTTGAGACTCCCCTTCAATCCCAGCAGCAGCCGATCATTGCCCTGGGGCGGCGCATAGACCGTCTCCTGGTCGATCAGCACAGTGTCGACGACGCGGCACATCTCGATGAGCTGCTGCCAGTCGCGGCTATTGCGGGCAAACCGCGATACCTCCCGTGCCGCAACCGCTCCGACCTTGCCGAGACAGACCTCGGCGATCATCCGGTCGAAACCGGCGCGGGCAACGCCGCCAGCGGCCGAACGGCCGAGATCATCATCTATCGTCTCGACGCGAGACCAGCCGAGCGTCGTCAGGCGATCGCGCATCGCATATTGCAGGGCGCTGCTCTCGCGATTGTGCAGGACCTGATGGGCTGACGACTGCCGCACATACAAGATCGCCTTGCGCTCCAGATGATGCGGTCTGATCCTCTCATGCATCATGACGCACCTCCTCCTGTCCGGGAGAGCGGTCGCCGTCGAAGTGATCGAGTATCAGGCTGACAATCAGCTTTGTCACTGATCGACGCGTCTCGGCGGGCAGCGCCTGCCATTGCGGCGTCTGCACCGTCTCGGCGTCGTTCAGCTTCGAGAACAGATCGAACTGGTATGTCGTGGGCTGGCGCGGCATGGACATCTCCCCGATTCGCGTCGTGAGAGCCCACTGCTGCGCCCATCTCCTGCGATTGCGATGGGGCACCCGTGTCCCGGAGCAGTGTCGCCAGGGCGCCAAGCGCGGCAAGGTCGACATGCGCAGCAGTAGTGATGCGCCAGCTCGCGCTGGCGCCGATCGAACATCCACGCCGGAACCTCCAACCATCGATCAAATACCTGGCCGGAAATGCTGCAGCGAAAGACCGACGCGTCACCCTTCTCGATCACTTCATGGATAAAGACTTGCCGCTCAGCCCAGGGATGCCATGGATAAAGAAGCTCACGTTGGTCGGTCCCGTGGGTGTTCCGTCGCGGAGTTGTATAACCGTCGACGGCCGCACTCATCTTTCGGCGGCAGGACACCCGATGAGGTCTATGATACGGCGGAAATGACGGAGCAACTTGCGGCGTAAAAACAACCCAGATCCATCTTAGCCAGGCCGCTAAACTGTCTCACCAGGCGGGTCCACCTCTGTCTTCTGGACGTGCTTCCCGGCTCGCGCTGCGCGCTGGCGCCTCGCCCGTCGTCGTCGAGGACAAGGCCATCCCGAAGGTCACCAGCCTTGCCGCGGGCAGACGCCAGGAATTGCTCCCGGTCGCGGAATTCCAGGGCAAGATCGAGGCGGCCATCAGCCCGACGAGAAAGATTTCCTGCGGTAGGCGGCGGTGTTCGGAATTTTTGCACGGCCTTGCCGACGAGACCTTCGTCGGCAGTGGCTCGACCGATTGCGGGCTCAGGGGTGTCAGCACAGACAACCGGGATAGCGGCCTCATTGGACTGTCTCCTGGTGCCGCGAACCGAGACGGCAGGGCCAAGGCTCGCTCGCTGCATCCTCGCCCGAAGCGCGTCCGGCTGAGCCGCAAAACCTTCCGCTGATATGTAGGTGCGGCTGGATGGGTCGTGCTGAGAAATTCCTTCTCAAGCGACGCTCGGCATCAGATGAATCGTGGTCGAGTAGCTCAGCCACTCGGCTTTCGCCCTCACAGATCCGGGCGGGCGATTTCCCGCACCCGGCTCTTCCCGAGGGTAACCCGCGTCATATCCGTGCTTGAGCCCAAGTCCGAGTGATGTGCGTAGGTGGCTACGGAAGCGCGCCGTGTCAGGGTCTCGAACTCCGACCAGCCTATGCGCCGGCTTTTCTGGCTGCGCCCTCTCAGGCACCGTAGCCATGTCCGGCGCATTTGCCGATGGAATCCGTTGAGCGCTGGGTAGTTGTGTGGCCTGCCGTAGTAGGGACAGAGGCTATCGTCGCCAAGGTGCTGTGCGCGACATGGTGGTGGTGCCACGTCCGCTTTATGAGGAACGTACCGGCCCATGTCGGCAAGAGTGGCGGCAGGGTTGTCTAGCCTTCATCGCCGTCGCTTCCGCGTAAGCACCCGGCGGAGCCGACGTAGGCCGGCGTAGCCGTCGCCGGCTCGCGAGATGCTTACCTTTCGCCCAGGATCCAGCACGCCGTAATAACCGCCGTTTACAAGAATTCATGCAATCTTCACGACCGCAAATCGTCGGCGATGATACCTTCACGACAAGTTCTGAGATTAGGCGCGTCAAAAACACTGACGTTGATTCACCCTTCGGACCCCGGCACGTCACGCAACTCGGGATCAACAGCAATGGCAAAAAGAGTGCTTATCCTGATTGAAGGCTCGAGTACTGGTCTGTTGTACGTCCACGCGGCCCAGCGTCTTGGCCTTCATCCAATTACCCTGTCCGCTAATCCAGCTCAGCACGACTACATTGCGGCGGAAGGGGTTGAGGCAATCCATGTCGATACAGCCAATCTCGATGCCTTGATCGGCGAATGCTCCCAACTGCGCGCGACCTATGACATTGCCGGCATTACGAGCGCCAAGGAGTCGGTCTATGCGATAGTTGGCAAGCTCTGCCGGAATTTCGATTTACCAGGACCGAACCCCGCATCGATTGAACGATGCTGCGACAAATTCACCCAACGTCAGCTCCTCGCGGAAGCAGGCGTTCCGGTACCGTCGTATCGCTTTGCAACGAATGCACCGGACATAGAAAGCTCTGCCGCTGAAATCGGGCTGCCGGTAATTCTTAAGCCGGCAGTAGGCGTCGGTAGCAGAGGTGTCCGATTATGCCGCAATGTCGGTGAGTTGGCCGAACACACGTCCTATCTGTTGGGTGGGAAGCACGTATGGCAATCTTCGCCACAGATACTAGTCGAAGAATTCGCACAAGGCCCATACTATGGCGCCGACATAATGGGAGATGAGGTCATCGGGATTTACGCCGGTGAGTTCGGCCCCGAACCGCATTTCGTCTTTAGTGAATTCACCCTACCGGCCTTACTGACTGAAGAAGCGCAAGAGCGTATCGCCGATGTTTCGCTGAGCTGTTTGCGCGCTCTCGGCCTTGGTTGGGGGCCAACGTGCATAGAATTCCGGTGGACGAAGCGTGGCCCAGTCGTCATTGAAGTTAATCCGCGTCTTGGTGGCGCGCCCAGTCCTCAACTGGTTCAGCTAACTTACGGACTCGATCTCGTCACCGAGCACATCAAGCTTGTCATCGGCGACGAATGGGATTTGCGCAGAAGGCATTCGCAGATTGCGGCTGTGCGAATCCTAGTTCCTGATCGCGACGGCACCCTCGATTGGATCAACGGCGACAATCGGGCGACTGCTGTACCAGGCGTCGCCGAGGTTAAATTCTATGTTGGACCCAAGACGGCGATCGTCAGGAAAGGCGATAACCGGGACTGGATCGGACATGTTATCGCCGCCTCACCCACCCGTGCTCGGACCGAAGCGATACTTCAGCGTGCCGTCGATTTAATCGATTGGTCCATCGCACCATTTCCGACCCTTGGCGAATAGAAACTCGCAGCGGCCCTCAACTCTCCGCACCAGGGCAGGCGGCGCCAGATTTGAAGATCGAATCCCTTCAAACACACACACCCACAATCCATATTTCATGACGGGTGACAGAACATGGACGCGTGCCTTCCTTCTGGAACGGAAGAAGTGTCCCATTCAAGCATTCAAGCATTCAAGCAAATCGGCGATAAATCCCGACATCACATTCCTCCATGCGAGGGGTTCATGAAGCGAGCTCCCTCAACAGTGGATGTTGCGAAATAAATGAAAAGCCAGCAGAAGCCTGATCGAGTGTGAGCTCATACTCTCGCTCGGCAATCTCTTGGAAGGCCGTGTTCAAGGTGTCGCTACTGATCAAAGCCAAGAGATCGCAAGCTTTTGGCTGAACGACGCCAAGCCCCCAGCCATGTACGGGGACAAGTGGGTAGACCGCGAGAAATTCCCGCTCGTCCTCATAGGATGGGTCAAGCAACTGCCCGAACAATGACCAGAAGCCAGGCATGTAGACAATTTGACGGACGCCACCAGCCAATTTCACTCTGAGTAGCAGGGAGCATAAGGCATAGGTGAGAAACAGACTCGGGTATAACTCTCGATTGCATAGTGCCTTAACCAAGGCGTCCGGCGTGGCTTGAAACATCCGGCCCGTCTCCTCCTCCACGAGGAAGCGACCATCGAAGCGCAAGCGACAAAGGCGGCCTTTTCGAACAGACCAAAGCATAGACGTTCCATGTCTTGACCAAGCCTTGGGACGACTTCGCTCAAAACCTTGCAGAAGTTCTTGAAAGTGCAGCCAGCGCTTGGGCGACAGCAATCGGCGCACGAGCCCGTTTTCCAACTGTAGATGTTCGATCAGCAATTCTCGTGCAAAATCGTCGTCCAAGCTGATAATCCGCAAGCCGGAAGGTAGCCACCGACTCAAAAGAATCGAATTTGCCTCCTGGAACGCCCTGACCGGAGGAGCTTCGATGGCTTTTAGCCATTCACCGAGTGATGCATGGTCACGGTTGTTCAATCCCTCCAATTTGAAGTGCAGGGGCTGTTGAAGCGCGCATATATTACTTCGCTTCAGTACGGACTGGGAAAGACCGAAAACGTTGGCCTGTTTACCGCTTAAGTGAAGCCAACCTGGACCATATCCGTACTCTTCTTGGAGTTTGACGAGACTGCTCGGGAACACCCATGCGTATTGTTGCTCGTGTTCTCGGGCGAACAGATATGCGAGAAGATACGCGGAGAGCGTGGGCAGCTGCAGCGCCAATTGGAGGTGGGGGCCGGAAAAAATCACGGGCCGCTGACGTAACCCGTCAACCAAGCATTCTAGTTCTCTCTGTTGAGTCACATTCTGGTGGCGGGCGATTGCTCGTTTGAAGCAGCCCCAGGCATCCTTAACCAGTGCCGTCTCGGGTGGTGGAGGATTGTGCCCGAGCTCGTGCAGATAATCGACCAAGGGTCGGTGTCTGTAGGTCCAGAGCGACCTCAGGATATCGGGGCATACTCCGGCCAGCCTGGACTGCATTTGGATGAACGCACTTTCCTGAGAGCCTAGATCAGAGGCTTCGCGGCCACCACGTTCATCAGTCCTGTGCAGGTTCATTCACACCAGCCTCAACGAGAAAAGCATCGCAGAAAGGACGGAACTGTAGTTGCGATTGCTGTATACATCGCTCGTTTAGAAGATGGCACCTCTGTCGGCACGACCTGACGTATCTCAGGCGCCATGAACGGTGTATTCAGCAATAGAATTAAACAACCCTCGCTGCCTGTACGATTGACGGTGGCCGACTTGACATGGTTTAACTTGATGTTTCTGCATGAATGCTTGACATCATCGCGATATCAGACGACGATCGTCACCTCTTCTACGCCGACCGCTTCCAGGTTCCATAGAGCATTGTGCAGGATCGGCGTGCCATTGACCTCGACCAGTGGCTGCACATCGGTGAGCGTACGCGGACGGGAGCCGAAGCCGGTGGCGAGAGTGACGTTGTCGGAAGAGTTGCTTGCTCCGTAGTTCGTTCGCGCGCCCGTACAGTTGATCACCGGTTCGACGCCAAACGGCCGGTAGATCCAGCCGGGCGATTCCAGTTCGCTCGGAGTCTGGGCCGCCCATACCGACGAGAGAGACAATGACGACATCACGCCGTCCCTCGCCAAACGAGGATCATCGACGCGGTGACGGCGAAGAGCGTGATCGCGAGGTACATCGCCCGGTTCGGCGATGGCACGCGAACCGACGCCACATGGGCAACGCTCAAAAGAGCGAAGACGATGTTCACGGCCGGCAGGAACGTCGCCGCGGGCATGAAGGTCTGGACGAGGACAAAGGCGGCCATCAAGGGAATGTCGTAGGACAGCGGCACACCGAAAAACCGGCCGTCACCTGACTTTCCGAAGTTCGCGAAATAGCTCAGGCGAATGGCGCCGGCGAGCACCAGTGCCGTGGCGACGAAGAAGGAGACGAGCGAGGCGCGGTTCAGCTGCACCAGGATTGTCGCGGGAAGGATGGCGCCATAGATTATGTCGCCGAACCCGTCGAGGCTCTTGCCCATCTTCGCCATGTCGGGCGAGCGGTTGCGGGTTCTGCTAGCGACTACCCCGTCCAGGTGATCTGCGAGGACGGCCCACAGGGCAGCGCCGACCGCCAGCTCGATCTGCCCCGCCAATGCAAAATAGAGAGCAATCGAGGAGCACAGTAGCCCGACCGTGGTGATGGCATTGGCGGGATCAACGAGGTAGCGAAGCATCTTAGACTCTCACAGACTTCATCGTCAGCAGGCGATATCCCGTGCCGTCATGAACATGGCTTCGGCGAAACGCAGGTCCGCCTCGTTGTCGATCTCGTACAATTTGAGGCCGTCGCACCGGGCGGCCGCGATCTGCAGCCCTTTCTGCCGCACGAGGTCCGACAGAAGCTCTTCGGTGTAGGATTTGACGGCCCCGGCGCTGATGATGTCATTGAGATGCGGAACGATCGTCCGGCGCAGATCTTCTCCGGAAAAGCGGATCAGGTTCATCGTTTTGAAGAGAAGCAGCGAACAATCGTTGAGATTTTCTGCCGTCTGCTTCATCCGCACTTCGGCAATGTAACCGTTGTTCGTCAGCACGACGGCGGAGCCTTCCATCTCTGGGCTGAACGGCGCGACTGCCGCGACATTGTCCGCATCGGCGAGTGTGAGGTAGCGAAGCGCATCCGGTTCGAAAAACACGTCGCCTTCGAGCAGATAGGTGTCCCCGGCCAAAAGCGCGTCGCGGGCCAGCCACAGCGAGTAGGCGCTGCCCGTCCGGTCGAAGACGTCGGACTCGACATAGTCGATGCCGAGATCGCCGAAGCGCCGGCCGCAGGAATATTGGATCGCGTCTTTGCGATAGCCGACGACGATCGTCACCTCCCGCACGCCGACTACCTCAAGGTTCTGCAAAGCGTTATGGAGAATCGGCGTGCCATTGACTTCGACCAGCGGCTTGGGCCGCATATCGGTAAGCGGACGCAGGCGCGAGCCAAACCCGGCGGCAAGAATCACCGCCTTTCTCGGAGCAATCGCAGTCATGGGTCTAAGCCCCTCTTATTTTGGTTGTTGCGACGATTCCTTCGGTTCCAGGCGTTAAGGACGCCGACCACGCGCTGGAGGCCCGCCTCGAGTTGCCCCCGCGGAATGCCATAGGAGAGCCTGAGCCCCATGGGATCGCCGAATGCAGTGCCTGACACGCCGGCCACGCCGGTCTGCGCGAGCAGTGCGGCCACGATGTCGTCGGCGGTCCTGGCGTGACCGTTGGCGGGCGTCGGCCGCAAAAGGCCGGACAGATCGAGATAGAAATAGAAGCCGCCCTGTGCTTCAGGCACCGGCACGCGCTGCAGCTCGGAGAGGGCAGTAAGCCCAGCCTGTCGCGCCGCCGTCAATTGACCCTTGAGCCGGGCTTCAAAGGCGCCATCTCCCTTACGGAGGTGGTGCAGCACGGCGTGCTGGGCAATGACATTCGGGTTCGATGTCGTGTGCGACTGCAGCGCCTGGACCGCCGAGATCAGTTCCTCCGGCGCAGCGAGATACCCGATGCGCCAGCCGGTGAGAGCCAGGCTTTTGGAGAAGGCATTGACGATCACCGTCCGTGCCCGGACCTCCGGGGCCAGCGACACGACCGGATGATGCCGATGGCGATCATGGGTGAAGGGGCCGTAACATTCATCGAAGATGATCCAGAGGTCCCGCTCCATCGCCAGCTGGGCGATGCCCGCAAGGGTCTCCGCGTCGTAGACGGCGCCGCTGGGGTTGGCGGGCGTGTTGACGACGATGGCCCGGGTCAGCGGCGTGATGACGCGTTGGATGTCGTCAATCCGTGGAACGTAGCCGTTTCCTCGCGTGTCGATATGGACTGGGGTGCCGCCGGCGATCTGGACCTGCGCTGGGAATGTCGTCCAGTAGGGTGCGGGAATGATGACCTGGTCGCCGGGATTGATCAACGTCATCGCCACGTTGAAAAGAGCCTGCTTGGCGCCGTTCGTCACAGCGATCTCGTCGGCCCGCCAGAGCTGCCCCGTTTCGACCGATACCTTCTGTGCCAGCGAATCGCGCAACTCCATCAGGCCGATCGTGTCAGTGTAGCGGTTCAGGCCCTGTCGAATCGCCTCGATCGCTCCGTCCCGGATCGTCGGGGCCAGATCGCTCCAGATCTCGCCGGCCGTGAGATCAACAATCTCCATCCCGGCATCAGCGGCAGCCTTCGCCGCGGCACGGGCGGCCGCGGTTCCCGACGATTTAAACAAGTTTGTCCGTTGCGCCAACATGCGCGTCTCCATCCATCCTTTTCGAAGGAACCTCTCGCTGCGGTCCTTGGCCGTCCACTGCCCGCGGAAGGTATTTCTCTTTTGCCGCTGAGAGCTCGCCGTAGTTCATCAGTTCAAACAGCTCGTCGAGCGTCGCGACTTCACCTTCGACACCGGCAATGCTCTCCTCCTGGATGATGCGGTCGCACACCTGACGCATCGCCGAAATCGCGGCGCGCAGGTTGTGGTTGGCCCAGATGACCGTGGAAATACCGGCCGCGCGATAATCAGCAGCGGGCGTACGGTGGTATTTTGTCGGTACGATCACGACGGGCAGTCGGTTCTGCCAGGCTCGCGTGAAGGTGAAGATCTCCTCCGCATCGGACTTGCAGGAGTGAATCAGGATCGCATCGGCGCCAGCGTCCGCATAGGCGTGCGCTCGTGCAAGCGCCTCCTGCTGACCGTATCCGGCGATCAGCGCCTCGATTCGAGCGACGAGAACGAACTCCGGATCCGGAACCTGATCCTTGACCGCCTTCAGGCGACCGCAGAACTCGCCGATCTCCGCCAGCGGATGGCGGTCGCTGACGAAGGAGTTCATCTTCGGGAACGCCTTGTCTTCGAGGCAAACGCCGCTCGCGCCGTGCTGCCGCAGCTTGCGAGCGACCAGACGGGCATTGTTGAAATTGCCGAATCCGCTGTCTCCGTCGACAAGGATTGGAATTTCCGCTGCGTCCGCCATCCGTTCCACGACGCCGACCACCTGGGTCCAAGAGGCCTCGTTCGCATCGCGGTAGCCGAGGCTGGAGGCGATCGAGAGGCCGGACGCCCAAAGCGCCTTGAAACCGGACCGCTGCGCGATCGCCGCGGAGAGCGCGTCATGGGCTTCCATAAGGAATGACGGTCCGTCACCAGTGCAAATGAGGTCATGAAGCGTAGATTCGCTTGTTTTGCCGCCCGGGTTCCGCAGGTCACGTCCTTTTTGCGATAGTGAACACACCCGACGCAGATGTGGCATGCTGCTTTCCTCCCTTCGTTCCACCGATCGCGATATCACCACGACGTCACATCGGTCGGCAGCTCTGCCGCCATCTAGAAGGAAGCTTCAAAAGTCGTGCCAACTGAGCAGGAAAGCCTCAGAAAAAGTGTTCTCGATATTATTCAATGACTTGAATGATGGAGAGATCAGGAGCCAAGCCGAACAACTCGTGTCGCTCACTCGACAAACCCGGCAGTAGTGTCGGTTGCCCACCGTTTTTCCCAGCTCCCAGGCCCGGATGCCCGCCTTCTCGCTGTCGGATGGTTTCCTCGGCGGGTCCGGCGCGGCACCGCTTCGCCAAGGGCCAGCACTTCGGGGGCTGCGCGCATCTCGGCGACCTCGCGCATTTCCGACAGAGCGAATGACGGAGCGTCTGTCGTTTCGCGCCTATGACACTGAAAACGTTGACCCTTTAGCGCAGTTTTTACACGGCTACAACGATTCACAATCGCTCCAAATTCTCTGTATTGAGTTGTTGTAGACACTCCCGCGTGTGTATCTTGGGGGCCTGGGTCAGAAAGTGACCAATGCAGGAGCGAGGGGCGGGCGAGGGATTGCTCGGATGGGAAACATCCGCCCAGGACTGCCTCTGACAAAAAAGAGCCATGGGAACGGCTGGCCGCTTTGCGCAGCATTCGACCGTTTGTTCATCATTGCCCGAAGCCGGTGAACCATTTTCCTTGCCTTACCGGTAGGCATCATCTTTAAGGACTTGACCTTCAGACGGGCTCCCGTCAACTTCCTGATCGGGGTGGGAATCTTGGCAAGTTCCGCAGTATCTTCAGTATCGGATGCGTCGCGTCCGCAACTTTTCGGTCAACTCGGCCCAGACATCTTCACGGTGTTTTCTGGCGGGAACCGGCTGCTATATGAGCGTGCGATCCTCGCCGTCTACGACGACTTCTACCGGTCCGACCTCCTGTTCCCGACCGAGGCAGAGGTAGTCAGCGTGATCTACAACTGCATCACGCGGGACCCTAGCCTCTGGGCCGAGGACGAAGCCGCCGTCGATCTCGACCGCCTCGTCACGCGGACCGGTCGACGGGTCAGGCGTCGACGCGTCGTAGGGGTGGACAATCAAGCCACCGGGACCGCGATCAGCCGGTCCCGGCACATCTACAACCGGATGCTGCAGACGGGCTGGCTGGACGAGGCGAGCTATGGCCTCAAGACGACCGTAGAGATGCCGTCCGGCGCGATGCGTCTCGCCGAATTCCTATGCTCAATGAAGGAGGGCGGGGCTGAGCAACTCGGCGGCCTGGTGGTGGAGGTGAGGAACGCGATCCGTGCGGTGCGCGAGAAGCCGGCCGAGAACGCTCTCGGCCTCAACAAGGCCGCCCAGGACTCGACACGTTTCGGACGCTACATGAGAAGCGTGCTCGCGGCCCTGCGGGAAGTTGATCGGCAGGTGCTCTCCTCGGACACGCTTGCCGAGCGGCTGCGACACTACTTCGAGGACTTCGTCGAGCGGGTGCTCCTGCGAGACTACACGTCCATCTCGACTACGGCGCATCCCTATCGGCATCGGCGGACCATTCTCGCCTCGCTCGACGAGTTGGAGGATTCCGAGATTGACCTGGCCGCCGTAGCCGACGCGTATCTTGAATCCCGGCTCGTTCCCGATGGGCAAGCGGCGCGCGACCTCGTGCAGGAAGACCTGTTCCGGATCCGCCGCGTGTTCGAACGGATCGAGGAATCCTTCGAGGCGATCCAGCAGCACCGGTCCAGGCTCGAGACGCGGCTGCGTAACGTGGTCAGGTACGCAGGGCGCCGGACCAACTTCCTCCAGCGCAGCGAGCATGTGATCCAGCGGCTCGACGATGCTCTTTCGCGGGGCGTGGACGATCTTGCGGTACTAGGATTGATTGAACCCCGGATGACCGTGGTTGCGCCCGAGCTCCTCGCGAAGCCGCGCGGTTCGCGGCCGGAGATCGCCGACGCCGACCTTGCCCTTCCGCCGCCCGATCCGATTCGCGAATTGAGGCGTCAGCTCGAGCGGGAATACTTGGATCGCCTGACCATCTCGCCGGCAAAGGTTAGCCGTTTCCTCGAAAGACGGGTACGGCCCTTTTGCGAGACCACGGCGGCTTATCTGAGAATCGAGACCGTCGATGATTTCCTGGCCTTCGAAGCCATCCGAGTGATGGTCGCCGGCGGCCTCGGTGCCGACGCCGACTCGCGGCTCGCGAAGACGCTCAAGGGCCGGTTCGAGTTCGCGGTGTCCGACGACGCAGTGTCAAACGAGTGGCTGGACTGCGGCGGCTTTCACGTGAAGCGCCTGGACGATAGCATCACTCTCGAGGTCGAGCATGCTGCTTGAGTTCAACGCCCTCGAAAACTCGAACCCGCGCGGTTTCCTAAAGGTCACGCAACTCATCGCACATCTGATGCGAAACCAGTTCGTCCACGTGGAGGACCGTGGGGCCGCGACGCTGCTGGAAACGCTGCACCGGCCGGAGCTCGCGAAGCTTGTCGAGGCTTACTTTGATGTTGGCGGCTACCGTCTCGTCCACCGGGAGACCGAAGGCTGGGCGGGGATCTTGCCCGATCCGGAGCGCACGGCACTGCCGCGGCTGCGCATTGATGAGACGATTGCGTTACTCATCATGCGACGGCTCTGGGAAGAGGCACTCCAACTCGGCGAAATCTACACCAACGGAACCACCCGCACGACACTCAACGAGGCGTATGCGGCCTATCAGGGGATAGTCGCCGGCAGCCGGCGCGCGGCGCTTGCGCCAAACGAGTTCCGCGACGTGCTCCGGATGCTCGAACGCAAGGCGATCGTTCGCCTTGGTGAGTTCGACGCGGACGCGCAGAATATGGATCTCGACATTCGCGCGCTCGTCACTAGCGTCGCCGGCGACGACTTCGTCGCGTCGCTCGAGCAGATCTTGTCGCGTCCAGTCGCCGCCACGCCCGACGCAGACGATCAGGTCGTGGGAGGCGAGGCATGATGGAACTGCGGCGCATCGTCCTAGTGAACTGGCACATGATGGTACGGGCCGACCTCGATCTGGCCGGCGATGCCGCCATCCTCGGCCAGAACCGATCCGGCAAGTCCACAATAATCGATCTGATACAGGCGATCATGGCCGGCGGTTCGTCCCGTCTGTACCGGTTCAACCGGTCCGCTGGCGAGAGCAGCGGCCGTTCGGACCGCACGCTCGGGGGCTACTGTCTCGGGCAACTCCACCAGGACATGTTCCTCAGGAACCAGGCTAGGAGCCACATCGCGCTTGTCTTCGAGGACACGGAAAGGCGGCGGATGCCTGTGAGTCTCGGGCTGTCCATTGAGGCCGCCCGCGGACAACAGACAGAGATATTGGGACGCTTTGTCGCCGAGGGTATTAGCGTCAACACCTCGATGCTGCTGGATATCAGCGAAGACGCACCCCGGCCGACCGTGTGGCCTGTCGTCCGCCGTCGGCTCGACCAGGCCTGCAGTGAAATGGGCGGTCAGCTTCTCACGCCGGACGACGCCAAGACGTTCATTCGCGAGTACATGCGCGCGCTGTTCACAGGGCGCCGCGCGTCGGATCCAGAGCGGTTTGTCCGCACTTTCGTGGCCGCGCTTTCCTTCACGGACATCTCCTCTGTCGAGCAGTTCGTGCACCGCTACCTGCTCGAGCCCAAGCCGATCGACATCGCCGAGCTACGCGATTCTATCCGCCGCTACCGCGAGATCCAGAAGACCATTGCCGACCTCAATCGAAGATTGGATGTGCTTCGCGCAATCCGCGCCCAGATAGAGGAATTCGATCGGCTTCTCGCCGAGGAACTTACCTGCCGCGCGATTGAGAGGACCGCCCTGCTGGTCGAAGGATTCGCCAAGCTGTTGACGAATATCGGTGAAAAGAGGTCGAAGGCGCACGAGCTTCATGTGGTGATGGAGGAGTTCGCGCGGATAGAGGAGGAAACAGCACATCAGACCGAGGCGCTATCATCCGTCCAGCGACAGCTCGCCGCGACCGGCGCGCAGGGACAGCGTGCCATCGTTGAGCAGGAGATTAGAGGGCTGGAGCGGGACCATGCGGGCGTCATGGAGCGCCTCCTGACTCGACACATCAGCGCTGCGCGCGCGATCCAACTCCTGGATTTGCGCGACAAGCTGAGCGTCATAAACCCAGGCGAATTGTTCCGCGCGCTCGAGCGCGTTGAAGAGGCCAGCCGTGGGATCGCGCCGCCAGGTTGGCCACGCGATCCGGCGAAGATGGACGAGCTGCTGGGTGCAGTCGCCGATGCGGCGAGCGCCCGGATGGAAAAGGCGACCGACCAACGAGACGAGGCCATCGTCTGGGTCAAGCAGCTTGAGGCTGAGGCAGCCGAGGATAGCAAACAGCTTGCCACCGCCAGACGCGGACAGATCACCCTCAATGCCGCAACCTCGAGACTTATGGAGGCCTTGCGCCGCGAAGGCATGACGCCACGCACACTCTGTGAGGTCGCTGACATAGTCGACGAACGGTGGCGCAATGCGCTAGAGGCGCTGCTCACCCGCGACCGCGAGGCTATTATTGTCGATCCAGAGCACGCGTACCGTGCGACCGAGATCCTGCGGCATGGTCGCGACGCTTATCCGGGATGCCGCGTAGCTAACACCCGCAAGCTCCAGTCGAGATCCACCGTGCCCGAAGGCGGCACGCTAGCTTCGATGATCCGCAGCGACGATAAGCTGGCCATGGCCTTCGTAGTCTTCAGGATAGGCAATGTCCGGCTTGCGGAGAACCAGGATGAGCTTCTATGCAGCGGCCGCGCAGTAATGGCCGACGGTGCATATTACGACGGCCTGATCACCGAGATGCGCCGGCCGGACGGCCTCAAGATTGGCCGGGCTGCGGCACCACTGATGGAGGCCACGCTCCGGGAGCGGATCGAACAGCGCTCGCAGTTTTTGAGGATTCATCTTGAGAAGAAGCGCTTCTTCGAGGATGCGATGCGGCGGCTCGAGGATTGCAGCAGACCGGTCGACGAAAAGGACAAGTTGGAAGCGCTCACATTGGCGCTGGGGGATCTGGCAGACAGGCGTGCCGACGCGCGGCGACGACTCGATCGGATATCGGCCCAGGTCGACCCTGAACTACTCGACGTGGAGAAGCGGTCGCAGGCCTCATTGAAGAGTCTCAAGACAGATCGCGATGAACTGATCGATAGTCGCGCGTCGCTCAGATCTAAGATTGAGGAGATCAACGCGAGGTTGGGCGCGGGCGAGCAGACCGTCGGCTCTTATCTGTGCCTCGCGCATCGCCGTCGACAGTTCCGCAGTGTCGTGAGCTCCGCGGCACAAATGCGATCACTCCGCGAGCGGTATAGAGGGCATCCGGCTAGAAATCCGGCCAGGATTGCTTCCGACATGGAGAAGGCTGCGGACGACGCGAAGCAGGGGCATCGGGAGCTTGGTCACGAGATCAGGGCGGCCCTTGGGAGGTATGCCATCGACTTCCCCGATGCCCTCGAGGGCTATGCGGACGTGCCGATCATCAGCACGGTGAAACCATGGGTATCAGACGGCATTGCGATGCTGGAAGACAACGAACTCATCCGGTACCGCGAGCAAGCTGACGAGGCGGCAGATCGGGTTTCGCGTCTCTTCAAGACGACCTTCATTCATGAACTGAACAGCCGCTTCGGGCAGCTTCATTCGGAGATGGAGAAGCTGTCGGCGGCGCTCCGTACACGCCCCCTTCACGGTGAGATCTATCGTCTGGCAGAGCTCGTCAAACCGGAGTTCGATGACCTCTATCATCTCGCCAAGGACAGCGAGACAGACGAGCGCGTGCTGGATGCTCTGTTCGGCCGGGCCGAGCCTCGCGACGAGCGGCACGCGCGGGCGCTCAGGCAGATAGAACAGCTTCTCGCCGACGAGTCCTTCGACTTTACCATCTTTCAGGACTACCGCAGCTATTTCACGTACGATCTCAGGATGCGCGACGTCGCCACCGGGCGGACGACGAGCTTCGACCGCCGACGCGGCGTGGCCAGCGGTGCCGAACGTCAGGTGCCGTTCTACGTCGTTATCGGAGCGGCCCTCGCCAGCGCCTACCACGGCGTCCGCCAGGCAACCGCTCCAAGCGATCTCGGAATAGGGCTTGCGGTGTTCGACGAGGCATTCAGCAAGATGGATGGTCCCAACCAGCGGACGCTGCTCGAATTCTACCGGGCGATCGGCCTTCAGGTCGTCATCGCCGCGCCGACCGAGAAACGCGCGGTCGTCTACGAGAACCTGGACTACATCATCGACGTATTCCGCAGCGGCGACGTTTCCCTCGCCGAATCCATCCGGGTCAAGGACCGCGTCCGCGAGGAGATGCGCGCCATCAACCCGCAGCACGCGACGGATGACGAACTCGCGGAGCGCCTTGGTCTCGAGGCTAAGGCGGCTGAATGAGACGGCGCGGGTTTTCGACCGTCATTTCACTCATCGATGATCTGCTCACGCGGCATGAACGCAACCCCGCCGCGCGAAACCTGATCGCCTTGATTGACAATGACGGCTTCGCCAACATGGACCTGCGGGACGCCTTCGATGAGGAACTCGCAGCGTTGGAGCGAGCAGGCGGGATCGAGCTGGTCCAAACCGGCCCGAAGACGGAGCGTCGGGTGACCGGTGCAAGGCTGAAGGATGCCGGGGTGCTCTACCGCAAGGTCGAACGACGGCCGGCTGGCGAACTGGCATACCGAGCCGTCTCAGAACTGCGGTCGCAGCCGGGGCTGCCGGCCGGCGCCGCCAGTTTGATCGATGACGCCGTCGCGGCCTGGACGCGGGGCGTTTCCCACATCGGAATTCGGAATGGAGACGGGCGAACGCTTGCAAACGTGATCGGCCTCGCCATCGCAGCACGCGGTCGCATGTCGGGCGATCCGCAGGGGGAGCAGGACTTCCGAACGTTCTCGCGGTTGACGGTCGGCGACAGTAAAGCGCTGGAGAAGAATATTCGGCAAGTCGCCGCAGCAATGGCGAAGATCTTCGTGGGCATGGAGGAGCAGACTCGCCTCGATCCGGAGGAACTGCTTGCCAGCGCCGGTATCAGGCGGTTGCCGCAACCAATCCTGCTGCACGGTGACGTATCGCTGGACGGGCGGTCCTTTCCGGCGATGCCCTATGTCGGAATACCTACCGACTGCGCCGGCGGGATCAGTCTCCTGACGAAGCCCGACTACGTCCTGACGATCGAGAACTTCGCGTCATTCGTCCGGCACATTCGTGAGGTCGCACGGTCCGAACGGGCCCTCATCATCTATTCCGGTGGCTTCCCTTCGCGACCGACGCTCGCGACGGTCACAAGGCTGGCGGCCCAAGCGCAGGTGCCGACGTTTCACTGGGGAGATATGGACGCCGGAGGGGTCCGAATATTCCGGCACCTCGAGAGACATCTTGCCGGTGTCGACATTCCGCTGCGCGCCCATATGATGAACGTCGAACTGCTCCGCCGCTTCGGGAGACCCGCACCGGGTGTGGCCGGTCCTGTCGGCGACATGCTCGCAAGCGCGATCGCGGGCTTGGCGGACCTCCTCACCACGAGTGGTCTCGTGCACGAGCAGGAGGAGTTCGATCCCATAAGCCCGATCACGGAGACTCTTGCTACCGCGGAGCTCGGAAAAAGCTACTAACGCTTGGGTGAGGAGGTGACGGCTGGGGCCGAACGACGGCGCTTCTGCTAAAGTGCGACAAATCTCAGGTGGCAGAATGGACGATCTCTCATGGCAAGATCTGCGCCACCTACTAGATAGCCAATTCAGCGGTAGGACTGGAAAATTGGCTGAATTTCTCATTCGCGACATGGTGACGTTGTTCCGGGATGATCAGTCGCTACGGGAGCATCTAAGGGCTGCAATCCACGATCCAGATACATTCGCTAACATCCGGGATTTTCTAGCTCTGAAGAGATAGACGGAGATGACCGCGGGATGCCATCAGAGCTGGTAGGCGGCACGGATCCGGTCTGCAACATCCTCTCGCGTCATATTCACCTTAAACTGCTCGGGGTTATAATCGACCTCCGCTGTCGCCAGCTCGACGAACGCCCGCATGTCTTTTGCAACGGTCTCGGGCAGCGGATAGCTGGCTTCGGGGCTTAAGACTTGCAGCAGCCGTGCCACGTCGTTGCGATGTTTTTTGATGTTCTTTTCGTCAACCTTGCCGCCCGCATCGCGCTCCCAGCTAAGGTCGAGCCACGCGCGGGCCTTGAACGGGATGATCGCTGCCTCGTTGAGCACCGGGATGCCGCCGGCATCGCGCACCATCGACTTGAGAAAGGCGTAATAGTCCTCGTCGAGCAGGATCGCCGACAGACTCGCGGCCGCTTCGTCGATAGGAAGCGGCGTAAGATGCGAGTCCTCGCAAGCGTCAGCCCTTCGGTCGACCGCGAGAACAGCTCGAGCATGGCAGGGAAATCTTCGGTCTTCGGCTTCTGAAGCGGTAGAGGACTTTCTCCCCCTGGCTTCGCTCTCTGATCTCGTACCCACCGTGCTCGACAAAGGCCCAGAAGCGCTCCGCGAAGGCAGCGTCCAGCGCCTCGACGATCAGCACGATGTCGAGATCCTTGGTTGCGCGGAAGTCCAGGCCGACCTCGTTCATGATAAGCTCGCAAGCGGCACCACCGATCAGCACATATTGATGTTCATCGCCCGCGAAATGAGCGCGGAAGCGGTCCACCCCGATCACCATTCAAACCTCTCCAATAGTTCTTCCGCCGCTTGCGCGACGCGTTCGTCCGTGCTCCCCCGAACACTGAGATACAGCGAGAGCCGATCTATGACAGCATCCCGCGCGAGGATCTGCGGGTCGTAGGTCCAGGTCTGAATCTCTAACCGGTCGTCATCGAACGCCGTGGCTGGGCTGAGTGCGAGCCTCTCCTTGAGGCGCTTCCAACGCATCGACAGAATGGCGCGCGTCTGGACCCTTGGCGCCGCCAGCATGGTGTAGCGGGCAAGCGCGCTCTCGCCA
The DNA here is from genome assembly GCF_055811455.1 of Mesorhizobium sp. WSM4845. Classification (NCBI taxonomy): domain Bacteria; kingdom Pseudomonadati; phylum Pseudomonadota; class Alphaproteobacteria; order Hyphomicrobiales; family Phyllobacteriaceae; genus Mesorhizobium; species Mesorhizobium sp. WSM4845. Next base: position 46,785 of record NZ_JBVVQA010000035.1, read on the forward strand.
GCGAGCGGTGCGATTTGGTTTTCGACCCGGCCACTAACAAGGCGAACCTTGCGCACTGGGGATTGCAACCGCTCTTGGATTGCCTCCCATAGTTCGTGACCACCCAGAAGCATGTGCAGACGGCGTTGTCGGCCGACATGGCGAGCCTTTGCAAGTTGGAATGCCTCAAGCTCATCAAGTGTTCGGCTTATGCTCATGATCGACACATGGAGTCGCTCGGCAAGGTCGGTGAGGTGTTCCTCCTCAAGGGCGATACCCTGCAGGACCGCGAGGAGCACCAATTGCGTAGTAGGGCTGATCTGGTCGGCGGGGGCGATCGCGGTCGTCCGCGCTCGCTCGCGCAGGTCGAGCAATGCTTCCGGGACATAAAGCTGCGCACCCGGCGCGATGAAACCGATCCGCCGCTCCACCATCTGGCGCCGGACGGCGTTCGGCACATGGTCAAGCAGCAGCAGAATGAGATCGACGCCAAGTTGGCGACGGACAAGATCACGATGCTTGAGGTAATCCGTTGTGGCGCCTTGCCGGGGTTCGCAAATCGCCATGACAACCAGAGTGCGACCGTCCAGCAACCCTTCCCACAACATGTAGCGGTCAAGCACGAAGTGTGGGACGTTTGTAGGCGCTATCGGCGTGAGTTCGAGCCGCCGCCCGAAGGCGTGCTGGACATACGCTTCCGCCGCCTGAGCGAGCGCTTCTAACCGCGCGGCAGGAATTCTTTCTAACACCATGCTCCTATTTAACAGCGTTTCTGTTAAATATACATGCACTGTTAGGTATGGGTCGCATCTACGACACCGGCTCAAGAGAGAATAGGATTTCGACAAATCAGAGGGATCGGGCGCAGTGGATGATCGGCTGGAACGAAATCCTCCAACCGCTTCATCGTGAACAGCTGCTCCATGAACACATCGCTCCCGCGCATCGAACCGCTTCGCCAAGGTGGATCAGTAGTCTATGTTTGGCGTAGGTATTTCAGCAGCGTGCTAGGCGCCCGCCGCCACGTGCGGGCGACGCCGGCATCAACCGGCGGGCAGATGCGCTGAGGGCAACAATCGCGCCTGACGCAGCGCCGCCAGATCAGCCGAGCCGGTGCAGAAGCAGGCGACGGCCAACTGGCGGATGACGATCTCGAAATGCGCGACAACCGCCTCGGTGGACACCGTCGCTGCGCGCAGCACGCCGGCCGCCTGCCCGGCGATGTCCGCGCCCAGGTGGATGGCCTTGGCCACGTCGACGCCGTCGCGGATCCCGCCCGACGCGATCAGCTTCACCGTTGGCAGCGCCCGACGTACCGCCTGCACGCTGGCCGGGGTCGGAATCCCCCAATCGGCGAACGCCATCGCCACTGCACGGTCGGCGGCATCGCGGGCGCGCTCGCCCTCCACCGCGGCCCAACTGGTGCCGCCGGCGCCGGCGACATCGATCACCGCCACGCCCGCCTCGACGAGCGCACAGGCCACCGAGGCGGACAGGCCCGCCCCCACTTCCTTGGCCACGATCGGCACGCCCACGTTGCGCGCGGCGCGAGCGATCTGCGCCAGGACGCCGCGCCAGTCGCGGTCGCCCTCCGGCTGTACCACTTCCTGCAGCGGATTGAGATGGACGATGAGTCCATCGGCCTCCAGCGCATCCACCGCCCGGCGCGCCAGGTCCAGGCCGTCGGCCTCGCGCAGTTGCGCGGCGCCGATATTGGCCAGCAAGGGAATGTCTGGGGCCAGGCGGCGCAGCGCGCGCGTCAGCCCCTGGAAGTTGCGGGATTGCAGGCTCACGCGCTGCGAACCGACGCACATGGCGATCCCCAAGGCTTGCGCTGCTTCGCTCAGATGCTGGTTGACGGCCTCGGCGCGTGGCATGCCGCCGGTCATGGAGCTGATCAGCAGCGGCGCGCGCATGGTCTTGCCCAGCAGCGAGGCGCGCAGGTCGATTTGCGTCAAGTCCAACTCGGGCAATGCGCAGTGTTCGAAACGGATGTACTCCCAGCCGGCGACCGTGGCCGGCGCCGTTCGCCGATCCAGCACGATGTCCAGATGGTCGTCCTTGCGCCGGCTCAGGGCGGTGTCGCTCATGCTCGCTCCATCGTCCCATCGGGCGACGGCGTTGCGTCGGATCGGACCGACGGCAGCGCGCGCACGCCGCCGTCTCCCGCGCGTTCAGGCCGGCGCACGCTGGCCTCCCCCCGCACCGTCGCTGCGGTAGCGGCTGGTCGATGTCTGGTAGTACTGCGCGCGTATGGCCGCCATGGCCTCGATCAACCGTTCCCATGGCGCGGGAAAGCGTTCTTGCGTCATCACCCGGTGCAGCATGCGCGTATGGCCGGCCAGCTCGTCGTTGAGGAACTCCACCACTGGCATAGCCGGATAGCGCTGCAGCAGGATCGCCGCGTTGTCGGCCTCGCCGGCCGACCTGTCCTTGTCGCGTCCATGCAGATCGTTCTGCAGGCGCCCTATCGCGGAGATGAGCCGCAGGACCTGGCGAAACGCCGGACGCGCGCGCAAGGTCGCCATGTCCAGCCCCCACAGCAACGACAGGCAACAGAACACGTTCGCGTAGGCGATCGAATCGATGCCGTTGTGCAGGTACTCGGCGTAGGACCAGCGTCCCGCCCCTGCCGCCTGCGCGTGTCCGGCGTGCAGCGCCGCGCAGTAGCACTGGGTATCGTCGAGAAGCTGAGCATAGTCGCGACGATCGTAGGCGAGCGCGGCCAGCGAAGCGCGCAGCACAGCGCAGCCCTCGAAACCGGGGAGCGCGCACGGTACGCCCTGCCCCAACGCCTGCTCCACCGCGGCGAGCTGCTCCGGCGCGATCAGGCCAAGGTCGTTGCAATCGTCGAGCCAGAACAGCAGCGCCAGTTCGCGATAGAACGCCACGATCAGCGTTTCGTCCTGTGGATCGCGGCCGGTGCGGGCGCTGGTGTCGCGCAGGCTCGGTTGGATGCGCTGCAGGATGTACTGGCCGCCCCTGACCGCTTCCACGGCATGCTCGTCGGCGAACCCGGTCAGGGAACGCCCCCACTCCAGCACCTGCTGCAGCGCGCGTTCGGTCTGGATCATGGCGCCGCTCCTGGTCCCTCGGCCCGGACGCGCCGCCCCCAACGAAGCGCCAGCAACAACCCGGCAAGTTCGGCCACGCGCACGACCCGGGTGGGGCAATACAGTTCCTTGCCGATCCACAGCGGCGTCTGCGGCAGTGCATGCGCCGCATGGCGGGCGAGCATCCACTCCAGCGCACGCGCCACCGCCTGCGCGATGCGCCGGCGCCCTGTCGGCTCTTCGCTCCCGTCCATCACGTGCAACGCGAACAGCGCATAGGCCGTTTCCTCGAATGTGGACGCGCGACCGGCGCCCCAGCCGCCGTCGTCGCGCTGCGCCTGCAGCAGCGCCGCCAGCGCGCGCTCGTCGCGCCACTGGGGGTTGCCTTGCGCCAGCGCAGCGACCGCATGCGCGGTGGGGTACAGCCACGAAACGTGCCATTTTTCGTTGTCCCATAGACCGTGCGGGTTGCGATTGGCCTCGACGTAGGCGCTGGTGCCGGCGGCGGGCTTTCCCAACAGTCGCAACGCATGCAGGGCATGGATGTTGGTCGATACCGAGGCATTGCGCTCGCCGGGGAAGGTGACGAACAGCTCGCCGATTTCGAAATGGCGCAACGCATCGACCGCCGGGTCGCGGCCTGCAAGGCGCAGGACGCACAACGCAACGGCGGTGTCGTCCGCATCGGCCGCGAAGTGCAAGGCCGGGCCCAGACCGCGCACGCCCAGGCGGGCGTCGAGCTGCGCGACGATCACGCGCACCGCCTCGGCGAGCGCGGGATGCGCGAACAGCCCGGCCAGATGCAGGGTGTACAGCGACCAGCATGGCTCGAACACATTGATCGGCCAGACGTTGGGCACGACACCTTCGATGCCGCTGCGCGTCGCCCGCGATGCCGCCTGCAGATACGCGTCGGCGCGCCCAACCTGCGGCGTGTTCCCCTGTGTCACGGCGTGCGCACGCCACGCGGCGGTGGCCGCCGGACTGATGCCGATGCTGCCGTCGTCATCCGGGCATGCGGTGGTCGGCGACGTCCCCCAGGCTTCCCAGGAGTGCAGCAAGGGATGGCCGCTCGGCAACGTCGCCACTGCCCCCAGCTTGAGCAGGCACGCTTGCCGCAACGGCAACAGCGCCGGGTGGCGCGGAAACGCCACGCCGCCCAGCAAGGATGCGGCCTCGCCGCACAACTGCGGCAGGATCAGCTCCGCGCCGATCGGCGCGTCTTCCGGCACCGCATGCGCGTAGGGATCGGGCCGGCGCTCGAGGAACCGGGTTGCAGCCTGGACTGCGTCGGCAGCGCCGGGAAGAGGATCGGCACGCTGCAATGCCAGCAACGCCGCCCACGTGGGCGCATGGCGAAACAGCGGGAAGTCCGCGCTTCCCCATCCGCCATCGGTCTGTTGCTGCGCGATGAGCCACGCGTATGCGTCCTGGCGACCGGTGACGTTGCCGTGGAACTGCAGAGCTCGCGCGGTGTCGTAGACGGACGGACCGACGCTGCCGCCGTCGCTCATCTCGCTCAGCAGGTGGCGCAACTCGGAAAGGATCTGTTCGGACAGCGCGTTCAAGCGGGATGTTCCTTCTGCAGACGGTTGGCGAGAACCAGGATCGAGCAGTCGCGGCAGGCCCGTCGCGGCCCGGCGCAGGGGCAGCGCCGGACGGCCGCCCTGCTCCGGCGCGGCGACGCGCCGCGATGCCGGCGCCGGTCCGCCGCTTAGGCTTGCGCCGCCCGGGGCCCCGGCCCCCGGCGCACCCCCGCCCGACGGCCCCCCGGAAGGGGCCCCCAGGCCGCAAGACCCCCGCCCCCCCCCCCCGCCCC
>NZ_JBVVQA010000035.1:51645-61569 GCF_055811455.1 Mesorhizobium sp. WSM4845
ATGCTGCACTGTGTCCGATTCCGCGGCCCGCTGCGCAACCGCTGCGATCGGCGCCGCGGAATCGGACACAGTGCAGCATGCACCGCTGCCGCCAGCCGATCGCAGCGGCACAGGGGCGGCTCCATGCGGACGCGCGCGCTCATGCGCAGGGCGCGTGCTTGAACAGATACGCGTTGGCCCGCTGCAACATCTGCGCCAATCGTTCCGCACGCGGACCCAGCGGGGCGATGGCCTCCCCGGCGTCGCGCAACAGATCCAGCGCGAACTGGCGCGCTGCCTGCAGCCCCATGATCGACGCGCAGGTCGGCTTCTGCGCCGCCGCGTCCTTGCCGGCGGTCTTGCCCAGCGTCGCGGTATCCGCTGTCGCGTCGAGAATGTCGTCGACCACCTGCAGCGCCAGGCCGAAACAGGCGCTGTAGCGATCGAGCGCACAGTACAGCGCAGCGTGCGCGGCATCCTCCGAGATGGCGCCTAGCGCGCCCATGCGAACGGACGCGCGCACTAGCGCTCCGCTCTTCATCCGGTGCATCGCCACGATCCTGTCCAGCTCGACGTGCTTTCCGACCAGCGACAGATCCATGGCCTGCCCGCCTGCGGCACCCTCGGCGGACACCGCCTGCGCCAGTTCGCGCACGAGCGCGATACGGTTGTTGCCCGGCGCATCCAGGCTCGCCAGGGTCAGGAAGGCGTGCGCCTGCAACGCATCGCCGACCAGGATCGCAGTGGCTTCGCCGAACTTGACGTGCACGGTCGGAAGGCCGCGGCGAAGCACGTCGTCGTCCATCGCGGGCAGGTCGTCGTGGACCAGGGTACAGGCGTGCATCATCTCGATGGCGGCGCCGACGTCGTCGAGCATGTGCGCCGGCGTGTCGGCCAGTGCGCCGGCAGCCAGACAGAGCAAGGCGCGGGTGCGCTTCCCGCCATGCAAGGTGGCATAGCGCATCGCCGTCATCAGCTCGGTCTCACCGTCGTCTTCGGCGCAGAGAAGACGCGCCAGCGCCTGTTCGACCCGTTTTGCACCGTCCTGCATCCAGATCTCCGGCAGCAGCCTGCCGGACGCGCCGCGCGCCTGCGCGCCCAATCCGCCGAGCGCGGAAACGCCAGTTCGGTCGTCGTGTAGCGTGGAACCGGTCTGCATGTTGTTCATGTCCTTGTACCTGACACGGCCACGGCGAGCGCCGAGCCGCCGCGGTGTTGCCGGTGTCGCACCGAGCGCGCGCGCCGAGGCAGCAATGCCGGGCGTCGCCGGCGCCGCTGCCTCGCCACACGGGGCGTGCGATGCCAGCTCATGAGAATCCGATGCGGATTGTCATGGACGGATGTGCGGTCGGGTAGTAGCGCCGGCCCTTTTCGACGTCGCTCAGCAACCGCGGCCGCACCCCGGCCTTGTGCATGGTCAGCGCCAAGGCGATGGAGAACTGCACCAGTTCCAGCCATACCAGGTGGTAGCCGATGCAGACGTGTGGCCCGGTACCGAACTGCAGCATGTCCACCGGCCGGATCGGCTCCGTGCGTTGCAGCCACCGCGTCAGGCGGAACTGATCAGGCGCCTCGTGGAGCAGCGCCGAGGTCGAGAAATGCAGCAGCGGGATGCACAGATGGGTGCCCGCGGGAATGCGCCGTTGGCCGAGTTGCAATTCCTGCAGCGCGCGACGCGGCAGGAGCGTAGTCGCCGGATGCACCCGCAGCGTCTCGCGGAACAGCGCCTCGGCGACCGGACACTGCGCCAGGTCCGCGTGTCGGGTCGGCACCGCGCCCACGCGTTGCGCCTCCTCGACCAGGGCGTCCCACAGCACAGGCTGCCGCGCCAGCTCGATCACCATCCAGGCCATCGTCGAGGCGGTGGTGTCGTGACCGCCAAGCAGCAGCAAGCGGATATTGGCGACCAGGACGTCGTCGGAGAGCGCATCATCGCTGCGATCGAAGGCGCTCACCATGTCGTTGATCAACCCGGTTCGCGCGGCATGCGCGCGCGCGTTGCGGACGAACTGGCGCAACTGCGCGTCGATCCAGTCGCGGGCGGCGCGGCCGCGCCGCAAGGGCAGTCCGGGCAGGTCGATCGGAGGCGCGACGATCAACTGCAGCAGTTGCCGGTACTTGCGATGCCAACCCGGCAGGTCGTTCGCGGGGATTCCCATGAGGCTGAAGATGAGCTTGAGCGTCAGATCGCCGGTTTCGCGCAGGATGGTTACGTCGCCGCGGTCGCGCCACGCCTGCACCCGCGCCAGGATGATGGGCGCGAACAGGTCGCCAATGCCGGCCTGGGTCAGCCCCTTGGGCAGGAACGCCGCCTTGATCGCATCGCGCGCCTGCCGGTGCGCGCCGCCGTCCTGGGCGACCAACGTTCCGCGAAGCAATTCGGGCGCGATCTCTTCCATCAGCGCCGAGGACACGTCCTTGTGCCGGAGCAGTGCGAACGCATCCGGATCCACGCAGGTCATCAGGTGGCCGGCCGGGCCGAAATCCAGCCAGAAGTGGCTGCCCAGCGTCCGTTCCGCGCGCCCCAGCAGGCGCGGCAGGTCGCAGACGATGGCGGGAAGATGCCCGACGAGGGGGAAAGCGCCGGGCACGACCGGGATATCGTACCGCAGCCGGTGCCGACGGTCCAGCGGGTTGAGCAGCATGTTCATCAGCAGCGCGGCGCCGCGGCCGCTTCGGCGATGTCCCCGGTAGGCCGCGCGGCGCGGCTGTTGCCACCGTCGGCGTATGTCGGCACATGCACCAGCATGCCGCCGTCGATGCACACGACCTGGCCGGTGATGAACGCAGCATCGGCGGAGAGCAGGAACGCCACCAGCGCGGCCACGTCCTCGGGGCGGCCGACGCGCGGCAGGAGCTGGTGCCGGCGCAGATGCTTTTGCATGCACTCGTCCAGCTTGGCGAGGAGACGCTCGGTCATGATGAGACCCGGCGCAACCGCGTTGCAGCGGATCTGCGCATGACCGTACTGGGTCGCGAGCGAGGCCGACAGCATGTTCATCGCCGCCTTCGACGCGGCGTAGGACGTCTGCGCGGTGTCACCGCTGAGCCCCTGGCACGACGACATGTTGACGATCGCGCCACCGCCGCGGGCGATCATCCGTGGGATCGCCTGCCGGCAGCAGAGCAGCGTGCCCCGCAGATTGGTCGCCATGGTCTGATCCCAGACCGCCAGGTCCAGGTCGAGGATCGCGTGGTCGCGCGGGGTCAGATGCATGGCGCTCGCGTTGTTCACCAGCAGGTCGACCCCACCGAAGTGCCGCTCCGCCGTCTCGAACAGCGCTGCTACCGCCTGCGCATCGGCAATGTCCATGGCCAGGGCCAGCGCGTGGCCCGCTTCGGCCGCGATCTGCGCGGTGCAGGCGATGGCCGCCGAGCCATCAATGTCGGCCACCACCACTCTGCCGCCCTCGCGCGCGACGGCGAGGGCGCATGCCTTGCCGATGCCGGCGCCGGCGCCGGTCACCACGGCCACCTTGCCTTCAAACCGTCCCATCGTGTCCTCCTGGATTGCGTTGGTCTTTCGCGGCATGCCGCTAGGCCTCCGCCGGAGAAGGCGCAGGGTCGGCGCTGGCGCGCTCGTCATCGCCAGAGTCGCTTTCGATGACCCGAATGGCGGCGACCGGGCACTGGTTGGCCGCGAGCCGCACGGCGGCGTGCAGCGCCTGCGGGACCGTCGCCACGCACACTTCAGCCACGCCGTCCGGTTCTCGCTGGCGAAAGGTGCCCGGCAGCGTCAGCACGCACTGCCCGGTGGTTCCGCACAGATCCTGGTCGACCACGACGCGCATCTCAGCCCCGCCCTGCGCATGCAGCCGCACCGGCAGCGCGCGGAATGTCCTAAGGAACGCGGAGGGCTCCCGGGTCGGCTGCTCGGCCAATGCCAGAGTGGGGAAGCGCGCCTGGATCCGCGGCAGGCTCTCGGCCAACTGCACCCGGGCCAGTTGCGCACCGAGGCAGAAGTGGATGCCGTGGCCGAAGCTCAGCATGATCTTCCCGTCGGTCGACATGCCAGGACTGGTGCCGTAGAACCGCGCGGGATCGAAGCGGTCGGGATCGGCGAAGGCGTCCGGGTCGCGATTGCCGGCCGCGATCAGCACGCGCACATCCGCGTTCTTCGGGATCACCACGCCGCCCAGTTCGATGTCGCGCACGGCGATACGCGGAATGGAGCTGAACATGGCGGGCGCCTCGCAGCGCAGGACTTCTTCGACGAATGCCTTCACCCCCACGGCGTCTCCCTGCAGCCAGTGCCGCTGTTCGGGATGCGCCAGCATCGCCAGGACCGCATGGTCGATGGTCGCAGCAGTGGTGGCGAAGCCGCCCAGCAGCATGCCCCACAGCATGCTGATCAACTCCGCATCCGACAGCGTGTCGGCATCGTCGTCATGTGCGCCGACCAGCATCGACACGATGTCGTGGCGGGGATCGGTGCGCTTGCGCCGTATGAGGTCGCCGAAGTAGGCCTGCACCCTGGCGCTGGCCGCGTCCGCCGCGGCGAGCTGGGGATCGCTGGCGTGCGGGCTCAGGCCTTCCAGAATGGCGCCGATGCCGTCGGCGAGCCCGAACATGTCGTCCTGGGGCATGCCGAAAAGTTCGGCGAAGACCAGCATGGGCAAGGCCAGCGCGAATTCCCGATGCAGGTCCACCGCCTCCCCGCGCTCCAGCGCGGGCGCCATGCCGTCCAGGCGCGCTGCGACGATGCGCGCGATACTCGGCCGCAGGTCGTCGATCTGGCGCATGGTGAAATCGCGCGAGATCAGCCGGCGCAAACGCGTATGCGTCGGGGGGTCCTTCATCGCTAGCGTGGACGCAAGCAGATTGAGCGACAGGCTGGTCGCCGCACGCGGGAAATAGCGCGCCAGTTCGCCCGGCGCCGGTCCCCGAAACGCATCGCCCGTGGCCTTGAGCACCCAGTAAATGTCGACGTGGCGGCTCAACAGAAAGAGGCCCGACGCCGCGCGATGCACCGGATCGTGCTCGCGCAACCACCGCATGAATGGATACGGGTCGTGGATGCACGCTGGCGACGCCAGTTCGGCAAAGGCGTCCTGGCATGCTGCTGTGGTTTCTTGCACGTCCATCCTGGTTACCTGTTGGCTGCCTGATCAGACCGGCGCGCGCCAGGCGCGCCGGCAAATTGCGGAGAAGATCGCGATCCCCGGCGGCGTCCGCGCATCACCAGAGCACCGGGAACTCGTCGAACCCGCCCGTGATGATCTCCTTGCGCAACTTCAGTTCTTCGGGCGCCACGGCCAGGCGTAGCGCGGGAAAGCGCCGGAAGATCGAACCGAACACCACCTTGAGTTCCAGCCTGGCCAGCGCCGCCCCGACGCAGTTGTGCGGCCCGTAGGAGAACGCCAGGTGCGGGTTTTCGTCGCGTCCGATGTCGAAGATTTCCGGGTCGTCGAAATGGCGCGGATCGAACGACGTCGCCGGCAGGCCTACAAGCACCTTGCTCTCCGCGGGAATATGCACGCCCGCGATGGTCACGTCGATCCTCGGATAGCGCATGACGCCGTCCCAGCCCGCGCCCGGCGGGTACATGCGCAGGATTTCCTCCACCGCCTTGTCCACCAGGGACGGATCGCCGACCAGACGTTTGCGCTGTTGCGGATGGCGGAAAATGGCCAGCAGGCCGAATTCGATCTGCGCGACAGTGCTCTCGTGCCCCGCCACCAGTATGCCCGCCGCCAGGCCGATCGCCTCTTCCTCGGTTGCCTTGCCTTGGTCGACCGCTGCGAGCAGATCCGTCAGCAGGTTGTCGCCCGGATCCTGGCGCTTGTCCCGCATCTTGCCGCGAATGTAGGCGCGCAGTTCTTCCCAGGCCAGGCGCGACGCGGTGCGCGGGCCGCTTTCATGCTGGTGTGTCATCACCTTGTCGGACAGCCCGGCGAAAAAGGCGTGATCCTCGTAGAGCACGCCCATCAGCGCGCTGGTGACCATGGCTGGAAGCGGAAAGGAGAGGTGGCGCCGCAGGTCGGCGGGCTGGGGCTGGGCCGCCAGCGTCTCGAACAACTGCGCGGCGATCGCCTCGACCTGCTGCGCGAGCAGCTTCACCCTGCGGTTGCTGAAAGCCGGCGCCACGATCGTGCGTAACCGGGCATGCTCGCCCCCCTCGTGCGAGACCAGCCACCCCGGCGAACCGAGAATCACCGAATCCGGGGTGAATGCCGCCGGCGGCATTCCCGCGGGCCGGAATGCCGCGTCGGACAGCACCGCCTTGGCCTCGTCGTAGCCTGTCACCCACCAGCCTTCGTGCCCGGACGGGAACCGCACGCGGTGGATCGGACCATTGGCGCATAGCGCCAACATCTCGGGCGAGGGCTCGATGTGATCGACGCGCCACATCGGCAGCTTCGGCAGGGGTTGTTCGGACATGGTGGCACTTCACTCTCTAAGCGATGGACGGGCGGAAGGTGACCGGCAGACGCTGCGGGCAGCGAATGACGTAAGACGGCATGTAGACGACGTCCTCCGCGGCGATGGTAAGCGCCAGATCCTCCAGCCGCCCGAACAGCGCGGGGAAGGCGCAGCGCAATTCCAGGCCCGCCAGCTCAGCGACCAGGCAGGAATGCGGCCCCTCGCCGAACGAGAGGTGCGGGTTGTGCCGCCGGGTGACATCGAACCTGTCGGCGCCGGGACCGAAGGCCTTTCGTCCCGGTTCGCCGCATGGAACGCCATCAGGACGGCGTCGCCGCCGCGGACCATGCATCCGTCGATCTCCACGTCCTGGGTGGCATAGCGGAACGGCAGATTGGCCACTGCGCTGCCCCAGCGCAGGATCTCCTCGATCGCCTGTGACCACGGAACTTGGCCGCTGCGCACCAGGTGCAGTTGCTGCGGATGCGTCAGCAATGCCAGCACGCCATTGTCGATGACGCCGGTGGTGGTCACGAAGCCCGCAGAGAGCACCATGAACAGCATGTCGATGAGCTCGCTGTCGGAAACGAGCTCGCCGTTGTCGCGCGCGACGATCAGGGCCGAAGCCAGATCGTCGCCGAGCTGGCCCCGCTTGAGCGCGATCAGGCGACGGAAGAACTCCGGGATGCGCTGCCGCGTCTGTCGCACCTCTGCGGCTGTGGCGGAGGTGTTGGCCCGGCTGTAGGTGAGCGCGACGATCTCCTCGCGCTGTTCGTCCGGCAAACCGAACAGTTCGGCGATCACGTTGGTGGGCAGCGGAACGGCGAACTCGCACATCAGATCGGCACTGCCGCCGCGCTGCGCCATCTCGGCCAGGAGTCGATCGACGCATTGTTCGATCCGTGGCGCCAGCAAGGCGATACGATTGGGCGCGAAGCTCCTGGACAGCAGGCCGCGCAAGCGCCGGTGATCGGCGCCATGCGCCGTGACCATGTTGTCCACTTTGCACATCCCGATCAGCGGATGATCCTCGGGAATCTCGCCGTCCTGCAGCGCCCGCCACTGTCGCCAGTCCCTGTTGAAACGCTGGTCGGAAAACATTCGCCTGAGCGTCTGGGGACGGCCTGCCGCCCAGGTCACCACATTGCCTGGCAGCGACACTCGCGCCATCCCCCCTGCTGCAGAATCGCAGCAGACAGACTATTAAGTTGCGTGGGAGCGACCGACACACCGATCACATCGCAATGATCGTTTTCTACGCGCATGCAAACAACTCCATAAAGAACCATTATGTAAGCTACAAATCATTTGCAGCTTCGCGCAAAATGCGTAGCGTCTCATCCCTCAACAAGCAGCAGCAAAATTGGATTTCGACTAACCCTCTTGATCTTGCCGGGTTCGGGCACCCTAATTAATTGAATAACAAACCCCAAAATTCAAGTGAAAAGAATGTTAATTTTATTTGTTACTGAGATTTCTAAAATTACATATTTCCGCAATATATTTCACAATTCTGGCACGTCATCCGATTCCTCTCACGGCGTATCAGAACCGCACTCGGCAGGGCTTCGGGCCCGAGAGCCGCAATACGCGAGGGCCGCGTCTTGTCGCAACAGCCCTTAACGCCTTCGGCGGCGAAGCGCTCTGCCAACGCCATATGCAGCTCTTGGACTTGCCGGTCTGCCGGATCATGTCGAGGGTGCCGACGTCATCGTCGGTCCAGTCGGTTCGGAGCAGCCTCAAGAACATGGAGACTTCTGTCATCAGACATAGGCGCAGAGATAGAAATTGACGCCGTAAGCTCCCCCGGCTCCTTCAGTGTCATCATCTCTCGCCCATCATCTCATGCCACGCCAGGAATATCGAAGTCCGGATTCAACTCGGATGCAATCGAATGGAGAGCGATATGCTAGCGCTCGGATATGTCGCCGACGTGTTGGGGCTGCCCGTCAAAGAGGTGGCGGCGCGGTCGCCTTTCGGGCTGATCTCCCTGATCGAGGATGGACTTCCCATTGGCGCACTTGAGCGCGTTGCGCGTCTTCTGGCGCCTGGCGATGCTCAGTTCAAATATCGGCTGATCCCCAAGGCGATCTATGAGCGGCGCAAGGCGGTACATCGCCTCTCGTCGGACTAGGGCACACGATTGGCCCGCGTCGCGCGCGTCCCGGCGGGAGCGCGCCATTTGGTCAGCGTCGACCAGTTGGACAGACGCCGGCGTACGGTGTTCGGCGCGTGCGGTCCATCGACACGAAACAGTTTGGCCGACCTCAACGCCGCGGTCACGTCTTCCGACCGTGCGAAACGTCGATCTCACGCTTTGCGATCCCACAGGTGATGGGCGATGAAGATGTACCTCCGGCATCGGCCGGCAGGGATGAGCCCGCCGCAGCCAGAGATCATGGTTCGAGGTAACCGAGATCTGAGGCGAGGGCGCGCAGGGAATTCTCGCCGATGCCTTCTTTGGCGAGATGGCGCAGTGTGGCGCTATCGTCGCGGTGAGGATTTTCGCTCGATAATCGCGCCGGTCGAATGGCAGCACCGAATCCAGCGCATCGAGCGCCTCCGCACGGCGGAGTTTTTGGTCTGGTACGGTCTTGGCAGGCGCGCATCCACCGACGGCTTGCCTCGCGCTATTCCTTGCCGATGGGCGCCAGGCGCGCCAAGAAACTCCTCATGTGAACGATGCCGCCGCCGGCGCGGCAGCCCAGCCGGTAAACCGGTCCTCCGAGCTGCTGCGCCTCGGTAGCGGAATCGCGAGACCCCAGGACCGCTCGAAGAGATGGTCGACGCTGTTGGGGCGGTAGTCGGGATCAACTAAGGGCCGGCCAGAGCTCGATCTCGCGGCCGAGAGAGCCTCGCAGCGCGAGACGATCCGGGCAATGGAGATGGCCTCAACCTCCGGCTTTAAGTCGAGCGCCGGCCTTGCGTTGGGCCGGGCGAGTGCTGCTACCTCGGCCTCGGCACGGGCCGCCCAGCGTGCCGAGTGCGAGATTCTCGTCAAGTCGCTCGCCCGCCTTATCGGCGGTGATGAGCCTCACGTCCGCGATATTCTGGCGATGGGCAAGCACGGGTTACCCACGCCGAGGACCCTCAAGCTATCCGCTGTGCCTGCCGACGCCTTACGGCAGCGCCCCGACATCGACGCCCTTGAGTTCGACGTCGCTGCATCGCTCGCCGAGATCGGCGGGCAAAAGCCGATCTCTATCCGAGCCTCAGCCTCGGCGGCTCGGTCAAGATCGACAGTTCATCGCTGATGGGAACCTCTCTGCCCTGGTCCTTCGGCCCGGCCGTCTCGATCCCGCTTTTTGACGGTGGCTCGCGCCGGGCGGCAGTGGGCAGCGCGGCAGCCGCATATAAGGTGGCGGTGGCCGCCTACAAATCAGCTGTGCTGGACGCGGTCGCCGAAGTCGAGACCGCACTCGTGCGGATCAACAGAACGCGACGCGACGCCAGTGTCGCGGGGGGGGGCCCCCCCCCCCCCCCCCAAACCCGGGCTTGGAACAGGGAGCCAGCTGGAGCGGGGTGTAGTGTTTTTGCGCGCCCGCGGGGGGGGCGGCGGTGGGGCGACGGTTTTTGGGGGGG
>NZ_JBVVQA010000035.1:61579-68414 GCF_055811455.1 Mesorhizobium sp. WSM4845
GCCCCCAAAAAATGCGGGGGGGGGGCCGGGGGGCCCGAAGGCCCCCCCCCACGGGGGGGTAAAAAAACCCCGCCCCGCGTCCGCCGGGGGGGGGCCCCGCAACCACCGCGCCTACTTCAAAGCCGTGCATTCGAACTGGAAGCCAGATGCAGCGTGATGAAGTCTTATGGCGAACGCGCGTGGCGGGCGCCTTTGGCTCGACGTTTTGTGGGAGGGCAAAAACTTACGGTGACGGCAAGCAGTCGGCAATCTCGCCGAATGCCATCAGAGCGTGTGCAAAAGATCCATAGCCTGGATGTATGGCATTCAACTAATCAATTTTACGAATTAGCGGGCATGCTCCATTAGAAGAACAACAATTGACTGAAAGCAAGTACGCCGACACCTGCTGCCGGAAACTTTCTTACTTATGTTATGGGCGAGTGGGGCAGATCGGCCGAATTCGATCCAGCGGATGATTCTAGAAGGGCACCATTTTCACATCGATGGTGCGAGGCCTCAGTTCATCCAATTAAACCGGGAATTTCATCAGGTCTTCTATGACGCGAGACTTTCGAGCCGATGTCCAGGCCTTGCGGGGTCTATCTGTCCTGCTGGTTGTCCTTTATCATACCCAAATCGCGCCGTTTGGTTATCTCGGCGTTGATATTTTCTTCGTAATTTCGGGCTTTCTGATCACCGGCCTCATCACGACCCAGCTTGAGCAGTCACGGTTCAGCTATTGGGAATTCTATTATCGTCGTGCGAAGCGCCTGTTGCCCGCGGCCTATGTGGTCATTGCGCTCACGACGATCGCTGCACCCTTTTTCCTGTCGGATGTGGGCCTGCGGGACTTCCGAAGTCAGGTCCTCGGGGCGCTCACATTCACCGGCAACATCGTTCTCTGGTCTCAGGCGGACTATTTCGGCGAATCCGCCGAAACGAAGCCTCTCCTGCATTTCTGGTCGCTCGCTGTCGAAGAACAGTGTTATCTGCTGCTTCCTGCTTTCTTGGCCTTGGCTCCCAAGAGATGGCGGCTCACAGCGGTTAGTTTGCTCCTGATTGCCAGCCTGGCACTGTGTCTCTACGTGGCCATTCGTCACCCATACGCTGCATTTTATCTTTTGCCGACCCGCTTTTGGGAAATAGCGATTGGTTCGCTCGGGGCATTGCTTCCCGCAAGCGCTCGCGTGGCGGCCAAGTTTGCGGCGCTGCGCGTCCCGGCGTTCGTGCTTGTCCTCCTTATTCCCATTGGACTTAGTTCGCAGAACCCGATCGTGGATGCCGCTTTGGTTTGTTTGGCAACCCTGATCCTCCTGCTGTCGCCCAGCAGGGATAATGTGGCGG
Organism: Mesorhizobium sp. WSM4845; assembly: GCF_055811455.1. Classification (NCBI taxonomy): domain Bacteria; kingdom Pseudomonadati; phylum Pseudomonadota; class Alphaproteobacteria; order Hyphomicrobiales; family Phyllobacteriaceae; genus Mesorhizobium; species Mesorhizobium sp. WSM4845. Next base: position 62,906 of record NZ_JBVVQA010000035.1, read on the forward strand.
TTCGAAGCATGGCAAGGATCGGGGATATCTCGTACTCGCTCTATCTGGTCCATTGGCCGGTGCTTGTATATGTGCGGGCTGCTTGGCTGGCAGAGCCTCCCGCGCTTGCGATCTATGCGGCAGTTGCCTTCTCAGTTGTAGCCAGCTTAGTTCTTCACCGGCTCGTGGAAAAGCCGTTCCGGCAGGGATTCGTCGCATCTCGTGGATGGATGGCCTCAGCACTCGTTGCCGCAACGGTTCTTCTTGGCTTCGCACGGTCAGTCGACATTGGCGCAGCCGAAAGTAGGGTTGGCTTTTCCGAGAGCCGACGGATCAATTACGGCCTGGGAAGGGCATGTGATCTCACATCTGGATCGCCTCCCCAGGGCATTCCCGAGGCCTGTCAGACGACGGGCAGGCCCGAATTGCTGGTTTGGGGCGATTCATTTGCCATGGCGCTGGTTCCCGGCTTGGCCAAAACGATCGGAGAGGCCGGCCTGGCTCAGCTCACAATGAGCGGGTGCTTCCCCGCCATCGGCGTTGCTGCCTTCTCCAAGCGCGCAGCGTCTCCCTCCTTCGCCGAGGACTGTGTTCGCTTCAATGACAGCGTTTTGGGTATCCTGAAAAATCGGCCGGGGATAAGGACCGTTGTCATTTCGAGCCCATTTGACGCCCCTGATTCAAAAGACTTCATGCTGCTTAAGAGGCGTGACGGGACATTCACGGAAGTTGAAACTTCGGTAGATGGAGCCGTTGAGGGTATCAAGTCCCTCGTCGACGCCGTTCGCGCTTTGGGCAGGCGAGTGGTCGTAGTTGCTCCCCCGCCAGTCGCAGGCTTCGATATCGGCGATTGCCTTGAGCGAAAGGTGAGGGGAAATCTTATGCTCGGGCGGCACAGTGATTGCGAAATTTATGTCACCGATTACCGCCGGATGCGATCCCGCACTCTTGAGCTCTTGAACCAGGTGGCTGTGAAAGCTGACGTAGAGGTTGTCTCTTACCACGACTTTCTCTGCGACGACACAAAATGCAGAACCGAGATCGATGGCAAATTCCTCTACCGGGACAGCGGCCATCTTTCCTATGAAGGATCAGAAATCATCGCTCGAAAGACAAGACTTGCTGAGAGGCTGATCAGGGCTGCTCGTTAGAGCGAATTTTTTAGGCGGAGTGAACCGCGAGCACTTTCGCGTGGCTCGCAATGAAAAGCGCATGAGGAATCGGACGCCCGCCGCGCCGACCTGAAATCACGAGGCGACGGCCCGCAAGGCTGCCAAGCGGAACGCGTTCCCGCACGGCGCCTCTCGCGCTCGATGGCGATGCGGCGCCGACGGGCTTCTCTGCTGGAAGCCGCTGCGGACGGCATCTTTTTCATGATGTCAAGCAGCGCGGCTACACCGGCAGCTTCTCCAATCTGGAGCGCCTGCTGGGAGCCTGGCGGCGGGCCGAAAGAGAGCGCGTCGATGACGTTCCTTCCATGGCGCTCAGCTTGGGACCCGTTCGAGATCCGGATACCGGCCACGCGATTTCGCCAGTTGTTGCCGCGGCGCTGTGCATAAAGCCAAGAGGCCTGCTGACGCCTCGACAGGCAAGGAAAGTCGATGCCCTGAAGCAGGGATCTGACGCATTCGCCGAGATGCGACGCCTGGCGATGCGCTTCAACGGCATCCTTCGCAGCAAGAGGCCGGAAACACTGGACCCCTGGATCGACGATGCAATCGACTCCGACATCATTCCGATCGCCCGTGTTTTGCGCAGAGACATCGATGCCGTCAAGAACGCCATCGAGCTGCCCTGGAGCAACGGACAGGCCGAAGGGTCCTCATCGCAACGCAGCAGGATGGCCAATCGAAGGTCGCAGACGCTCTTTCGAAAGGCGCGCGTTTCCAGCTCTACCTCGCTCTACGCCTGGCCGGATACTATGAGTTGCCAAGCTCAGGCCCGCTGTTCCGTTCATCGCCGACGACATCATGGAAACCTTCGACCATCTCAGGTCGGAGGAGTTCTCCGCCTGTTCGGCGAAATGGCCGGTGTGGGCCAAGTCATCTACATCACTCATCATCAGCACTTATGCGACATCGCCAAGGCGGTCCTTCCCGACGTGATGATCCACGAGCTCGGGTAATTCAAACGGCATTGTTGTCGGTCGGTTCTCGAGGCAAGTCGCATTGGCAACCACCGTTCGCGCTCTATTCCGCCCGTGGAGATCAGCTTTGCCGTTTCCCAGCAGCAGATACAGCCCAAGGTGATGCTGGAGGTCGCGATTGCCTCACCTCAGCCGTTCAGCAGCGCGTGGCCATCTCCATCAAGCTGATATCGCTAATGACCACGCTTGGAGCTTAGCGCAGAAAGCCGATCGGTTATGTGTTCCGACCGGATGCAGTATATCTAGACTAGTGAGTCAAAACGCCAGAACTACCCGATCGCTGCTGTACCCAGCGAGTGACTAACCGATCAGGCGGTCGTCATTGTCGGCCAGCGTCGACGTGGTCTCCATAATCGCGGCGTTGCGCGACATACGCCGGCGCTTCAAGTGGAGGCCCTGCTGTTCGGCGGAACTCAGAAGCGGCCTTACGACTCTCGTGATAGAGCGAGCTATATGGGCCGCTACAATCTGGCAGCCTTGGGTGGGCGAGAAACTTCCGTTCTGAGCTCCTGTTTGGATCATTCTGCAAATTTGATCGGCCGTTACCGTGTTGTAGAGACCACATATCTGAACAGCAGGTGGCTGAGAACTATGGCGCTTTCAATAGAAGCACTAGCCCACTGCAACATTACCCACCCTGCCTGTCCACCAGCAAAGCGAAGTCATGAAATTCGGGTCAAGCGGCGTTCGAGGTTTGGATTCGGAATTGGTCGGCAAGGCCAGCGGACTTTATACCGAAGCTTTCGCTTGGCGTTTAATTTCGAGCCGGGTTCAGCCGAATAGTTCGGTCTTCATAGGCCGCGACCTACCTGACAGCAGTCAGGCGATAGTCAACAATTGCATGGCGGCGTTGGCCGCAAATGTTTCCAGCCGATCGATCGCGGCGCCATACCTACGCCTGCCCTGGCACTATATGCACGCAGACACGGCACGGCGGCTCTTATGGTCACCGGTCGCACATTCCAGCCGATCGCAACGGCATCAAATTCTATGGTCCGAATGGTGAAATCGGCAAGGCGGATGAGGCCGCGATGACGCGCTTTGTAGCCGAAAGATCAGATGCATATTGCTTTCCACCGGCTCCTCTGGGAACGACGTGGCCTTGCGCCATGGAGAAGCGATAGTCTCTTATCGAGAGGGCGCCAATGACATACTGGAGCCGAGCTCCCTTTCCGGTATGAGACTTGGTGTCTACCAGCACAGTTCGGTCGCGGCTCTCTATCCACAGGGTGGATGCATCTCATCGAAACAAACGATTTTATCAATCTTCCGGAATCTCGCATTGACAGCACCTCACACGCCCTGATCGCCCGCTTCCCATATCGTGTGACGACAGCGAAAAAAGAGCCCGAAAGGAGAAGTTTTTCCATGAGCTCAGACGTGCTCCGATTGCTGTTGGTGAGTGGCACAAGCCTGGTCAGGGACGATTTTCGCGAGGTGACTGGCAGAGGCATGGCGCCGCACCCACGTCAAAAGGCATTATTATGAAAGGAACAGAATGGCTGACCAACTCACAACGGAAATCATTGCCACGATCAAGAACCGCCTCGAATCGGAGAGCGGCGAGGGAGAGAGTGTGTCCATCATCGGCGAAATAACGACTGCCACGGAACTGACCTCGCTGGGAGTCGATTCGCTGGGTCTGGCGGATCTCCTCTGGGATGTGGAGCAGGCCTACGGCATCAAGATCGAAATGAATTCGGCCGAGGCGTGGTCGAATCTCCAAAGTGTCGGCGACATGGTGGAAGCCGTCCGCGGCTTGCTAAGCAGGGCGGCTTGAATGGATCGGCGTGTCGTCATCACCGGACTGGGCGGGCTGTGCGGCCTGGGCACTGATGCCGCCTCCATCTGGACAGGAATGCGTGAAGGGCGCTCCGCCATCGGCCCGATCGTGACTCCCGAGCTTCATGGGCTTGAGGGCCATATAGGTGCCGAGATCAAGGAGCTACCCGCCCATGACATCGAACGCAGCCAGTCCGTCTCGATGGACCGATTCAGCCTGCTCGCGGTGCTTGCAGCGCGCGAAGCGATGCGGCAAGCCGGACTTTCCTTCTATGAAGATAACGCTCATCGCTTCGGCACGGCAGTGGGCGTCTGCGGCTGGGGCTGGGGAGCCATGGAAGGGAGCTATCGTGTCCTGGACTTCAACAACGGCAGACGTGCTCCCATCCTCACTGCACCTAAGGTGCTACCGAGCGCCGCTGCCAGCCAAGTCAGCATGAACCTCGGCCTGCGTGGTCCGGTCTTTGGCCTGGCATCAGCATGCGCGTCGGCCAACCACGCAATCGCTTCTGCAGTGGATCAGATCAAGCTCGGCCGGGCCGACGTTATGGTTGCCGGAGGCAGTGACGCGCCACTCGTCTGGCTCGTGATGAAGGGCTGGGAAGCACTGCGCGTACTCGCCCCGGACACTTGCCGCCCCTTCTCCGGCGACAGGAAGGGCGTGGTGCTGGGCGAGGGCGCGGGGATGGCCGTGCTGGAGAGCTATGAGCACGCAAGCGCGCGCGGCGCTACGATCCTTGCCGAGGTCGCGGGCATCGGTTTTTCCGGCGATGCTTTTCACATAGTCGCGCCATCTATCGAAGGCCCGGAAACAGCGATACGCGCCTGTCTTGCCGATGCCGGGCTGAATCCCGAGGACGTGGACTACCTGAACGCGCACGGCACCGGCACCAAGGCCAACGACGAAACCGAAACGGCGGCGATCAAGCGCGTCTTCGGCCACCATGCTTACTCGATGTCAATCTCCTCCACCAAGTCCACCCACGCGCATTGCCTCGGTGCAGCGAGCGCGCTTGAAATGATCGCCTGCGTGATGGCGATCCAAGAGGGCGTCGTGCCGCCGACCGCCAATTATCGCGAGCCAGATCCCGTTTGCGATCTCGATGTCACGCCCAACGTGCCGCGCGAGCGTAAGGTGCGTGTGGCGATGAGCAACGCGTTTGCTATGGGCGGTATGAATGCAGTTCTAGCGTTCAAGCAGGTGTAGAAGCCATACGAGATGCCTCCAGGAACTCTATCTCTGGTATCCGGGGTCCGTTTTTTGCAAAATTCTCAACTGTTGAAGCGACTTGGACAGTTCCGCTACCCGGAAGGTTAAGCGAGACCCTTCGAGTTCGGCTCGAGGACCTGTCCAAAGATGTACCCGATAATGTCTGGAAGGCGCAGGGCGCCAGTGACCGCTTCCGTGCGAAGCCGGTCTTAGAAAGGGAATCGATAAATGTTCGATCTGACCGGCCGCAAGGCGCTCGTCACAGGCGCATCGGGAGGCATCGGCGAGGCTATCGCCAGGGTGCTGCATGCGCAAGGCGCTGTCGTCGGCCTGCACGGCACCCGCGTCGAGAAGCTGGAAACGCTGGCGGCCGAGCTCGGCGACCGGGTCAA
>NZ_JBVVQA010000036.1:0-68237 GCF_055811455.1 Mesorhizobium sp. WSM4845
CTTCGGAGTCGGCCAGTCGAAAAGCGATGGCGCAATATTGGCTTTGCGGCAGCGGCCTGCTCTATAATGTGCCGCATCGCCCAAAACGGCTGACGAAAAGCCAGAACGGACAACAAAAAGAATGGCGGAATATTCGGCCTTCTCGCTTCTCAAAAATGCGCTGACCGGCAACAAGGACTGGAAGCCGGCCTGGCGCAAGCCGGATCCGAAGGCGTCCTACGACGTGATCGTCATCGGCGGCGGCGGCCATGGCCTGTCGACCGCCTATTATCTCGCCAAGGAGCACGGCATCACCAACGTGGCGGTGCTGGAAAAGGGCTGGCTCGGCTCCGGCAATGTCGGCCGCAACACGACAGCCGTCCGCTCCAACTACCTGCTGCCGGCCAACACGCGCTTCTACGAACATTCGATGAAGCTGTGGGAGAACCTGTCGCACGATCTCAACTACAACGTCATGTTCTCGCAGCGCGGCTGCCTCAACCTCGCGCACACGCCCGCCCAGCTCGACGATTTTGCCCGCCGCGGCAACGCCATGCGCCATCTCGGCGTCGACGCCGAACTGATGACCACGGCCGAGATCGCGCGCCTGGTGCCGGCGCTGGACGTCTCCGCCACGGCGCGCTTCCCAATCGTCGGCGGCCTAATGCAGCGGCGCGCCGGCACCGCCCGCCACGATGCCGTCGCCTGGGGCTATGCGCGCGGCGCCGACCGCCGCGGTGTCGATATCATCGAGAATTGCGAGGTCACCGGCTTCCTGCGCGACGGCGACCGCATATCAGGCGTCTCGACGTCGCGCGGAGATATCCGCGCCAGGAAGGTGGCGGTCGCGGTGGCCGGCAGCACCGGGCAAGTCATGCGGCTCGCCGGCATCGATACGATGCCGATCGAGAGCCACGTGCTGCAGGCTTTTGTGACGGAATCGCTGAAGCCGTTCATCAACACAGTCCTGACTTTCGGCATGGGCCATTTCTACATGTCGCAGTCGGACAAGGGCGGCCTTGTCTATGGCGGCGATCTCGACGGCTACAACAGCTACGCCCAGCGCGGCAGTTTGCCTGTTGTCGATGAGGTGATGAGCGAGATGCTGGCGCTGTTTCCGGGTCTCGCCCGAGTTCGCATGCTGCGCTCCTGGGGCGGCGTCTGCGACATGTCGATGGACGGTTCGCCGATCATCACCACAGGCCCGCTGCCGGGCATGTATCTCAACTGCGGCTGGTGCTACGGCGGCTTCAAGGCGACGCCGGCCTCCGGCTGGTGTTTTGCCTGGACCATCGCCAAGGATGAACCGCACGACATCAACACGCCCTTCACGCTGGATCGCTTCCATGGCGGACTGGTGATCGACGACAAGGGCCAGGGCGCGACGCCGCGGCTGCATTAGACCATGATCCCGAACCGCAGGTCGGCGTAACAAAGAGTGGAAACCGGTTTTCGGCCAAGATCATGGTCAAACGAGAAGATACAATCGCATGCTGATTACCTGCCCCTATTGCGGCCCGCGCGACGTCATCGAGTTCACCTATCAGGGTGACGGCAACCGCGAGCGCCCTCAGCCTGCCTCGCAGGACCTCGATGCCTGGAACGCCTATGTCTACGACCGATTGAACCCGGCGGGTGACCACAACGAGATCTGGCAGCATTCCGGCGGCTGCCGCGCCCATCTCAGGGCCGTGCGCAACACGCTGACACACGAGATCTCCAGCGTCGTGTTCACGCGCGGCGACCACAAAGTGGCTGCCCGGCACAAGGCGGAGGGCAAGTCATGAGCCCGCGCCGCACCGATGCCGGTGGCCGGATCGACCGGCTGCGAACCATCCGGTTCACCTTCGACGGCGCGCCTTACACCGGCCATGCCGGCGACACCCTTGCCTCAGCGCTGCTGGCCAATGGCGTCACCCTGTTCGGACGCTCGTTCAAATATCACCGTCCTCGCGGGGTGCTGACGGCAGGCGTCGAGGAACCGAATGCCCTGGTGACGGTGTTGCGGGGCGAGGTTCGCGAGCCCAACATCGCCGCGACCATGGCCGAGATCTATGATGGGCTGACCGCCGTCAGCCAGAACCGCTTTCCATCGCTGGCCTGGGATGTCAGCGCCGCCAACCAGCTCGGCGGCAAGCTTCTGTCCGCCGGCTTCTATTACAAGACCTTCATGGGGCCGGCGATCGGCCCGCTGAAGAGCACGCGTTTCTGGATGTTCTGCGAGCATTTCATCCGCCGCGCCGCCGGTCTCGGCCGCGCCGGGACGGCTGCCGACGCGGCGCGTTACGAGCGCATGAACGCCTTCTGCGATGTGCTGGTGGTCGGTTCCGGTCCGGCCGGACTGATGGCCGCCAGGGCAGCCGCCGATCAGGGCGCGCGTGTCATCCTCAGCGAGCTCGAACCGCATTTCGGCGGCTCGGCCAACTGGTCGGGCGAGACGATCGACGGGATGCCCGGGGCCGACTGGGCAGCGCGAGCCGCCGGCCAGCTCGAAGGCTATGACAATGTCCGCCTGCTGCCACGCACCACGGTCTGGGGCTATTACGACGGCAACACGCTCGCCGCGCTTGAACGGGTTGCCGACCACAAGGAGAGGCCCGGCAAGGGCGAACCACGCCATCGCTACTGGATCATTCGCGCCAAGTCGGTGGTGCTGGCCACCGGCTCCTTCGAGCGGCCGCTGGTGTTTCCGGGCAACGATCGGCCGGGAGTGATGCTGGCGCATGCCGCCGAACGCTACGCCAACGAGTACGGCGTGTTGGCGGGCAACAGGATCGCACTGTTCACCAACAATGACAGCGCCTATCGCTCCGCCCTGACGCTGAAGAAGGCCGGTGCGGCGATTGTCGCCATCGTCGACGTGCGGTCGGAGCTTTCGAGCAGGATGCGCGAACTCGCCGATGAAGCGGAAGCCAAGATCCTTTTCGGTCACGCCGTGGTCGCCACCGAAGGCGGCAAGGCGCTGTCCGGCGTCAAGGTGCAGCGCTTCGACATGGTCAACGGCGCGCTTGCCGGCGAGGCGCGCAGCATTCAAGCCGACTGCCTGCTGATGTCGGGAGGCTGGTCGCCGACCATCCATCTGGCCAGCCAGGCCGGCGCCAAGGCGGAATGGAATGCCGCCAGACAAGCCTTCCTGCCACCGAAGCCAACCCAGCAATGGATTGGCGCCGGCGCTTTCACCGGCAGCTTTTCCACCGCCGAGGCAATCGCCGAAGGCCGCGCCGCCGGGCTTTCGGCGGCAGGTGGAACAGGTGCGCCAACGGCCCTGCCGGTCGTCGAAGCCGCACCCGGCGGTCCCGACCCGGCGCCGGTGTTCGAGATCAGGGCCGATGGAAAAAGCTTCGTCGATTTCCAGCACGACGTGACGGCGGAGGATGTACGGCTGGCGCATCGCGAAGGCTTTGTCTCGGTCGAGCATTTGAAGCGCTACACCACGCTCGGCATGGCGACCGACCAGGGCAAGAGCTCCAACATACCCGGCCTCGCCATCATGGCCGAGGCGCTGGGCAAGCCGATTCCCGAAGTCGGCACGACACGCTTTCGCCCACCTTTTTCGGCCGTGTCGATCGGCTCACTGGCCGCGGAGCGTTTCGGCGACTTGAGGCCCGAACGACTGACGCCGATGCATGACTGGCACGTCGCCAACGGCGCGACCATGTATTCAGCCGGCCTCTGGTATCGCCCGATGATTTATGGCCATCCCGGCGAGACGATCGAGCAGGCCTATGTGCGCGAAGCCAGGGCGACGCGGGAGAGCGCCGGCATCGTCGATGTCTCGACGCTGGGCAAGATCGCCGTGCAGGGCCCGGACGCGGCGGAATTCCTCGACCGGGTTTACACCAACATGTTCTCGACATTGGCCGTCGGCAAGGCCCGCTACGGGCTGATGCTGCGCGAGGACGGCCTCGCCTTCGACGACGGCACGACGTGGCGGCTCGGCGAACAGGACTTCCTGATGACCACCACCACCGCCAATGCCGGCAAGGTGATGCAGCATCTGGAGTATTTCCTCGACGTCATCTGGCCGGAATTGAAGGTCCATGTCACCTCGGTGACCGACGAATGGGCGGGTGCGGCGATCGGCGGGCCTAGGGCGAGAGAGATCCTTGCTGCTTGCGTCACCGGCACCGTCGTCGACAACGCAACCCTGCCTTTCATGGGCATCGTGCACGGCAAGATATCAGGCGTGCCGGTGATGATCTGCCGGCTTTCCTTCTCCGGCGAAATGGCCTTCGAAGTCTACTCCGGCGCCGGCTACGGCGCACTTGTCTGGGAAGCCTTGATCGAAGCCGGCAAGCCGTTCGGACTGGTGACCTACGGGCTTGAGGCGCTTGGCACGTTGCGCATCGAGAAAGGCCACGTCACCGGCGCCGAGATCGACGGCCGCACCACCGCACGCGACCTGCATCTCGACTGGATGCTGTCCAGGAAGAAGCCCTTCATCGGCTCGGCGATGATGGATCGCGAGGGCCTGATCGCGCCTGGCCGCCTGGAACTCGTCGGCCTGATTTCGCTGGACAACCAGCCGCTCAACGGCGGCGCGCACATCGTCGAAGCGCTTGACGAAGCCAATCCGCACGATTCCATCGGCCACATCACCGCTTGCTGTTATTCGCCGGCGCTCGGCAAGTACATCGCGCTCGCTCTGGTCAAGGACGGCAAGGCACGGCGCGGCACGCGCGCCCATATCTCCGATCCTCTGCGCAACCGGTTCGGCCCGGTCGAGATCGTCTCCAACCACTTCTTTGATCCGGACGGGAGCCGCATGCATGGTTGAGCGCCAATCCCCGCTTGAGCTGGAGCTGCGCACCGGCTCGCATGGCGATTTCGAACACGGCATCGAGGTCATCCTCTCCGAAACCAGGCCGGGATCGATCCTGCAGCTCGCTGCCTGGCCGGGCCAGGAGAAGGCGTTGATAGCAGGCATTCGCACCGTTACCGGCCTTGCGCTGCCCGATGGCGCCGGCGCCGGCAGCACCGACGGCGTGAGGTCGGTGTTCGGTTTTGCGCCGGGAAAATTCACCGTGGTCGACGAGGCCGAGGGCCTGGCATCGGCCTTTGCCAATGTCGTCACCCCTGATATCGGCACGGTGACTGACCTGTCGCATGGCCGCACCGCGATCCGCATCGCCGGACCGAGGGCCGAATGGGTGCTGGCAAAGTTCTTCGCCATCGACTTCGCGCTGCCGGCCTTCCCGGTCGGTGCCGGCCGCTCGACCATGCATCATGACGTCTTCGCCCAGATCCAGCGCACCGGCGCCGACCAGTTCGACATCTATGTGTTCCGCTCGTTTGCGCGCTCGTTCTGGAAGGCGCTCTGTCACGCCAGCGAGGAAGTCGGCTACGAAGTGCAGTAGACCGACGCGGCGCGTCGTCACCACGCTTGGCGTCACCTCAACTGGCGAACGTCACCCACTCTTCCAGCGGCGCGCGGTCGGTGCGGAACGCGTTTTCGGGCTTGGATGTGTCCTCACGGCCAAGCGCCATGCCACAGACGACGATCTCCTCGTCGGGAATGTTGAGCACCGGCCTGATCTGCTTGTGATAGGGTGCAAAGGCCGCCTGCGGGCAGGTGTGCAGACCCCTGCCCCGCGCCGCCACCATGATGTTCTGCAGGAACATGCCGTAATCGATCCACGAGCCCTTGTTCAGCCGCCGGTCAACGGTGAAGATCATGCCGACCGGTGCGTCGAAGAAGACGAAGTTGCGGTCGTGCTGCGCGCGCATCCTGTCGACCTCACGCCGGCCGATGCCGAGCACGCTGTAGAGGCCGAACCCGTTGGCTCGCCGCCGGGTCAGATAGGGCTCGAAGAACTGGTCGGGATAGTAGCGATACTCGTCCCACTCGGCCTTTTCGGCACGGATGCCGGAGTTGAGGATGGCGTCGGTGATCCGCTGCTTGACCTCGCCCCTGGTCACGTAGACCCGCCAGGGCTGCATGTTGGTGCCCGAAGGCGCCCGCGCGGCAACGGCGAGTATGGCGCGGATCGTCTCGTCGTCGACCATGTCGGGCAGGAACGCCCGCACCGAACGGCGCGACGTGATCGCCTCGTCGACGATCGCCGCGCCATCCGTAATCTTAGTCCTGTTTTCCAGCATGGGCGTCCCTTTGCGCGTGCCACGGAAACCGGAATCGATTCCGGAAAGGATACATGCGCCGTCTAGAAATGAGAGAGCACCATTGCGGTCCAATTTGACGCATGGCGCTCTAACGCAAACCTCGACCGGACGCCCTCACTGGCCGTTCGAGGCCAAGCCTTTGCCTGAACCGTCAAAACGGCGCAAGCAAATCTTGTGGCCTCATGAAAATTATCTTGATTTTTTCACGAACCTGACCCCTGATGAAATTTGCCCTCAATTTTTCACCAATTTCACCAGACAGATTTTTACCGAGAAAAAAGCTTTGACCTCAACCGCCGTCAGATCGGAGCAGGAAAGCCGCGAACGGCTGCTGGCCGGCGATATCAGGGCGCTGCGCAGGGCGCGCGGGCTGACGCTTGCCGAAACCGGCCTGAAGCTCGGCCGCTCGGTCGGCTGGGTCAGTCAGGTCGAGCGCGGCCTGTCGATACCATCGCTTAGCGATCTCAGGGCCTTCGCGGAATTGTTCGGCGTGCCGGTCAGCCTGTTCTTCAGCCACGACGTGCCCGTCGAGAACGAGCGCGGCGTGGTCGTGCGCGCCGGCAGCCGCCGCACGCTTGGCACAAGCGATTCCGGACTGGTGGAGGAGCTTCTTTCGCCCGATCTCGGCGGTAGCTTCGAGATGCTGCGTTCGGTCTTCGCGCCGGGTGCTGAACTGAAGACCGAAGCCCGCCGGCCGACGGAGGAAGCCGGATATGTCGCTTCCGGCAGCTTCGACATCGAGATATCAGGCGTCTGGCACCGGCTTGGCGAAGGCGACTCCTTTCGCTTCGACGGCAAGCCGTTCCGCTGGCGCAATCCCGGTGCGGAGCCAGCGGTAGTCATCTGGGTGGTTTCGCCGCCCGTCTATTGAAGGTTTGGAGAAGAACATGGCCGGTTTGCCGACCACGGCACGTGTGGTGATCATCGGAGGCGGTGTCGTCGGCGCGTCGGCGCTCTACCATCTCGCCAAGGCGGGCTGGACCGACTGCGTGCTCCTCGAAAAGAACGAGCTCACCTCCGGCTCGACTTGGCATGCGGCCGGCAACGTGCCGACCTTCTCCTCGTCATGGTCGCTGATGAACATGCAGCGCTATTCGACCGAGCTCTATCGCGGGCTGGCCGACGCGGTCGGCTACCCCATGAACTACCACGTCACCGGCTCGCTCAGGCTGGCCCATACGGCGGAGCGCATGCAGGAGTTCCAGCGCGCCAAGGGCATGGGCCGCTACCAGGGCATGGACATCGATGTGGTCGGGCTCGACGAGATCAAGCGCCGCTACCCGTTCATCGAAACGCATGAGTTGAAGGGCGCGCTCTACGATCCGAGCGACGGCGACATCGACCCGGCGCAGCTGACTCAGGCGCTGGCCAAGGGCGCCCGCGACCTGGGTGCGAAGATCATTCGCTTCTGTCCGGTCACCGGCGTGCGCCGCGACAAGGACGAGTGGGTGGTCGAGACCGCGCAGGGCGAGATCCGCTGCGAGATCGTCGTCAACGCCGCCGGCTACCGTGCGGCCGAAGTCGGCAGGATGTTCGGCCGCGACGTGCCGATGATGGTGATGAGCCATCAATATATCCTGTTCGAGGAAATCCCCGAACTGGCCGCGTGGTCGAAGGAGCAGGGCAAGAAACTGCCGCTGCTGCGCGACGTCGACACCTCCTATTATCTGCGCCAGGAAAAGAACGGCATGAATCTCGGCCCCTATGAGCGCAATTGCCGTGCCCATTGGGTCGGCCACAACGATCCGATGCCAGACGATTTTTCGTTCCAGCTGTTCCCCGACGATCTCGACCGGCTCGAGGACTATATGGCCGATGCCGTCGCCCGGGTGCCGATTCTCGGCACCGCGGGCCTGTCCAAGGTCATCAACGGTCCTATCCCCTACGCGCCGGACGGCAACCCGCTGATCGGCCCGATGCCCGGCGTGCCGAACGCCTTCGAGGCCTGCGTCTTCACCTTCGGCATCGCCCAGGGCGGCGGCGCCGGCAAGGTGCTGGCCGAATGGGTGACTGAAGGCCAAACCGAATGGGACATGTGGTCCTGCGATCCGCGCCGCTTCACCAGCTTTGCCTCGGCCCCGGATTACTGCGTCGCCAAGGGCATGGAAATCTACGGCAACGAATACGCCATCCAGTTCCCGCGCCATGCCTGGCCGGCAGGCCGCGACCGCAAACTGTCGCCGATCCATGATCGCATCAAGGCGCTCGGCGCTTGCTTCGACGCCTATAATGGCTGGGAGCGCGCCACCTGGTACGCGCAGGCCGGCGACGACGTCTCGGAAACCGCGACGCTGACCTTCCGCCGCGACGGGCCGTGGCAGCATCGCGTGCGCGAAGAATGCCTTGCCGTGCGCGATGCCGCCGGCATTTTGGACCTGCCCGGGTTCTCCCGCTTCAATCTCGACGGTCCGGGCGCGGCCGACTGGTTGAGCCAACAGATCACCGGCCTGGTGCCGAAACCCGGCCGCATCGGCCTCGTCTATTTTGCCGACGACAAGGGCCGCATCGTCACCGAAATGTCTGCCGTTCGCCACGACGAGAATTTGATGACGCTGATCACCGCCGCGGTGGCGCAATGGCACGATTTCGAATGGCTGAAATGGCGCATGCCGAAGGACGCCTCGTTCAGGCTGGTCGACCGGACCGAGGAATACGCCACGCAGATCCTCGCCGGGCCCAATTCGCGAAAAATCCTCGCCGATGTCTGCGCCGCCGACCTTGCCCTGCCCTGGCTGACCCACCAGGAGACGACAATTGCCGGCCGTTGGGCAAGGCTGTTGCGTGTGTCCTTCGCCGGCGAACTCGGCTGGGAAATCCACACCAGGATCGACGACACCGCCACCGTGTTCGACGCCGTCTGGGCGGCAGGGCAGAAGCATGGGCTGAAGCCGTTCGGCATGTACGCGCTGGATTCATTGCGGCTTGAAAAATCCTATCGCGCCTGGAAAGGCGACCTGTCGACCGACTATTCGATCCTGCAGGGTGGGCTGGAGCGTTTCGTGAAATGGGACAAGCCGGATTTCCGTGGCAAGGCGGCGCTGCAAAACGAGAAGCAGCAGGGCGTGAAGAAGCGCTTTGTCACGCTGGTCGTCGAAAACCCCGGCGGCTGCGACGCGCCAACCATGTCGACGCTGTGGCATGACGGCCGGATCGTCGGCGAGACGACGTCCGGCGGCTGGGGTCATCGGATCGACAAGTCGATCGCGCTCGGCGTACTGCGCGCCGACCTGACTGAGCCGGGAACTGCGGTCGAGGTCGAGATCTTCGGCGAGCGCTTCAAGGCGGTCGTGCAGAAGGACGAACCGCTGTGGGATCCAAACAACGAGAGGTTGCGCGCATGAATTCAGTCATTCTCACCGACGGCGGCATGGGCCAGGAACTGGTCCGCCGCAGCAGCTCCGATCCCACCCCGCTATGGTCGGCCAGGGTGCTGATCGACGAACCGGACCTGGTGCGCGACCTGCATGCGGAGTTCATTCGGGCCGGCGCCCGCGTCATCACCATCAACACCTATTCCGCAACCCCCGAGCGGCTGGCGCGCGAGGGCGCGGAAGAGCTGTTCAAGCCGCTGCAGCAGCGCGGCATAGAACTGGCAAGGCAAGCGCGCGACCAGGCCGGCGACGCGGCAATCGCCGGCTGCCTGTCGCCGCTGTTCGGCAGCTACGCACCGGCCCTGACGATATCCTTCGAGGATACGCTCGACATCTACCGCCGCATCGTTGCCGAGCAGGCCGACGGTGTCGATCTGTTCCTGTGCGAGACCATGGCGTCGGCCGAGGAGGCGCGCGCGGCTGTCACCGCCGCGTCGGAAAGCGGCAAGCCGGTGTGGGTGTCGTGGACGCTCGCCGATCACGGCGCGCCGCGGCTGCGCAGCGGCGAAACCATAGCGGCGGCAGCAAGAGCTCTCGACGGCCTGCCGGTCGCAGCCAGGCTGATCAATTGCTGCCGGCCCGAAGCCATTGCTGCAGCGCTGCCCGAACTGATCGCTCTCGGCGGGCCGGTTGGCGCCTATGCCAACGGCTTCACCTCGGTCGAGGCGCTCAAGCATGGCGGAACGGTGGAAGTGCTGCACGCCCGCCACGACGTCGATCCGGATGCCTATGCCGACCAGGCGGTCGGCTGGGTCGAGGCCGGCGCCGACATCGTCGGCGGCTGCTGCGAAGTCGGGCCGCCTCATATCGCGGCCCTGCGCGACCGGCTCGAACAGGCCGGCTACGAAATTTCGGGAGTAGCATAATGCCCAGACCGTCATCGCGCATTTCCGGCATCGTGCCTTCCGGCAAGGACGGCTGGGAGGTCCATTTCGCCGCCTGGACGCGCAAGCAGGCCGGCGAGGACATCATCATGCTGTCGGTCGGCGACCATGATTTCGACACGCCGACGCAGACGATCGAAGCCTGCGTGACCGCGGTTCGCGCCAGCAATCACCACTATACCCCGCTTGCCGGCATTCCCCGCCTGCGCCAGGCCATGGCGGCGGCCTCGACCGCCTGCACCGGCGTTACGACCAACCCCGACCAGGTCATCGCCACACCGGGCGGGCAGGCGGCACTTTACGCGGCGGTGCAGGCCGTTCTCGACCAGGGCGACCATGCCATTGTGGTGGCGCCCTATTACGCGACCTACCCCAACACCTTCAGTGCGGCGGGCGCCGATTTCACCGTGGTCGAGACACCCGCCGAGGATGGTTTCCAGCCGCGCGCCGCCGACATTCGCGCAGGGCTTCGGCCGAACACCCGCGCCATCCTGATCAACACGCCGAACAACCCGACGGGTGCCGTCTATTCGCGCCAGCGGCTGGAAGAGCTGGCGCAGATCTGCCGGGAGCATGACCTCTGGCTGCTGTCGGACGAGGTCTATTGGACGCTGGGCGGCGGCGAGCACGTCTCGCCGCGTTCACTGCCAGGCATGGCGGAACGCACGCTGGTCATCAATTCCATGTCGAAGAGCCACGGCATGACCGGCTGGCGGATGGGCTGGCTGAGCGGGCCCGAACAGATGATCTCGCTGCTGACCAACCTCAATCTGGTGACCACCTACGGCCTGCCGGCGTTCATCAGCCTCGCTTGCGCCGAGGCGCTGGAAAACGGCTACGGCGTCAAGGAGATCGCCGAACGCTATGCCGCACGGCGCAGCGTCGTCCTCGATGCCATGCGCGGCATGAACAACATCACCGTGCGCGGCTCCGAAGGCGGCATGTATGTCATGCTCGATATCTCGGCTCTCGAGCCGGACGACGAGAAATTCGCCTGGGCTCTGCTCGACAAGGAAAAGGTCGGCGTCATGCCCGGCTCGAGCTTCGGCGAGGCCGCCGCCGGCCATATTCGCGTCAGCCTCTGCCAGCCCGAGGCGGTGCTTCTGGAAGCAACCCTTCGCTTGCGCCGCTTCGCGTCCAGCTACCGCCGCGAGGCCGCATGAGCGCCCTGCCCCAGAAAACCATTCTGGCCAAAACCAATCCGCCCAAAACCATTCCTCCCAAGGCGAGGGCCGTCATCATCGGCGGCGGCGTCTCCGGCTGCTCGGTCGCCTATCATCTGGCCAAGCTCGGCTGGACCGACATCGTGCTGCTCGAGCGCAAGCAGCTGACATCGGGCACGACATGGCACGCCGCCGGCCTGATCGGCCAGTTGCGCGGTTCGCAGAACATGACGCGGCTGGCGAAATATTCGGCCGACCTCTACGTCAGGCTGGAGGCCGAGACCGATGTCGGCACCGGCATGCGCCAGGTCGGTTCGATCACCGTGGCGCTGACCGAAGAACGCAAGCACGAGATTTATAGGCAGGCGTCGCTCGCCCGCGCGTTCGATATCGACGTGCGCGAGATTTCGCCAAACGAAGTCAAGCAGATGTACCCGCATCTTAATGTTTCCGATGTGGTCGGCGCCGTGCATCTGCCGCTCGACGGCCAATGCGACCCGGCCAATATCGCCATGGCGCTGGCCAAGGGTGCGCGCCAGCGCGGTGCGACGATCGTCGAGAATGTGAAGGTCACCAAGGTTCACACCAGGAATGGCTGCGTCACCGGCGTTTCCTGGATGCGGGGCGACGAGCGAGGCATGATCGAGGCCGATGTCGTCGTCAATTGCGCCGGCATGTGGGCACGCGAGCTTGGCGCCCAGAACGGCGTCAGCATCCCGCTGCATGCCTGCGAGCATTTTTATCTCGTCACCGAACCGATCCCCGGCCTGAGCCGGCTGCCCGTGCTGCGCGTGCCGGACGAGTGCGCCTACTACAAGGAAGATGCCGGCAAGATGATGCTCGGCGCCTTCGAGCCGGTGGCCAAGCCGTGGGGCATGGACGGCATAAGCGAAGATTTCTGCTTCGACCAGTTGCCCGAGGATTTCGAACATTTCGAGCCGATCCTCGAAATGGGCGTCAACCGCATGCCGATGCTGGCCAGCGCCGGCATCCACACTTTCTTCAACGGCCCCGAGAGTTTTACGCCTGATGATCGCTATTATCTCGGCGAGGCGCCGGAGCTTTCCGGCTACTGGATGGCGACCGGCTACAACTCCATCGGCATCGTCTCCTCAGGCGGCGCCGGCATGGCGCTGGCGCAATGGATCAATGATGGCGAAGCACCCTTCGATCTGTGGGAGGTCGACATCCGCCGCGCCCAGCCGTTCCAGAAGAACCGCCGCTATCTCAGAGAGCGCGTCTCCGAGACGCTCGGCCTGCTCTATGCCGACCATTTTCCCTACCGGCAGATGGCGACCTCTCGGAACGTCAGGCGCTCCCCGCTCCATGAACATCTGAAGGCACGCGGCGCGGTGTTCGGCGAGGTTGCCGGCTGGGAGCGGGCCAACTGGTTCGCGCATGAGGGTCAGGAGCGCGAGTACCGCTATTCCTGGAAACGGCAGAACTGGTTCGACAACCAGCGCGACGAACATCTGGCGGTCCGAAACGGCGTCGGCCTGTTCGACATGACCTCGTTCGGCAAGATCCGTGTCGAGGGCCGCGATGCCTGCGCCTTCCTGCAGAGGCTTTGCGCCAACGACATCGACGTGGCGCCGGGCAAGATCGTCTACTCCCAGCTGCTCAACAAGCGCGGCGGCATCGAGAGCGACCTTACCGTCTCGCGGCTATCGGAAACGGCTTACTTCCTCGTCGTGCCGGGCGCCACGCTACAGCGTGATCTCGCCTGGTTGAAAAAACATCTCGCCGATGAATTCGTCGTCATCACCGATGTCACCGCGGCCGATGCCGTGCTCTGCCTGATGGGCCCGGATTCGAGGAAGCTGATTCAAAAGCTGAGCCCGAACGATTTCTCCAACGAAACCAATCCGTTCGGAACGTTTCAGGAGATAGAAATCGGCATGGGGCTGGCCCGCGCCCATCGGGTGACCTATGTCGGCGAACTGGGCTGGGAGCTTTATGTCTCGACCGACCAGGCCGCACACGTGTTCGAGGCGATCGAGGCGGCCGGCGCCGATGTCGGCCTGAAGCTTTGCGGCCTGCACACGCTGGATTCCTGCCGCATCGAAAAGGCCTTCCGGCATTTCGGCCACGACATCACCGACGAGGACAATGTGCTGGAGGCAGGCCTTGGATTCGCAGTGAAGACTGCCAAGGGCGATTTTCTTGGCCGCGATGCCGTGCTGAGAAAAAAAGAAACCGGATTGAACCGCCGGCTGTTGCAGTTCCGCCTGAAAGACACGCAACCCTTGCTCTTCCACAACGAAGCGATCCTGCGCGACGGCAAGATTGTCGGCCCGGTCACCTCGGGCAATTACGGCCATCATCTCGGCGGCGCTATCGGCCTCGGTTACGTGCCTTGCCAAGGCGAGAGCGAGGCGGATGTGCTGTCGTCTTCCTACGAGATCGAGATCGCCGGCGAGCGCTTCGCCGCGGAAGCGTCGCTGAAGCCGATGTATGATCCGAAGGCGGAACGGGTGCGGATCTAGGGCGCCCTTCCCTTCTCCCCTTGTGGGAGAAGGTGGCCGAGCGAAGCTCGGTCGGATGAGGGGTGTTCCAGCTTGGCACCCCCGCACTCCGTCGAGCACCCCTCATCCGTCTCGGCGCTGCGCGCCGATCCACCTTCTCCCACAGGGGGAGAAGGAGATCTCCGCCAGCTCAAAACCGCTCCAGTTTCGCCCGCACTTTCGCAAGGAAAGCAGCCCGGCTCCGGGGTGTCGACGCATCCATCAGGTAGTGCGCCAGAAAAAATGTCCTGCAGCGGGTGGCGCAGAGCGCCCGCATGCCGCGCAGGATTGTCTTGCGTCCCGGCTGGCCGACGACGACGCTCCACCAGGTCGGTGCGCCGCAGGTCGTGATCACCCCGATCTTCGTCACATGCCTCACCAGCGAATGGATCCGTCCCTTGCCGGCCGGCAGTCGGAAGGCGACGTCGGTCGCCCACACCCGGTCGAGCCAGCCCTTCAGCATTGCCGGCAACCCGTACCACCATGTCGGATAGATGAAGAGGATTGCCTGGGCCCAGTTGAGATTTTCGAAATGCGGCTTGAGCGCCGGATCCTGCGGGGCGTGCTCGTTATAGAAGCGTCGCTCGTCGCAGCCCATGACCGGATCGAAATTTTCCGCATAGAGGTCGAGCAGCCGCACCTCCCAGCCTCTCGCCTTCAGCACCTCGATGGCACTATCCCGGATCGCGGCGCAAAAGCTTTCCGGAACCGGATGGCAATAAACCACCAGGACCCGCATCAGAAGGCATCCATGCTGGCGGCGACCTTCGCCGTAAATCCCTTCCGCGTTTCATCGGTCGACAGGTTCATCGAATAATGCGCGAGATACGACACCGAGGCGCCTGGCTTGACCGTCGCGCGCAACACACGCTTGACCAGCTTACGCGGCGGGTCGCCCATCAGCATGGCGTGGAGCCGGCTGCCACCATAGGTGGTGACCGCCGCCAGCTTGCGGATGTTGTGCAGCGACGGCTGCACCTTGCCATTGGCCAGCTTGAAGGAGACGCCGGGCAGGAAGACGCGGTCGAAAAAGCCTTTCAGGATCGCCGGATAGCCGTAGTTCCACACCGGAAACGACAGCACCAGCGCCTCTGCCCGCAGCAGGCGCTCGACATAGGGCGCTGCCGGATCACCGGCGCCGCGCTCGTCGTGATAACCGAGCCGCTCGGCCCGTGTCAGCCGCGGGTCGAAATCCTCGGTATAGAGATCGCAGTCGTCGACGGCGTGACCAGCGGCCGTCAGCCGCTCGACGATCGTCCGGTGCAGACCGGCGTTGAAGCTGGTTTCGACCGGGTGGGCATAGAGCACGAGGATTTTCACCGAAGACCTCGCAGGTCAGCGCGACAGCGCCACACGCTCGTCATCATTCACCCCGCCTTCTGCAACCCCTTGAACAGGAACGACTTGCCCGAGCGATAGTCATAGTCCGGGTTTTCCCAGGCGATCATCTTGCCGGGGTTGAGCAGCCCTTGCGGATCGGTTTCGCGCTTGAAGGCGAGCTGCACCTCGTCCGTCTGCTTCATGCCGCCCTCTTCCAGCGTGTAGCGGTGCGGATTGAAGACCCAGCAGCCATTGTCCTCGTGGATGCGGATGATCTCATCGAGCCGCTCGGCCGTGGTGAAGCGGACCAACGGCAGTCCGGCGACGCCGATCGCGCCGTCGAAGCGAATGAATTCGAGATGAACCGGCACCTCGTCGCCGAAGCGGTCGATCATCGCCTTGACGTAAGCGAGGTGATCCGGCGAGGGATAGCGGGTCTGCAGATAGGTAATATCAGGGTCGACCCTGATGGCGCGCAGCGTCGTGTGGTTCCAGGTCAGCTCATAGGCCGGCGGCAAGCCCTTGAGATCGGCCTCCTTGTCGGCGCGGAAGACGATCTCGCCCTTGCTGCGCGCCGTGAGGGCGACAAAGGCGTCCATCGCCTGCGGTACGATCATGCAGACGACGATGCTTTGCTCGCGCCTGAAAAACCGCTGGTGCCGCTTGAAATAGTCGTAAGGGATCGGCGCGGCGATCGGCGTGATCAGCTTCGCCAGGATGCCGTCCTGGATGGCGAGATCGTTGCCGAAGCCGGCCGCATCCATGAAATCGTCGAAGCCGACGATGACGTCGATCCAGTCATAAGCAGCGGTCAGCGGCATCTCGACCTCGGTGATGATGCCGTTGGTGCCGTAGGCATGCATCACCTTCAGCACCTCCTCACCGGCAAGATCCATGATGCGAGGCTCCGCCTCCATGGTCACGGTCCTGAGCCGGATGACGTTGCCGAGGTCGCGCAGCCCGCCCCAGCGGATCGAGCCGATGCCGCCCGAGCCGCCGGCGACGAAGCCGCCGATCGAAGCGGTGTTATAGGTCGACGGCGACATCCGAAGCTCCTGGCCGGAATGGGCGCGCGTCGCCCTGTCGATGTCGGCGAGGACGGCACCGGGACCGGTCACGACGCGGCCGGGCGCGATCGCCTTGATTGCGTTCATCTCGGCGAGATTGAGCACTACGCCGCCGGACAAGGGCATCGCCTGACCGTAATTGCCGGTGCCGCTGCCGCGCGGCGTCACCGGAATGCCATGCCGGTGGCACGCGGCAAGCACGCGGATCACCTCGACTTCGGTCTTTGGCGTCACGATCAGGTCGCCGGTGACATGGTCGAGCTGTTGCTTCAGCACCGGGCTGTACCAGTAGAAATCGCGGCTCTTCTGCTGGATGATCGCCGGATGGTCGTCGATCTTCAGACCGTCGAGGTCGCGCTTCAGTGCCGAAATGTCCATCATTTCTCCATCAGATCGTCGAGTTCGGCATAGTCGGGCAATTGGCGCTCGATGGCGCGACCATCCCGCACCACGATGCGATCCGATTCGGGTCGCGACAGCAGTTCCGTCCAGTTCCGCCCCCTGAAGACGACGAAGTCGGCACCACCGCCGGCGGCAAGGGTGCCGAAACCGTCGAGCCGCATCACCCTGGCCGGCGTCGAAGTCACCACTTGCGGCCAGTCGCCGACCGGGTGATCGAAATGCAGGATACGCGTCGCCATGCGATAGACCTCCAGCACGTCGAGATCGCCATAGGCGTAGAACGGATCGCGGGTGTTGTCGGAGGCGACGGCGACGGGAATGCCGCGCGCTTTCATCTCGTGCAGCAGCGTCACGCCGCGCCAGCGCGGCGTGGTGTTGTCGCCGCGCCGGTCCTGCAGATAGAGATTGCACATCGGCAGCGACACCACGGCGAGCCCCGCCTTCGCCATCTTGTCCAGCGTGTCGAGCACGTCGAGATCGGGCTGGCGTGCCAGCGAGCAGCAGTGGCCGACGAGGATGTTTCCCTCAAACCCGTTCCACAGCGCCGCCTCGGCGATCTTCTTCAGCGAGATCGCCGAGATGTCGTCGGTCTCGTCGGCATGGAAATCGAGGTCGAGGCCATGCTTGATCGCCTGCGCGAAAACCCGATCGAGAAGCTCTTCCAGGTCCGGCAGCATATAGGTGACGACGCCAAGCACGCCGTTGGCCGCAGCGACGCGTTTGGCCAGGCTCTCGAACCATTTCTTGTCGCGTACGCCTTCGATGCCGAGCAGGCAGGCGGCCTGCAGCTCGATGCGGCCACGCCATTTCTCCCGTACCGTCTCGAACACCGGCCAGGAGATCTCCTCCTGCGGTGCGACGCTGTCGAGATGGGTGCGCAAAGCCCTGGTGCCGTGCGCGTAGGCGCAGCGCAGCGAAAAATCCATGCGGCGAGCGACGTCCTCGGGGCTCCAGCGGGCAGCACGGTCGGCGCCGGTGGCGTTCAGCGCACCCATGAAGGTGCCGTCCGGATTGGGTTTTCGAGGCCAGATATGGCCTTTGTCGATATGGGTGTGGCAGTCGACGAAGCACGGCATGACGATACGGCCGCCGAGGTCGACGGCGCCTGCGGGTGTATTGGACCGGCGATTCGCGACGATGCTGGCAATCCTGCCGTCGGCGACGGCGATGTCGGCGAGTGCAAAGCCGTCGCTGTCATAGGCAGCGGCAAGGTCCGGCGTCAAAGATGAATGAAGCCGGACGTTGGAAAGTACGAATTGGCCGGTTTCGGGAATAATTTCTGAGGTCATCGCTGCCCCTCATCTGCCTGCCGGCATCTTCTCCCCGTGAACGGGGAGAAGGGGGCTGACAGCAGCCTTGACGCTCGTTCTGCGACGCTGGTGGTTGGCGAAACCGCCGATGGAAGCGCCCTTCTCCCCGTCTCTATACGGGGAGAAGTGCCCGGCAGGGCGATAAGGGGCAGCGCCAACGACGAAAAGGACGCCAGGCAGTTTTTGCCTTGAACACACAACATCATCATCGCTCCTGCTTCAGCGCACTCTCGTGCCAGCGTCGCAGGATCAGGTGCGAGATCAGCGACAGCACCAGGAAGATCAAAATGCCGGTGAACGAGATCAGGATCAGCGCCGCAAACAGCCGCGGTGCGTTGAGCCGGTAACCGGCCTCGATGATGCGCGAAGCCAGCCCCGACGACTGTCCCTGGGCCCCGGCGACGAACTCCGCCACCACCGCGCCGATCAGCGACAGGCCGCCGGCGATCTTCAGCCCGCCGAGGAAATACGGCATCGCCGCCGGCAGGCGCAGATAGCGCAATTGCTGCCAGCGGGTTGCGCCGTTGAGCTTGAACATGTCGCGCAGGTTGCGGTCGACGGAGTTGAGGCCGAGCGTCGTGTTGGACAGAATCGGGAAGAAGGCGACGATCCAGGCACACAGCAGAAGCTTCGTCGTCTGGTTGTCGACATAGATGTTGATCAGCGGGAAGATCGCGACGATCGGCGTCACCTGCAGCACGATCGCAAACGGGAAGAACGACATCTCGACCCATTTCGATTGCGTAAACAGCACCGCCAGCCCGACACCGCCGATGACGGCCAGAAGCAGGCTGAGAAAGGTGATCCTGAGCGTCACCAGCAGCGAGGAGAACAGCAGCCCGGCATCGTCGAACAGCGTTTGCAGCACCACAGCGGGGCGCGGCAGGATATATTTCGGGATGTCGTTCCAGACGCAGATGCGGTCCCACAGCCAGATCGCCAGGACCATGATCGCCAGCGGCAGCAGCCATCGGCCGATCCGCTCGAGCCGCTCCTGGCGCACGCGACGCGCCTCCTCTGGATCCAGGGTTACGGCAGTATGATCAATGGCCGTCATGATGCGGTCCGGCGGTTGAGTTGATGGCGCCGATCAGCACATCGGACGCCTGGCGGCAGAGCGCGGCATAGGCGGGCGAGGTGCGGAAGGCTTCGTTGCGCGGATAGGACGCATCGATGGCGAGTTCTTTGAAGACCCTGCCCGGCCGCGCCGCCATGACGACGACGCGGCTGGAGAGGAAAACGCTTTCGAAGACGCTGTGGGTGACGAAGACGACGGTAAAACGCTCGTCCTGCCACAGTTCCAGAAGATCGTTGTTGAGCTTGAAGCGGGTGATCTCGTCCAATGCCGCAAATGGCTCGTCCATCAAAAGCACGCGCGGCTTGGTCACCATGGCGCGGGCGATCGAGACGCGCATCTTCATGCCGCCGGACAATTCGCGCGGCACGGCTTTCTCGAAGCCGGTCAGATGAACCCGCGCCAGCATCTCCATCACGACAGGCGCAGCCTTGGCCCGCGACATGCCCTTCAGCCTGAGCGGCAGCCAGACATTGTCGAAGACGTCGGCCCACGGCAGCAGCGTCGGTTCCTGGAAGACGAAGCCGATGTCAGAGCGATCGGCAGCGCTGCTGCCGCGCCAGTCGAGCAGGCCGGAGGTCGGCGTTGCAAGACCGGCGATGAGGCGCAAGGCCGTTGACTTGCCACAGCCGGACGGGCCGAGAAGGCTGAGGAAGTCGCCTTCCCGGATCGTCAGGTCGACGTCGCTGAGCGCTGTCACGCCGTTGGAAAAGACTTTGCCGACGCCGCGCAGCGCCAGCAGCATCGGACCTTTGCCCGATGCGCTTGCCGGCGCTTGCGCCACTTTCTCCTGCATCATGCCCGGGTGCTATTTCTTCAGGTCGATCCCGACGCCCTTGTTGACGAAGGCCAGTGTGTAGGACTTTTTGATGTCGACGTCGGCCGGCACGACCTTGGCCTTGACCATCTTGTCGTAGAAGCTCTGGATGCGCGCGTCGGTCATCGCGCCGATGCCGAGTTTTTCCGTATCGCCGGAATCGACGATGCCGAATTTCTTCATCTGCTCGATCGAGAACGCGATCTGCTCGTCGCTGATGTCGGGGTTGTCCTTCTTGATCGCCGCGTTGGCGGCAGCGTTGTCGCCGTAGAGATAGTTGTACCAACCCTTGGCCGAGCCATCGACAAAGCATTGGACCACCTCCGGCCGCTTGTCGATCGTTGCCTGCATGGTCTCGATCGTCGTCGCATAGGTGTCGAAGCCGTAGTCGGCGAGCAGGAACAGATTGGGCTGGAAGCCGCCTTCCTTGGCGACGGCGAAGGGCTCCGAGGTCACGTAGCCTTGCTGGATCGACTTCGGATTGGCGATGAAAGGTGCGGGGTTGAACGTATAGGGCACGCGCTTGGCCGGATCGAAGCCGAACTCCGTGATCATCCACTGGAAGTAGCTCTGTGCACCTTCGTCGCCAATAATGTACTGGTCCGCATTCTTCAGATCCTCCCATCTGTCGAGCCCCTGACCCGGATGGCTCATGATCACCTGCGGCTCTTTCTGGAACGAGGCGGCGACGACGCGCAGCGGAATCTCCTGCTGCACGGCATCGAAGGCCTGCAGCATGTTGCCGCCCATGTAGAAGTCGATCTTGCCGGCAAGCAGCAGCGGCCGGCCGCTGACCTGCGGTCCACCTTGCATGATCGTCACGTCGAGCCCGCAGGCGGCATAGGTGCCATCAGCCACCGCCTGATAATAGCCGCCGTGCTCGGCCTGGGCGAGCCAGTTGGTGCCGAAGGTGATCTTCTCGTTTGCTGCCGCGTTCAGCGTGCTTGCGGCAAGCAGCACGATCGCGCCAGCCGAAATCTTGAGTTTTCCGTCCATTCACACCACCCTCAGTTGACTCCGGCGCGCCGCGCGCCGGGCTCGACACCATCGATCGAAGAAGCAAGACACATGCCATCGCCCGGACCGCCCGCCTTGCGCAACAGTGGGGCGCGAAAGCCGGACTGGTCATGCCGTACCGGGGGCATCGTGCCTATTTTTTGAACGCCTGTCCATAATCGCCCTGATAGTATGCACTGCATCTTGAAGGCTCGCCTGATCCGGCTTTACTCTGGCAGTCAGACCGGAGATTTTCATGTTCAAATTCCTGACGCCGAAGTCGATCAAGCCGCCCTTTGCCCGCTACAGCCATGGCGTCGAGGTGCCGCCCGGCAAGCGGCTGGTGCTGTGTTCTGGCCAGGTCGCCATCACTGTGGACGATCAGATCCCGGAGGATGCCGGCGCGCAGGCCGAGCTCTGTTTTCAAAACATCGCAGCGATTCTCGGCGACGCCGGGCTTGGACTTTCCGACATCGTGCGCATCAACGCCTATGTCACCGATCGCGTCTTTCTGAAACCCTATATGAACGTTCGCGATCGCCTGTTCACCAGCCCGGCGCCGGCATCGACGCTAATGATCGTGTCCGGCTTCGCGCGGCCGGAATTCAAGGTCGAGATCGAGGTCGTCGCGGCAGGGTGAGGAGCCGGCTGGAATCGACAGGC
The DNA here is from genome assembly GCF_055811455.1 of Mesorhizobium sp. WSM4845. Classification (NCBI taxonomy): domain Bacteria; kingdom Pseudomonadati; phylum Pseudomonadota; class Alphaproteobacteria; order Hyphomicrobiales; family Phyllobacteriaceae; genus Mesorhizobium; species Mesorhizobium sp. WSM4845. The sequence goes on from NZ_JBVVQA010000036.1 coordinate 21,672, forward strand.
CGTTGATCTCCAGTTACACGACAAAGGCTGGTGCTGCCTCTCATCCGCCTGCCGGCACCTTCTCCCCGTATAGTGACGGGGAGAAGGGAAGCGCTCCAACGCTGGCGCCCCCCTCTCCCCGTCTCTATACGGGGAGAGGGTACGGGTGAGGGGCAGCGCCAACGCCGCCAGTTTGCTCGAGGTTTCAAAATGACCGTTGCAACGAAACGCGTGTGGTGGGGCGACTATCGGACCACAGAATACGCCACCATCGACCCGGAGGCGACAATCGCAGTTGTGCCGGTGGCGGCGATCGAACAGCACGGGCCGCATCTGCCGGTTTCGACTGACACCTCGATCATGAACGGCATGCTCGAAACGGTGATCGCGCGCCTGCCTGGCGATCTCGACATCCGCATCCTGCCGGTCCAGGCGGTGGGCAAGTCGAACGAGCACCTGCATGCGCCGGGAACCCTTACATTGCCGGCGGCGACCTTGATCGAGGCCTGGACCGAGCTTGGCCTGTCGGTCGCACGGGCCGGGTTAAGGAAGCTGATCGTCGTCAACTCGCATGGCGGCAACGAGGAGATCATGGGCATCATGACGCGAGAATTGCGCGTGCGGGCAAAGATGCTGGCGGTGAAGACGAGCTGGCAGCGCTTTGGCCGGCCGGCCGGCTTGTACACCGAGCTTGAGGATAGCCACGGCATCCATGGCGGCGATGTCGAGACCTCGCTGATGCTGCATTTCCGGCCGGATCTCGTCGACATGGCAAAGGCCGACAATTTCGTGTCCAACGTCGCCCGCGCCGAAAAGCAATTTTCGCTGCTGCGCCACACCGGAACGCACGCCTTCGCCTGGATCGCCACCGATCTCAACCCGAACGGCGTGGTCGGCGACGCCAGCATTGCAACGGCCGAAAAGGGCCGGCTGACCGCCAACCATCAAGCCGACGGTTTCATCAGCCTGTTGAAGGACGTGCGCAAGGCCAAGCTTGCAAATTGGCTGGCCTAGGAGGCTTTTCGCCAGCGCCGCGCCGCCCCTCACCTGCCTGCCGGCATCCTCTCCCCGTAAACGGGGCGAGGGGGCGCCCTCATCAATGTTTTCGCCAATCGCCGGCATTGCAAAAAAGGCGCCAGCGCTGCGGCCAGCCCCTTCTCCCCGTCACTATGCGGGGAGAAGATGCCGGCAGGCAGATGAGGGGCAGCGCCGACGTCGCCAATACCTGCAGCGATCAAAGCACGAGTAGGTTGCTTGGTGGCTTGGTGGCTCAAACAACTGTCCTCAAGACTAGGAATCAGCCGTCGATCTTCAGCTCGAAAGGCGTGCCTTCGAAGGCCTCGGCGCCGCGCCCGATCGCCTCGATCGCACGGGTCATGCGGCCGTTGCGATCGAGCAGCGCGTCGGCGACCGCGATCAGCCGCGGGTTGGGTGTCGCCGTGGGCGACAGTGCACGCAGCGTCTCAGCCAACTCGACCTCGCAGCGCTGCGGCGCCAATGCCGCCGCGATGATGTAGGCCGAGGCCGTCGACCGGCTGATACCGGCATAGCAATGCACGACCAGCGGCCTTGCACGATCCCATCGGCGCGCGAAATCGAGCAGGTTGCGAACATGCTCCTCACCCGGCATGGTCATGCCCTCCTGCGCCACCGCGATATCGTGCATGACCAGGTGCAGATGGTTCTCCCGGGCGATCGACGCCGGCCGCGTCACCTCGGTGCCGGCAGCCAGCAGCGAAAGCAGCCGCTCGGCCCCGGTCTTCGCGACGGTTTCCTCGATTTTCGACAGCGAACAGACATGGATCATTGGTTGAGCTCCCAGTGCATGTCGCGCAAAAGTGCGCAGTGGTTTTGCGATAACGACATGCATAAAAAGAAGAACTTAAAGCGCGTCGCATGAGTCCGTTCAATTCTGACGCGCTTTAGGCCCCATCGTCGCGCTGTTGCGACCAGTCGGCAAGAGCCGATTCGAGCCGCCGCCATTCCTCGTCAGGTCCCGGCAGCCCGGCGCGCAGCACCTCCGGCCGGCCGGGAAAATGCCGAAGCAGGATGCCGCGCTCGCCAAGCGCCGAAAACAGACCGGCGGCGTCCGCCAGCCTGACATAGCGGAACAGGGTGGTGCCGCCGGCAACAGCAACGCCGAAGCGGCCGAACAGCGCATCGAGCCGCGCTGCATCCCTGGCCAGACGGTGCCGCATCTCGGCCTGCCAGCCGCTGTCGGCAATCGCACGGATGCCATATTCGAGCGCCGGACCGGCAACCGCCCACGGCCCGAACTGCGCCTCCAGCCGTTCGACCGTCAGTGCGTCGGCCAATGCAAAGCCGAGCCGCAGGCCGGCAAGGCCAAAAAACTTGCCGAAGGAGCGCAGCACGACGATGCCGCCATGCTCGACATCGCCGGCCAGGCTCTCGCCAAGCGGGCCGACATCCATGAACGCCTCGTCGACGACCAGCAGCCCGCCTCTGGCGCGCAATCGTTCGGCAAGCGCAAGCAGCTTCTCGCGCTCGACGATGCGACCGTCCGGATTGTTGGGGTTGACGACGATGGCAAGGTCGGCTCCTGCCAGGGCCTCGAAATCGTCGACCTCCATCGCCGCATGGCCGGCGATGGCCGCTGCCCGCTGATGCTCGGCATAGGTCGGCCCGAGCACCAGCGCCTTGCCGGGGCTGACCAGCGAAGCGACGCGCGGCAACAGGATCTGCGTGCCCGGCGCTGCCACCACATTGGCCGCCGATGGTGCGCCATAGGCGCTCGCCGCGACATCGGCCAGATCACGGACCCGCGCAGCTTCCGGCAATCTCGACAGGGCGGTGGCGGGCAGCTCGAAAAACGGATAGGAGTGCGGATTGATACCGGTCGAGAGGTCGACGAAGGGCTGCGGCGCATGCGGAAAAAGCGCCCTCGCCCGGCCAAGGCTTCCGCCGTGATCCACCACTGCCGCCGCTCTATCAAGAGACTTCATGTCGATCCTGATCGCTTTCCTGTCACTGCTTGTTGAATTCGCTGTCGGCTATCCCAGCTGGCTGCTCGGCGCGATCGGCCACCCCGTCACCTGGTTCGGCAGGCTGATATCCTTTCTCGACCGCAGGCTCAACCGCGATACTGATTCCGACGCCCTGCGCCGCCGGCGCGGTGTTCATGCGCTGCTGATCATCGTGCTGGTGCCGGCCACCATCGCTTTCGCTGTGGAAACCATGCTTGCGGGCATTCCAGCCGGATTGATCCTCACCGTGCTCCTGGCGACATCGCTGCTGTCGCAGAAGAGCCTGGCCGAGCATGTCGAGGCGGTGGCCGACGGGCTCGACAATGGCGGACTCGACATCGGTCGTGTTGCCGTCTCACAGATCGTTGGCCGCGATCCGGAAAAGCTTGACAGAGCCGGCGTCTGCCGCGCGGCGATCGAAAGCCTGGCCGAGAATTTTTCCGACGGCGTCGTCGCGCCGGTCTTCTGGATCGGCGTCGGCGGGCTGGCCGGCGGCGTCGCCTACAAGGCCGCCAATACCGCCGATTCGATGATCGGCCACCGCACGCCGCGCCACGAGGCCTTCGGCAGGGCGGCCGCGCGCTTCGACGATCTGATCAACCTGCCGGCGTCGCGGCTGACCGCACTGCTTATCGTGCTGGCCGCCTTCCTCGTCAAAGACGCCGATGCCGGCAACGCCTGGCGCACCGTGCGGCGCGACGCGAAAAAGCACCGCTCGCCCAATGCCGGCTGGCCTGAAGCAGCGATGGCCGGCGCGCTCGGCCTGGCGCTGGCCGGGCCGCGCTCCTACGACGGCATCATGGTCGACGACGCGTTCATGGGCGAAGGCGGCCGCCGCGATGTCGAGAGCGTGGACATCAGACGAGCGCTAAGACTCTATCAGGTTGCCGACTTTCTGCTGATGGGACTGTTCGGCTTGCTGTCGGTGATCGTAATCGTTGCGTGACGTCGAACAAATATGTGCTGCTTCAGGGCAATCGCTTCAGGTTGGCGCTGCCCCTCATCCGCCTGCCGGCACCTTCTCCCCGTATAGTGACGGGGAGAAGGGGCTTGCCGCGACCCTCAGCACCCTTTACGCAACGCTGGACATTGGCGAAATCCTCTGCGAAGTCGTCCTTTCTCCCCGTCACTATACGGGGAGAAATGCCCGGCAGGGCAATGAGGGGCGGCGCAGAGATCGACGATTAGCCATTTCAACATGAGTTGGATGCATCGTCTGCCCGAAGCATTGCCCTGTCCCTCGCGCGAACGAAACCTCAGAACTCTATGCCCTGCTGCGCTTTCACGCCGGCGGAAAAGTGATGCTTGGTTACGCCCATCTCGGTGACCAGATCGGCCGCCTCGACCAGCGCCGGCTTGGCGTTGCGGCCGGTGACGACGATATGCAGGTTTTCGCGGCGGCCCTTCAGCGCCGCCACCACCGTGTCGAGATCGAGATAGTCGTAGCGCAGCGCGATGTTCAATTCGTCGAGCACCAGCAGGCTGATCGATGGATCGGCCATCAGCTCGAGCACCTTGGCCCAGGCAGCCTCGGCGGCGGCGATGTCGCGCTTCAGATCCTGCGTTTCCCAGGTAAAACCCTCGCCCATCGTGTGCCAGACGACCCGGTCGCCGAAAGCGGCAAAGGCGTCCTTCTCGCCGGTATGCCATTTGCCCTTGATGAACTGGACGACGCCGACGCGCCTGCCGTAGCCGAGCATCCTCAGCGCCAGCCCGAAGGCGGCAGTGGTTTTGCCCTTGCCGGGCCCGGTGTTGACGATCAGCAGTCCCTTCTTGACCGTCTTGGCCGCGACCTCGGCGTCCTGCACCGCCTTGCGCTTGGCCATCTTTGCGCGGTGGCGTTGCTCGTCCCTGTCGTCGATATCGGTCATATCACTTCACCTTGAGCGGCAGTCCCGCCACCATCAGCAGCACCGTGCCGGCGACGGCGGCGACCTGCTGGTTGAGCCGGCCGGCGGCATCGCGAAACCGGCGGGCAAGCGCATTGTCGGGCACGATGCCTTGCCCGACCTCGTTGGAAACCACGAACCACGGCCCGCGCGGCCGCGACAACACATCCGCCAGCCCTCGGCATTCGGCCTCAATGTCGCGTTCGGCCAGCATATGGTTGGACAGCCACAGCGTCAGGCAGTCGATCAGGACGGGCCGGCCGTCACGCAGCGCCCCGATCGCGCCGACGAGATCGAGCGGCGCATCGATCGTCGTCCAGCCGTCGCCGCGCCGCGCCCGGTGCAGCGCGATGCGTTCGCGCATCTCGTCATCATAGGCTTGCGCCGTGGCGATGTAGGTCCACGGCGCCGGACAGGCCTTCACCAGGCTTTCGGCATGCGCGCTCTTGCCCGAGCGTGCACCGCCGACGACCAGGGTCAGCTTGCTGCCTGGAGCAGCGCGATCAGGCAAGGCTGTCGCGCAGGCCGGTTGCGGCGCCGGTCAAGCGGCCGCGCACCACGCCGACGACAGCGCCGAGCACCAGCCAGAACACCAGATTGGTCAGCGTCACCGCCACCACGAACTGGTGGTGCAGGCCTTCCGGGATCGGCGATTCGAAACTTTCGGGCTGCGGCGCGCCGACAATATGCGGCGCGACGATCAACGCTACGGCAAGGAGGGCCAGCGGCAGCGATTTGCGAAAGGCGAGCAGCCCGAGACCGGCAGCCGTCGCCACCACGGTCGCCGTCCACCAGATCTGGCGCTGGGCGAGATCGGCCGCCGGCATCGCCGGCAGTTCGGGCGGCAGGCCGAGGTTCGGGGCCAGCGTGAACACGGCGAAGCCGGCAAGGCCCCAGAACAGGCCCTGTCGCCAATTGCCGATGCCGCCGGCGAATTCCGAAGCGGCGACCAGGATCAGCGCAAAGCCGATGCCGGTGACGACGTTGGCAACGACGTTGAAAGCGAAGCGCTCGAAGCCATCGGCCGGCGCCCAGCCTTCCTCTTCCGCGGTGGCTGCTTCAGCCGGCACGGCGCTGCTCATGGCATTGCTGCCTGCTGCGGCCGGCGACAAACCATGGTCATGCGTGTGACCACCGCCGGCCTGTTCGTAGACTTCCGCCTTGAGGATCAGTGGCACGGTGGCGTAGGCCTGCATGCAGGCGAGAACGACGCCGGCCACTAGCCCTGCGATCGCCGCGATGAACACGACGTTGCGAAACAGTGTCATGGTGTCAGCCCCTCGTCAGTGGCAGGGAAAGCCCATCGAATGGCGATAGTCGTGAGCGGCATTGTGGACCGCATCGATATGCGAGAAGCCGACAAAGCCCATGACGAAAACGCCGAGAAATGCAGCAAGCGCCAACTGCACAAAGCGCGACTGCGAGGAAACGGAAGCGCCGAGCGAGACGGAAGCGGTATTCATGTCTTGTCCTTTCGCCCTCCACCCGAGGGCATAGAAGTCAGTTCTCCTGTCGCCGGCAGGTCTCCTGGCTCGCGGATCAGCGCCCTTCCCCACCTTCCCGAAGAAGCTCTTCCCGAAGAAAATCTTCAGTGGCATATGGAGAGGACTACCGCACACAGTTGCGGGGGCAGCCACGGCATCGGGCGAATTTTGCCCCTACCGCATTCCCTCTTGGTTCCAAAACGGAACCGACGACGGCTGCGACTATAGGCAGAATCGCCGCGCCCGGCAAACCAAATTCCGCCAGCTAGCAGCGCGAATGCGCCGTGCCGGCAGACCAGCTTGGTTCCTCGACGCCGCGATCTTGACAGGTTGAAAGCCGATCGTCCGCGCTGCCCCGGGGCGCTGTCATCGATGGTTTCGCCAATCACCAGCGTTGCAAGAAGGGCGCCGGCATTGCGGCCAGCTTCTTTCGCCCCGTTTACGGGGAGAAATGCCCGGCAGGGCAATGAGGGGCGGCGCCGGCCTCGACCACTGGCTGCGAGCGGCATACGGCGCTTTAGCCTAAGCCCTGGGCATCAATGGGCCCTGTCTTCTTTTGTCCGGGGCAACCATGATAGTCGTCTTGCAGCACTGAATCAGAATTGCGAGACCATGACCATTCCTACGCCGGCCGTTCAGGACCGATCCAGGCGCATCATCGCCATCGACGTCGCCCGCGGCATCGCTTTGCTTGCCATGGCGAGCTACCATTTCACCTGGGATCTCGAATTCTTCGGCTACACCGATCCCGGCCTGACCGCCTTTGGCTGGTGGAAATTCTACGCGCGCTGCATCGCTTCGACCTTCCTGTTCCTGGTCGGCGTCAGCCTGTTCCTCGCCCATGGCAAGCAAATCCGCTGGAACGGCTTCTGGAAACGCTTCGCCATGGTCGGCGGGGCGGCGCTCGCCATATCGGCCGCCACCAGGCTTGCCACACCCGACAGTTTCATCTTCTTCGGCATCCTGCACGAGATCGCGCTCGCCAGCCTGCTCGGCCTGGCGTTTCTGCGGCTGCCGGCGCTGCTGACGCTGGTTGTCGCAGCTTTCGTCATCACCGCGCCGCTCTACCTCAGGTCCGAGATCTTCGATCATCCGGCCCTGTGGTGGGTCGGCCTGTCGGCAACCAACCCGCGCTCCAACGATTATGTCCCGCTGTTTCCATGGTTCGGCGCTGTGCTTGCCGGCATCGCAGCGGCAAAGCTTGCCTTCGCCTCCGGCATGCTGACGCGGCTGGCGGGCCTAACGCCCGGCCGCTGGACTAATCCGCTGGTCTTTATCGGCCGGCACAGCCTCGCCTTCTATCTGATCCACCAGCCGGTGCTGATCGGCTCGGTCTGGCTGATTTCGCAAGTCATGCCGGCAGCCGTCGAAACCAGGCAGGTCACCTTCCTGAAAAAATGCCAGGCATCGTGCGAGCAATCGCGCGACACGGAGTTCTGCAGCAGCTATTGTGTCTGCATGCTCGATACGCTCGAGGGCGAGGCCACGCTTGATCGGCTCTACCGCAACGACCAGGCTGCGGAATGGAAGGCGCATCTCGACGAGCTCGCCGGCGCCTGCACTGCCAAGGCCGACGGCACTTTGATGGAGGGAGGAGCACAATGACCGACCATCAGCAGAAACCGGGCCAACAGAAACCGGGACAGCAGAAACCGGGGTTTATACCGTGGCCGCCGCTGATCTATGTCGCGGCCATCGCCGTCAGCATCGCGCTTGGCTTGCTTTATCCGCTGCCATGGATCGGCGGCCTTTTGGGCGACATCCTGTTCGCGGCCGGCTGGGTGGCATTGTTCGGCGTCGTCGCACTCTGGTTCACGGCGATCCGCATCATGATCCGGGCAAAGACGACGCTCCACCCGAACGCCGTGCCGGACCATCTGGTTACATCGGGCCCCTTCGCCGTCAGCCGCAATCCGATCTATCTGGCCAACACGCTGCTGATGATCGGCGTTGCCCTTATCTCGGGGAACGTATGGTTCCTGCCGCTGGCGATCATCGCCGCCTTCGCAACGCAGAAAATGGCGATCGAGGGCGAGGAAAAAGTTCTGGCAACGAAATTCGGCAAGAAATACCGGGATTACGCAAAAAGGGTGCGCCGCTGGATTTGAGGCGGCAACCGGAGCGGAGCGTACATTTGAGTAGGTGAGCACCGGAAGCGCAGAAAGCCACGCTGGCTGGCCCCCAGAGTAGAATTATCAAAAAGGCCGATCAGGTGTTGACGCCGAGCTCCACCAGCCGCTCGACGCAGGATTCCTCGGCCTGGTCCAGTTCAGCCAAGGTTTCTTCGAGGTCGCGGCGCTTCTGGCGCAGATCCTCGCGCTTTTCCTCGATGCGCTTGATCATCAGGTTGAGCTGACCGACCTCGCCGGGCGGCTCCTTGTACATCTGGATGATTTCGCGGATCTCGTTGATCGAAAAGCCGAGCCTCTTGCCGCGCATGATCTGGCGGATGAGGTGCCGGTCCGACGGGCGAAACAGCCGCGTGCGGCCGCGCCGTACCGGCTGCACCAGCCCCTCGTCCTCGTAGAAGCGCAGCGTCCGCGTCGAAACATCGAATTCGCGGGTCAGTTCGGTTATCGAATAATATTCCCGCATCATCACTCCAAATGCCCGGCCGCGCTACGAGTTCCAACCATGCGGCCTCGCTATCCGCACGCGTGTCAGAATCGGCCAGAGGCTGTTCCAAAATCTCGCATGGCATTTACGTAAAAGTCAATTGAGTGGGCGTCGCTCACACGCCGAACCACCATGTGGCGAGGCCGAGAAAGGCAAAGAAGCCAACAACGTCGGTGACGGTCGTGACGAAAACCGCCGAAGCCACGGCCGGGTCGATCTTGAACCGATCGAGCAGCAGCGGGATCAGGATGCCGGCCAGTGCGGCCACGAACATGTTGATGATCATCGCCGCGGCGATGATGCCGCCCAGATTGGGATCGCGGAACCAGGCGGCCGCGACGATGCCGATCAGGATGGCGAAGATGATGCCGTTGATGAATCCCACCCCCATCTCGCGGCGGATGATGCGGCCGGCGTTGTAGATGTCGAGGTCCCTGGTCGCCAGCGCCCGCACCGTGACCGTCATGGTCTGCGAGCCGGCATTGCCGCCCATGCCCGCGACGATCGGCATCAGCACGGCCAGCGCCACGATGTGCTCGATCGTGCGGTCGAACAGGCCGATCACCGAGGCCGCCAGGAACGCCGTCAAAAGGTTGACGAGCAGCCACGGAACGCGCGAGCGCGAGGTCGAAAGGATGCTGTCCGACAATTCTTCGTCGCCGACACCGCCCATGCGCAGCAGATCCTCCTCGGCTTCCTGCTGGATGACGTCGACCACGTCGTCGATGGTCAGCACGCCGACCAGCCGCTCGTTCTCGTCGACGACGGCAGCGGAGAGAAGGTCGTATTGTTCGAATTCGCGTGCCGCCTCTTCCTGGTCCATCGTCGCCGGAATGGCGTGCCTGGTCTCATGCATCACCTCTTCGACCTTGATCGAGCGCTTGGTGCGCAGGATCTGGTCGAGGTCGATGGCGCCGAGCAGCTTGAAGCTCGGATCGATGACGAAAATCTGGCTGAAGCGGTCGGGAAGGTTGTTGTCCTCGCGCATGTAGTCGATGGTCTGGCCGATCGTCCAGAATGGCGGCACCGCGACGAACTCGGTCTGCATGCGGCGGCCGGCGGTCTCTTCGGGATAGTCGAGCGAGCGGCGCAGCCTGATCCGCTCGGTGAACGGCAGTTGCGACAGGATCTCGTCCTGGTCTTCCTTTTCGAGATCCTCGAGAATGTAGACCGCGTCGTCGGAATCGAGGTCCTGCACCCCCTGGGCAATCTGGGCGTTGGGCAGGCTGTCGACGATGTCGCGGCGGATAGCCTCGTCGACCTCGGTCAGCGCGGAAAAATCGAAGTCGGCGCCCAACAATTCGACCAGCGCGCGGCGCTGTTCTGGATGAAGCGCCTCGATCAGGTCGCCGAGTTCCGATTGGTGCAGGTCGTCGACTTCACGCTTTAGCGTCAGCGTGTCGCGATCGGCGATCGCGGCGCCGATCTGGGCAAGGAACGACGACAGAATGGCGCCATCCTCGCCATAGATGTCGGCGCTGTCCTCAGCGGTCCTGGCGCCGGTCGTCTGTTCGTCCTGGCCTTCCACAAGCGCCTCCCGCCATTCTGAATTCCGGAAAAGCTGCGTGTCAGGTCTAGCGCATGACCATGAAAATCGGAATCGATTTCCAGAAAGGATCATGAGCAGCGTCAAATTGCTACAGCGTCCGTCAGATTTCGAAGTCGATGTCAGCCGGCGCAATCATCCACCAATCGCACAACGTCTTCGGCTCTCCCATAAGCGTCGCGCCGAGGCTCCTCGGTATGTTCCCTATCGGCGTCTCTGGGGGCTACCATTGCGGGCGGAGTCAATATTCTCACCGACGTGCCACCAGCCTGGCGGCCGCCTGGCGACATTTGCGGATGGCGGCTGGAAACCTTATATAACCCAACTTGTGCATGCTGCGGCGTGCGCAGATCAATCGTAGAGAAGGATACAGATGCCGGACTCGGATGCGGCGATACCTCGAATTGCTCTCATTTCAACCCACGGCTACGTAGCAGCCAACCCGCCACTGGGCGCGGCCGATACCGGCGGACAGGTGGTCTATGTCCTGGAACTTGCCAAAAAGCTGGCCCAGTTGGGTTATGCCGTCGATATCTGGACGCGACGATTTGAAGACCAGCCTCCTGTCGATGAAGTGGCCGACGGGGTTCGCGTCCTGCGTGTCGCCTGTGGCGGACCCGATTTTATTCCGAAGGAATATCTCCACCGCCACCTTCTCGAGTGGTGTGAAAACGCGCTGCGGCTGATTCGCCGGGAAAATCTCTCCTACGACTTCATCAACAGTCACTACTGGGATGCGGGCGTGGCAGGGCAGCGGCTGTCCGAAGCGCTCAATATCCCGCACATCCATACGCCGCATTCGCTTGGCATATGGAAGCAGCGCCAGATGAAGACCGACTACCCTGACAAGGCCGATACGTTCGAGGCCGAGTTCAATTTCAGCGAGCGCATCAAGCACGAGACGATCATCTATCGAAGCTGCGCCATGGTGATCGCAACAACGCCGCCGCAGGTCGACATGCTGGTCGAGGACTACAGCCTCGAGCGCGACCGCGTGCACATGATCCCGCCCGGTTACGACGACAACCGGTTCTTCCCCGTCAGCGAGGCGTCTCGCCGGTTGATCCGCCATCGGCTCGGCTTCGAAGGGCGGACGGTCCTGGCGCTCGGCCGGCTCGCCACCAACAAAGGCTACGACCTGCTGATCGATGCGTTTTCCGTGGTGGCGCCACGTGTGCCGGATGCGGTCCTGAGGCTCGCTGTCGGCGGCGAGAACATGGACGAGCAGGAGCAGAAGATCCTCAACCAGCTCAAGCAACAGGTCGAACGGCTAGGCTTGCAGGATCGTGTCGTCTTCTCCGGCTATGTTGCCGACGAGGACCTGGCCGATACCTATCGGGCGGCGGACATGTTCGTCCTGTCAAGCCGCTACGAGCCGTTCGGCATGACCGCGATCGAGGCAATGGCCTGCGGTACGCCGACCGTAGTTACGATCCATGGCGGCCTCTATCGCGGGATCAGCTATGGCCGGCATGCGCTTTTTGGCGATCCGTTCGACAAGGAAGATCTCGGCATCACCATCGTCAAGCCGATGAAGCACCAGCGCCTCTACGGCCGCCTGGGCCGAATGGGTGCGCACAAGGCGCGTAGCCTGTTCACCTGGACAGGCATCGCCCAGCAGCTGGTCAGCCTTGTCGAAGGCCGTCCGGTGCTGAAGGCGGTCGACGATCATGACTGGGACGAGCCGTGGAACGACGGCGATTGAAACCGATCGCGCTTTTGTCGAGTGATCTCGACGGGACCCTGGCGGGCGATGCGCCGGCGACGTCACGCTTTCGGTTGAAATGGCAAGCGCTCGATCCCGAGCACCGGCCGGTTCTCGTCTACAACAGCGGTCGCCTGGCCGACGACATCTTGAACTTCGTCGACGAAGTCGGCCTGCCGGCGCCGGACTATGTGATCGGCGGTGTCGGCACGATGCTCGCCGGTCCGCGGCACACCTCGCGCCCCACACACTTTACTGATTTGGGGCATTTTACCCAAAGATTTTCGGAAGGCTGGTCGCTTGAAAAGGTCGATGCGGTGCTCGGGCCGCTCAAAGACACCGTCCGCCAGCCCGACGGCTATCAGCACGCCTTCAAATCGAGCTGGTACCTGCTCGACGCCAGTCCGGAAGCCCTTGCCAGCATCGAGCGCGCTTTGGCCGAGGCCGGCCTGTCGGTGACGATGGTTTATTCGAGCGGACGCGATCTCGACATCCTGCCGCGTTCAGCAGACAAGGGCCAGGCGCTGGCCTGGCTCTGCAATGAACTCGGCATCGGCCTCGATGAGGTGGTCGTCGCCGGCGATACCAACAATGATCGCAGCATGTTCGAGCTGCCGGCGGCGCGTGGAATTGTCGTCGCCAATGCCCTTCCCGAACTGCTTGACATGGCGCGGGACAACCCGCTGATCTACAGCGCCAAGCAACAGTTCGCCCTTGGCGTCGTCGAAGGCCTCGTTCATTGGTCGGTGTTTGCGGACGCCCGATCCTGAACTGGAAATATCTATCTCCTTCTCACGGTTTGAGCGCCCATACCGTCGCGTGTAGTACGGCGCCCGTTTCGGCGATGAGACGTGCCGATTGCACCGGCTCAAAACCGCTGATCCGCTTCGTGCCGGCCCAACGACCGCGATCCGCAAAAACCTCGATCGATCCGTAGTCGAGGAATATCCGCAGCCGTTTTGGACGGGCTCCCTTGGCAATATAGTGAGGGGATGCCGCTGCGGCGTCTCCATGACGAATGGCAAGTCCCTCGTCGTCGACGACAACCTCGAGCCGGACGGTTGGATGTTGCAGCTTCAAGTGGAAATGGGCACCCGGCTTTTCGAGCTCGAACAGGATTTCGACGGCGCCGTTGATAAAGCTTACCTGCTCTCCGGCTGCGAGGCGTGTCCGGTCCAGAATATGGCTCCGCAGGCTCTCGGCAGCGCCGATGGGCGGGGTGTGCAACTCGCCTGCAGACAGATGGATATTGCGAGGCAACGTCATGGCTGTGGGGAAATCGATTGCCGGCCCGGTGTCGGCCCAGTTGGCAAGCCAGCCTATGCCGACAATGGCATCACCGTCGGCGAAGGCCTGGAAGGCGTAATTATCCGTCCCGAAGTCCAGTTCCTGTTCGAATTCCTTGGCAAAGGTCCGACCATCGAACCAGCCGACAATGGCCATTGTCAGGTTCTTGCGCCGGGTCGACCGGTCCTCACTGTTCATCAGCCCGACAATCAGAACCCAGCGCGTCGCTGGATCGGTCGCAGGCCCGTCGAGCGGCAGCAGACAGGGACATTCGATCGCCGTCGTCCGATAGTGTTTCTCGACCAGAAGCTTGCCGACATACGTCCATCCGGTGGCGGCCGTATGATCACGGGTTTCGTAGAGCAGGACAACGCCGCCTTCATCGCTCTGGCTGCCCAGCAGCATTTTCCAAAGGCCATCAGGTCCCCTGAAGACGTATGGGTCACGAAAATCCGCTGTCAATCCCTGGTCAAGCGGGCGGTATGGCAGGATGACGTGCGCATCTCCCGCCATGATGAGGTCGCTGGAAGTGGCCGTGAGTTGGATCTGCTGTTCCGGGATACGGTCCTGTACCTGCTCGGTGAAAAAGACGCGAATGCCCGGGCCATCGGCAAGCGGGATGGCCGAGCCGGAATAGGCGCCGCCCCGTTTGTCGGGCCTGGCGGTGAGATCTTCCGACGGAAACAGGAAGATTGGCATGTGACGCCACCGCAAATAATCCGAAGAGACGGCGTGCCCCCAATGCATCGTGTTCCAGCGAAGCCCATGCGAATAATGCTGATAGAACAGATGTGGGCGGCCTCCAAACCGGCCAAATCCGTTCGGATCGTTCATCCAGCCGAACGGCGGACGAAAATGATAGCTGTCGGGGATGTTCGGTGGGGCATTTCCCGGATTGGTGTGGAGAACTGTAATGCCTGTCTCCAGCACGTCGGCCAATGCGAACCAGTAGGCAACCGAAACCGAGGTCTGATCCGCATCGTAATCCAGTTCGACACTGCCGCCGCCGAAGACGTGAAAAATTCTGAATTCATGCTCTTCGGCGTTCGCGACGCTCACCTCGCCGAACTTGCCGCGAACGTTGGAAAACGACAGCGAGCCTGGAACGTCCGGCCTGGTCGCCTTGAGCCAGATATGGAAGGTGGCGTTGACCGGCAGATCGGCATGCAGGCTTCGAATGGTGTTCCCGGCCGCAATCCTTACCTGGCTGTCACTCATAAATAGGGCTCCGTTGCGTGCGGCTTTCCCAGGTAAAACCGGATGCTCGACCTGGAATGCATTGCAGAAGGTTAAGGCTGGATTTTGACTTTGGCAAAGTCATTCCCCAGGATCGACAGTTCTTGAGGGCAATCGCGGCACGGATCGCCGCCTGCAACTGCTGAACTCGCGGCGTAAGAAGGTTGACGGCTCGCAGAGCATGATTGCATTGTCCGACGGCGCAACACCTTCTCTTTTCCGCGGGTTTCGACCCGCGGCGCAAGCCCGTGCAGCCATTGTCCAGATCGGCCAACCAGTTGTCCGCATACGATGGAACGACGAACGGGACCCCGCCCGTCCGGACCGACAGCCGGGTTGGATCGGACTGTCGGTCCTGCGCTATGATTGAAAGCTGGATTTAGGAGGAGCTCATGGCCATCGGCCCTGACACCAAAACCGTCTACACCATTGCCCCGACGCCGTTCGAGGCGGATGGCAAGATCGACTGGGAATCGCTTGATTCGATAGTCGATTTCTACGAGCGCTGCGGCGTCGATGGGATGACAATCCTCGGCATCATGGGTGAGGCCCCGAAGCTCGACGCCGGCGAATCGATCGAGATCGTCAAACGTGTCGTGGCGCTCACCAGGCTGCCGGTCATCGTCGGCGTCTCCGCCCCCGGCTTCGCCGCCATGCGCAGCCTTGCGCGCGCCGCGATGGAGCTTGGCGCGCAGGGCGTGATGATCGCGCCGCCGCCGGCGCTGCGCACCGACGACCAGATCGTCACCTACTTCCGCAACGCATCCGAAGCGGTCGGCGAGGATGTTCCTTTCGTCCTGCAGGATTATCCGCTGACCCTCTCGGTGATCATGACGCCGGCCGTCATCCGCCGCATCGTCACCGACAACCCGGCCTGTTTCATGCTCAAGCACGAGGACTGGCCGGGCCTGGAGAAGATCAGCGCGCTGCGCGGCTTCCAGAAGGACGGCTCGCTGCGGCCGCTGTCGATCCTTACCGGTAATGGCGGCCTCTTTCTCGACTTCGAGATGGAGCGCGGTGCCGACGGCGCGATGACCGGCTATGCCTTCCCCGATATGCTGGTCGAAATGGTGAAACGGTCTGCCGCCGGCGAGCGCGACAAGGCACACAATCTTTTCGACGCCCACCTGCCCTATTTGCGCTATGAACAGCAACCCGGTGTGGGACTTGCGGTACGAAAATATGTGATGATGAAGCGCGGCGCCATCGCGTCGGACGCCCAGCGCAAGCCGGGCAGTGCATTGTCGGCGGCGGCCAGACAAGAGGTCGACTATTTGCTCATGCGGCTGGAAAATCGCGTCCGCAAACAAGCCTTGAGATAACGCACTAGCGGGCGATTTGCCGCGCAATCACATCAATATATAGCCGCTTGCCTGGAAAGCGCATTTTTCGCCGCGCATTGCCAAGTGTCCGTTTCGCGGCACGGTTCGGTCTTTGAAGCAGCTGGCATGTAACGGCGGGTCAAACCACGCGGTGAGGGCGCGGCATTCCGCATCCAACCAGCAACGGGTTCGCGCAGTGTTCAGTTTGCACAAACAGTCTTGGAAGGACTGCAGGGAAACAAAAAAAACGCACATAAAAATAACCGCTTACTGGATAAAGCTGGTGCGGTCGAGAAGACTCGAACTTCCACGGGTTGCCCCACAGCGACCTCAACGCTGCGCGTCTACCAATTCCGCCACGACCGCACGTGGTAGGAGCCGGAACGAACCGGCTCGCGGCGTGTAGCAAATCGTTTCCAGCGAAACAAGGGCGCGTCGCGCAATAATTGCCCGGGCTTCGGCATAACCCTCCAAAGAGCTGAAACGCGCTCGCAACTGGACGTTTCACCCGATTGCCGCCATATGTGAGGCGACACGAGACACACCATGACAGAACGCAGCCAGATCGCCACGTCGTTCCTGCCCCTGCCCGGTTCGGCGCCGGTCGAATGGCGGATCGAACCCGGCCTCACCGCCTATCCGGATGCGCTTGCCGTGATGGAGGCGCGTGCCGAAGCGATCCGAGGCGGCGCCGCCGGCGAGATGGTCTGGCTGGTCGAGCACCCGCCGCTCTACACCGCCGGCACCAGCGCCCGCATCGAGGACCTGATCGAGCCCGAACGTTTTCCGGTGTTCGCGGCGGGACGCGGCGGCGAATATACCTATCATGGGCCGGGCCAGCGGGTCGCTTATGTGATGCTCGACCTGAAGCGGCGCCGCGAGGATGTCCGCGCCTTCGTCGCGGCACTTGAACAATGGATCATCGGCACGCTGGCCGCCTTCAACGTGCGCGGCGAACGGCGCGAGAACCGTGTCGGCGTCTGGGTGGTGCGGCCGGATCGCCCCGCCCTGCCCGACGGATCGCTCGCCGAGGACAAGATCGCCGCCATCGGCATCAGGCTGAGGCGCTGGGTGAGCTTTCACGGCATCGCCATCAATGTCGAGCCGGATCTCAGCCACTTCAGCGGCATCGTGCCGTGCGGTGTGCAGGACCACGGCGTCACCAGCCTCGTCGACCTCGGCCTCCCCCTGGCAATGGCCGATCTCGATGTCGCGCTGAAATCCGCCTTCGAGGATGTCTTCGGACCCACCGCAGCTCTGCTTGTCGAAACGGCCCGCAAGGCCGGCTGACGAAGCGGCGCTGAACCACCGAGCTCCGATGCCGCCCCTCACCCCGCGAAGAACGAGGCGCGCTGCCTCACATCGCTCCGATCCAGATCGCCATGGAAATGAGAAACGTGCTCATGCACACCAGAGACACGACATCCTGAACAAGACCGGTCATAACGCTCTCCTGTTTTCAGTATGTTCGTATTTTGTTCTGAATTTGTTCGGATGTCAACGGCGGCAATCCGAGCGTGGCACGGATTTCGGGCGATCAGTTCGGCACGGTTAAGGAAAGGTTGAGAGCGGGTTTCTCTGTTTCCGCGCTGGCTGCGTGCGGGGAAACACGGTCGCTGGTGATCAGCCCGTTAGGTGTGTCGGGATTCAGGTCAGGCCGCGCCGACAATGGTAGCTTCCGAGAACCGGAGCGGAGCGTACTTCAGTACGTGAGCCCACATGACCCCGAAATCAAGATCGATTTCGGTCATGCGCGAAATCAAAGTTCTACAGCGTCCTTTGCGCGCCCAAGAGGGCGCGCGGCGCTGTAGGGAAGCGCAGGAAACCGCCGTTCGCAGGCCGGCTGAATATCGATACACCTAAAGCGGAACAACCTTGCCGTCGGCGAGCGTGACGCGACGGTCCATGCGCGAGGCAAGCTCGTGATTGTGGGTGGCGATCAGCGCCGCCAGGCCCGACTGCCGGACCAGCGCCCCCAGTGCCTCGAACACATAGGAAGCGGTGACCGGGTCGAGGTTGCCTGTCGGCTCGTCGGCCAGCAGCACCAGCGGCGCATTGGCGACGGCGCGGGCGATGGCGACGCGCTGTTGCTCGCCGCCGGACAGTTCGGACGGCCGGTGCTGCGCGCGTTTGCCGATCTGCATGTAGTCGAGCAGTTGCGCCGACCGCTCGGCAGCCTCCTTGCGCGTCAGCCCTTTTATCAGTTGCGGCATCATGATGTTTTCCAGCGCCGTGAACTCGGGCAGCAGGTGATGGAACTGATAGACGAAGCCGACATCGTTGCGGCGGATCGCCGTTCGCTCGTCGTCGGAAAGCCGCCCGCAGGCGCGGCCGGCCAGAATGACATCGCCGGCGTCCGGCCGCTCCAGCAGTCCGGCGGTGTGCAACAGCGTCGATTTGCCGGTGCCCGAAGGCGCCACCAGCGCCACGATCTCCCCGCGCTTCAACGAAAAATCGGCGCCGTTGAGGATGGTCAGCTTGCGCGGCCCCTGGACATAATGCCGCTCGACGCTCTTCAGCTCGATAATGGCATCGGCCATCATTCGTACCTCAGCGCTTCGACCGGATCGAGCCTGGCCGCGCGCCATGCCGGAAACAGCGTCGCCAGGAACGACAGCACCAGCGCCATCAGCACCACCGAGATCGTCTCGCTGGCGTCCATGCGGGCAGGCAACTGGCTCAGGAAATAGAGCTCGGGATTGAACAGCCTTTCGCCGGCCAGCCAGGAGAAGAACTGGCGAATGCGCTCGACGTTCAGGCAGATGACGACGCCGAGCAGGACGCCGGCGAGGGTGCCCACCACGCCGATCGCCGCCCCCGTCATCAGGAAGATGCGCAGGATCGCGCCGCGCGTGGCGCCCATGGTGCGCAGGATGGCGATATCGTGGCCCTTGTCCTTGACCAGCATGATCAGCCCCGAAATGATGTTGAGCGCGGCAACCAGCACGATCAGCGTCAGGATCATGAACATGACGTTGCGCTCCACTTGCAGCGCATCGAAGAATGTCCGGTTTCGTTCTCGCCAGTCGACCATGGTTATCGGCCGCTGCGATGCCTCCTCGACCTTCGGCTTCAGCGCGTCGACATTGTCGGGATTGTCGACATAGATCTCGATCGCCTGGGCCCGGCCATCCATGTTGAAATAGAGCTGCGCTTCCGAAAACGGCATGTAGACGATGGAGCTGTCATATTCCGACATGCCGACCTCGAAGATCGCCGTGATCGGGTAACCCTTCATGCGCGGTGTCGTGCCGAGCGGCGTGACATCGCCGTCGGGGGCGATAAGCGTGATGGTGTCGCCGAGCACAAGACCAAGATTGTCGGCCATGCGGCTGCCGATGGCGACGCCCTCGCCTGTGTCGAAGCCGGCGATCGAGCCCTGCTGGATATTGTTGGCGACGATTGAAATCTTGCCCAGGTCCTCGCCGCGTATGCCGCGCACCAGCGCCCCCGACCCGCCGCCGACATTGCCTTGCGCCAGCACCTGGCCGTCGATCAGCGGAATGGCGTATTGGACGCCGGGCACGCCGTTGATGCGGCCGGCGATCTGCGCATAGTCCTCCAGCGGCATGTCGAGCGGCTGCACGATCAGATGGCCGTTGACGCCGAGGATGCGCGTCAGAAGCTCGGCGCGAAAGCCGTTCATGACAGCCATCACGACGATCAGCGTGGCGACGCCCAGCATGATGCCGAGGAACGAGATCGAGGCAATGACGGAGATCACCGTCTCCTTGCGGCGCGAGCGCAGATAGCGCCACGCGACCATGCGTTCAAACACGGAAAAAGCTCCGGCGGCCATGGGTTTAGCTGCTGCCGCTCCACTCATCCGGCAAAACCGAAGCGTTTCTTCACGTCTTCGATCGGCAGCGTCTCACGCTCGCCGTTCCTGCGGTTCTTGATCTCGACCTCGCCGGCCGCCACGCCGCGCGGCCCGACGATCACCTGCCACGGCAGCCCGATCAGGTCGGCTGTGGCGAACTTGCCGCCCGGCCGCTGATCGGTGTCGTCGTAGAGCACGTCCTTGCCGACGGCGACAAACGCTGCATAGAGTTCATCGCAGATGCGGTCGCAGTCGGCGTCGCCGGCTTTCATATTGATCAGGCCGATGTCGAAAGGCGCCACCGCCTCCGGCCAGATGATGCCGTTGTCGTCGTGGCTGGCCTCGATGATCGCCGCCACCAGCCGCGTCGGGCCGATGCCGTAGGAACCTCCGGAAGCAAAATGATCCTTGCCGTCGGGCCCGGTCACCTTGGCGCCCATCGGCTTCGAATATTTGTCGCCGAAATGGAAGATGTGGCCGACCTCGATGCCGCGCGCCGAGACCCGGTCGCTTGTCGCGACCTTCTCCCACGCCGCCTCGTCGTGCATCTCGTCGGTCGCCGCATAGGGCGTCGTCCATTTCTTGACGATGTCGCCGATCTCGGCATCGTTGGAGAAGTCCGTGTCCGCCCCCGGCACATCAAGTGCGAGATAGTCGCGATGGCAATAGACCTGGCTCTCGCCGGTGTCGGCCAGGATGATGAATTCGTGGCTGAGGTCGCCGCCGATCGGCCCGGTGTCGGCACGCATCGGGATTGCCTGCAGCCCCATGCGCGTGAACGTCCTGAGATAGGACACGAACATCCTGTTATAGGCCGCCCTGGCGCTTTCGAAGTCGAGATCGAAGGAATAGGCGTCCTTCATCAGGAACTCTCTGCTGCGCATGACGCCGAAGCGCGGCCGCACCTCGTCGCGGAATTTCCACTGGATGTGATAGAGATTGAGCGGCAGATCCTTGTAGGACTTAACATAGGCGCGGAAAATCTCGGTGACCACCTCCTCGTTGGTCGGCCCATAGAGCATGTCCCGATCCTGCCGGTCCTTGATGCGCAGCATCTCCTTGCCATAGTCGTCATAGCGGCCGCTTTCGCGCCACAGCTCGGCCGACTGGATGGTCGGCATCAGGATCTCAAGCGCGCCGGCCCGGTCCTGCTCCTCGCGAACGATCCGGCAGACCTTGTCCAGCACCCTCTTGCCCAGCGGCAGCCAGGAAAAACTGCCTTGCCCCTGCTGGCGGATCATGCCGGCGCGCAGCATCAGCCGGTGCGAGACGATTTCGGCCTCGCGCGGATTTTCTTTAAGGATAGGCAGGAAATAGCGCGACAAACGCATGGACCGGTCCGTGAGAGAGAGGATTGCCGCACCGGAATCGGCGCAGCGCAGGCTTGCTTGCCCCGGCTTCATAGCCATTTCATGACGGAATGGAAACCCGCCTCCCCCAAGCCAACTGGCAGCCAACTGGGCGCCCGATGGGGCGTCGCAAAGGCGCCGCAGTGCCGCGTTCGCCTTGCTGGTCGTTTCGCAAGCAACGCCTGCCATACTATTGTGCAGTGCAGCACGAGATTGCTTATTTCCGGGCAAAATTCTGCGTGACATTTTCACCCGGCTTGGTCTAATGTGCGCCGATAAACGAGAGGGCGGAAAGAAATCTGCTCTCCTACGCGGTCAAAGTCTTGGGAGGATGCGATCTAGGCGCGGTTACTCGCTGCCGCCGGATACCGGAAACAGATCGGACGCGTTTAATTGCAAGGCCTCGTGCCTTGCATTTTTTTTGTGCAATCATTTGGTTAGCACGACAAATTGCTAAACCGCTTTACCTGGCGCCAGCACAGCCGGTTCGGAACCTGCATCGGCTTCCAGCCCGGATTGGTGCTCGCATGCAAGATGTGGCCAGCCGTACCCGGCGGTCTAGTTTTCGGGACTCCGGCTGAAATCCGGCACGATGTGCGGGATGTCGTCGATGCCGAGGCCGAGCCCCCGCGTCATGCCATAAAAGATGCCAAGTAGAACCAGCGTGACGATCGTCGTCCGCAGCACCGCGCGCAGCATATGCGGTCCGCGCGGCGCGCTGGATACCGTGCCCAGCGTCACGTCCTCATCCTCGTCCTGCGTCCTCAGGCTGAACGGCAGGATGGCGAACAGCACCACCCACCATGTGATGAAGAACAGGGCGAGAAATGAAACCCAGCTCATGCTTGCTCCAGTTCGACCAGCGTGCCGAAGAAATCCTTGGGATGCAGGAAAAGCACCGGCTTGCCGTGCGCGCCGGTCTTCGGGTTGCCGTCGCCAAGGACGCGGGCGCCGCTGGCCTTGAGGTGATCTCGCGCGGCAAGAATGTCGTCGACCTCATAGCACAGATGATGCATGCCGCCCGAGGGGTTCTTCTCGAGGAATGCCGCGATCGGCGAACCCTCACCAAGCGGCTCCAGCAATTCGATCTTGGTATTGCCGACATCGACGAACACCACCGTCACGCCATGCTCCGGCAACGCCTGCGGCGCCGTCACCCGAGCGCCGAGCGTGTCGCGATAGGCCGCTGTCGCCGCAGCCAGATCCGGCACGGCAAGCGCGACATGGTTCAGGCGTCCAAGCATTGGTTTTCCTCAGGGCAGTAAGGCAACAGGGCAGTATGGGAGTAGGGAAAAACGACTTTCTCCCCCTACTGCCGTACTGCCCTACTCCCCTCTTCCCTTACCTTGTGACGAACACCGTCACCAGCGGCTTCTTGCCCCAGGCTTCATTGGCGGCGCCACGGACGGCGCGGCGCACTGCCTCCTGCACGAGGTCGAGATCTCTTCGGCGCTGACGGGGGATGGAGTCCACGGCGCCGACTGCCGCATCGATCATCAGGTCCTCCAGGCTCTCGCCGCGGCCATCGGCCTCGGCGACGCCGATGGCGACCAGATCGGGATCGCCGGCGAGCTCATATTTGTCGTCGAGCACGACATTGACCGCGACATGGCCGGCGAAAGACAGCTTGCGCCGGTCGCGAATGCCCATCGCCTGGTCGGTGCCGATCAGCCTGCCGTCCTTGTAGATGCGGCCGAACGGCACCTGGTCGATGATCGCCGCCGCACCGGGATAGAGCCGCAGCATGTCGCCGTTGCGCACCTGCGCCACCTGGCCGATGCCGGACACCGACATCAGCGATCCCTGCGCCACCAGATGCGCCGCCTCGCCATGCACGGGAACGCCGATCTGCGGCCGCACCCATTCATACATCTTGCGCAGCTCGCTGCGGCGCGGATGGCCCGAGACATGCACCAGCGCATCACCGTCCTCGATGATCTTGATACCGAGATCGATCAGGCGGTTCTTGATCTCAAGGATATCCTTCTCGTTGCCGGGAATGGTACGCGAGGAAAACACCACCGTATCGCCTGCCGTCAGCGACACCGATTTCATCTCCTCGCGCGACAGTTTCGCCAGCGCCGCAAGCGGCTCGCCCTGGCTGCCGGTGCAGATGATGACGAGGTTTTCGCGCGGGATGAAGCCAAAGTCCTCCTCGGCGATGAATTCGGGCAGCCCATCCATGTAGCCGAGTTCGCCGGCAACATCGATGACCCGCTTCAGCGAGCGGCCGAGCACCAGGCACTGCCGGCCGGCATCGCGTGCCGCCTTGGCAATGGAGACGATGCGTCCGACATTGGAGGAAAAGGTGGTGACCGCAACGCGGCCCTTGGCGCTCTGGATGACGCCCTTGAGGCCCTCGCCAACCGCGACTTCCGACGGCGACACCCCTTCCCGCAGCGCATTGGTGGAATCGCAGATCAACGCCAGCACGCCCTTGTCGCCATAGGCGCGAAAGCGCGCCTCGTCGGTCAGCGGACCGATCGTCGGCGCCGGATCGATCTTCCAATCACCGGTGTGGATGACGGTGCCGGCCGGCGAGGTGATCGCCAGCGACATCGGCTCGGGGATCGAATGCGCGACCGGGATGGCCTCGATCTCGAACGGGCCGACGCTGAACTTTTCACCGGCGCGGTAGATCGTCACCGGGATCTTTGGTGCGCCCTGCTCGCCCTGCCGCTTGGCTTCCAGCAATCCAGCGCCGAACGGCGTCATCCAGACCGGCGCCTTGAGCTTCGGCCATGTGTCGAGCAGCGCGCCGTAGTGGTCCTCATGCGCGTGCGTGATGACGATGCCACGCAGATTGGCGATGTTCTCCTCGATGAAGCGCGTGTCAGGCAGCACCAGGTCGACGCCAGGCAGGCTGGCATCGGGAAAGGTCACGCCGACATCGACGACGATCCAGTCGCGCGCATTGGCCGGCCCGTAGCCATAGAGGGCGAAGTTCATGCCGATCTCGCCGACGCCGCCAAGCGGCACGAAGACGAGTTCGGCGTTTTCCGCTGTCGCCATGATCATTCCTTTCCTGGCCGGTCAACCCAAGCCCGTCAAACTCTGGGGCCAGTCAAACCTGAGCCCGTAAAAAACTTGGCCTGTCAAAACCTTGGCCTGCCAAACCTGGGGGGCCTGTCAAACCTGGGCCGACGCGACCGCACCGAAATGCACGTCGCCGGCGGCGATCGTCAGAACCGAACCCTCATCGTCGCGGATCACGAAACGGCAGTCCTCGTCAATGGTCTCGAACGTGCCGCGCACCACATTACCGTCAATTCTGACAGCAACCTGCCCGCCAAGCCCTGCCGCACGCGCCAGCCAGCGCCGCCTGACGGCGGCCAGCCCGCGCCCATCGTTCCACAGCCGCGCATTCTCGCTCCAGGCATCCGACAGCGCCAGAAACAATGTCTCGGCATCGCAAGCAGCGCCCAGCGCGCCAAGCGATGTCGCGGGATAAGGCAAATCCTTGGGGTATGCCACCACATTGACACCGATGCCGACCGCCACCGCAAAGCGATCGCCTTCGAGTATCGCCGATTCCAGCAGGATGCCGGCAAGCTTGGCGCCGGAGGCAAGCACATCGTTCGGCCATTTCAGCTCGAAACGGTTTTTTCCATCGCTGCCGCCGTCGAGGCCGATTGCGATCCTGCCCTTCGGCACGACGGCGTCGAGCGCATCGGCCAGCGCCAGCCCGGCGACGAAGCCGAGCGTCGCGGCCAAGCGAAGCTCGGCATTGGTGACCACCAGCAGGGTCGCCGCCAGATTGCCCTCGGGCGTCGCCCAGACCCGGCCGCGCCGGCCACGCCCGCTTTCCTGTTTTTTCGAAACGACCCAGAGCTTGCCCGGATCTCCCGCCCGCGCACGGTCGAGCGCCAGCGCATTGGTCGAACCGACCGTGTCATGTGCCTCGAGCCGGAACCCTTCCGAGGCCGCTGTTGGAGCCAGCCGAAACGCCATCCCGTCAGAAGAATGTCTTGGCGGCGGCTTCGGCATAGGTGCCGATCGGCCCGCCGATCAGCACGTAGAACAGCACGAAGGCGCCGCAGACGCCAAGCACGATGCGAAGCTCGGTCGCCATCGGCACGAAGCCGCCGACCGGTTCGTCGAACCACATGATCTTGATGATCCGCAGATAATAATAAGCGCCCACCACCGAGGCCAGCACGCCGATGATCGCCAGCGCGTAGAGGTTGGCGTTGATGGCGGCAAGGAACACGTACCATTTCCCCCAGAAGCCGGCGAGCGGCGGAATGCCGGCCAGCGAGAACATCAGGATGGTCAGGATCGTCGCCATGATCGGATTGGTCGATGACAGCCCGGCGAGATCGCCGATCTGTTCGACATTGCCTTCCTTGCGCCGCATGGCGAGGATGAAGGCGAAGGTGCCGAGCGTCATCACCAGATAGATCAGCATGTAGATGGCGACGCCGCGCACGCCGGCCTGGCTGTTGGCGGCGAGGCCGACCAGGGCGTAGCCCATATGGCCGATCGAGGAATAGGCCATCAGCCGCTTGATGTTGGTCTGGCCGATAGCCGCAAAGGCGCCGAGCAGCATCGAGGCGATCGAGATGAAGACGATGATCTGCTGCCAGTCGGCGGCGATCGGCTGGAAGGCGTCCATGGTGACGCGCACGATCAGCGCCATCGCCGCCATCTTCGGCGCCGCAGCGAGGAAGGCCGTCACCGGCGTCGGCGCGCCTTCATAGACGTCGGGCGTCCACATGTGGAACGGCACCGCCGATATCTTGAAGGCAAGGCCGGCCAGCACGAAGACCAGGCCGAAGACCAGGCCAAGCTGCCGCTCGCCGCCGCCAAGTGCTGCGGCGATCTCCTGGAAGCCGGTGTTGCCGGTGTAGCCGTAGACGAGGCTGATGCCGTAGAGCAGCATGCCCGACGACAGCGCGCCGAGAACGAAATATTTCAACCCCGCCTCGGTCGAGCGCAGATTGTCCCGGTTGATCGCCGCCAGCACGTAGATCGCCAGCGACTGCAGTTCGAGGCCGAGATAAAGCCCGATCATGCCGTTGGCCGAGATCATCAGCATCATGCCGAGCGTGCACAGCAGGATCAGCACCGGATACTCGAACTTGTCGAAATGCTCCGCCTTGGCGAAGCGCATCGACATGACCAGCGTCACCGCCGACCCGATCAGCGCCAGCACCTTCATGAAGCGGGCGAAGGGATCCTGGACGAAGGCTTCGCCGTAAGCGTTGCCCTGCCCGGTGGAAAGGATCGTCCAGAGGCCGGCAACCACCAGGACGGCGACGGCAAGGCCGCTGACCGTGGTGGTGGTGTTGGCGCGCGAATAGGCGCCGAGCATCAGCAGCGCCAGGGCGCCGACGGCGAGGATCAGCTCTGGCGTCGACAGCGACAGGCTGGAGAGAAGGTCCGGCGTCATGGTTCGCAAACCTCTCGGGTCAGTTCGCCGCCGCGGTCTGCGCGGTGTCGATGGATGCGGTGACATTGGTGACGAGCGCCTTGACCGATGCGGCGGTCGCGTCGAAGACCGGCGCCGGGTAGACGCCGAAGAAGATGACCAGCACGGCCAGCGGGTAGATGAT
The DNA here is from genome assembly GCF_055811455.1 of Mesorhizobium sp. WSM4845. Lineage (NCBI taxonomy): Bacteria > Pseudomonadati > Pseudomonadota > Alphaproteobacteria > Hyphomicrobiales > Phyllobacteriaceae > Mesorhizobium > Mesorhizobium sp. WSM4845. The sequence continues at coordinate 48,444 of NZ_JBVVQA010000036.1, forward strand.
CACCTTCTCGCGCGTCGACAGGTCGAGCAGGCCTTTCAGGCTGTCCTTGGTCAGCGCGCCGAAGATCACCCGGCGATACAGCCACAGCGCATAGGCCGCCGACAGGATGACGCCGGTGGCGGCGAAGAACGCCACCCAGGTGTTGACCCGGAACACGCCGAGCATGGTCAGGAACTCGCCGACGAAGCCGCTGGTGCCGGGCAGGCCGACATTGGCCATGGTGAAGATCATGAACACGGTGGCGTATTTCGGCATGTTGTTGACCAGCCCGCCATAGGCGTCGATGTCGCGCGTGTGCATGCGGTCGTAGATGACGCCGACGCACAGGAACAGCGCGCCGGAGACCAGGCCGTGCGACAGCATCTGGAAGATCGCCCCCTGGACGCCTTCCTGGTTCATCGCGAAGATGCCCATGGTGACGAAGCCCATATGGGCGACCGACGAATAGGCGATCAGCTTCTTCATGTCCTCCTGCATCAGCGCCACCAGCGAGGTGTAGATGATGGCGACGACGGACAGCGCGAAGACCAGCGGCGCAAACATCTCCGAGGCGATCGGAAACATCGGCAGGGAGAAGCGCAGGAAGCCATATCCGCCCATCTTAAGCAGGATGGCGGCCAGGATCACCGAACCGGCCGTCGGCGCCTCGACATGCGCGTCCGGCAGCCAGGTGTGCACCGGCCACATCGGCATCTTCACGGCGAAAGACGCGAAGAAGGCGAGCCATAGCCAGGTCTGCATGGAGGCCGGGAAGTTGTGCGTCAGGAGCGTCGGGATGTCGGTGGTGCCGGACTGGAAGAACATCGCCATGATGGCAAGCAGCATCAGCACCGAGCCGGCCAGCGTGTAGAGGAAGAACTTGAACGAGGCGTAGACGCGCCGCTTGCCGCCCCACACGCCGATGATGATGAACATCGGGATCAGGCCGGCCTCGAAGAAAACATAGAACAAGACGATGTCGAGCGCGCAGAACACGCCGATCATCAGCGTCTCCAGCAGCAGGAAAGCGATCATGTAGGCCTTGACGCGCTTCTCGATCGATTCCCACGAAGCCAGGATGCAGAGCGGCATCAGGAAGGTGGTCAGGATGACGAACAGCATGGAGATGCCGTCGACGCCCATATGGTAGGAGATGCCGGAATCCAGCCAGGCAAACTTCTCGACGAACTGGAAGCCGGGCTCCGCATTGTCGAAGCCGGTCCAGATGAACAGCGAGATGATGAAGGTGATACCAGTCGTCCACAAGGCAATGGCGCGGATGTTGCGGCGGGCATTCTCGCTGTCGTCATTGATCAGCAGAATGAACAGCACACCAACCAGCGGCAGGAAGGTGACCAGCGAGAGGATCGGCCAGGCGGTCATCAGAGCATCATCCAGGTGACGAATGCGGCAACGCCGATCAGCATGGCGAAGGCATAGTGATAAAGGTAGCCGGTCTGCAGCTTGACGACCCGGTTGGTGACGTCGACGACGCGCGCCGAAACCCCGTCAGGACCAAGTCCGTCGATCACGGTGCCGTCGCCGGTCTTCCACAGAAAATGGCCGAGGCGTTTTGCCGGCCGCACGAACAGGAAGTCGAAAAGCTCGTCGAAATACCACTTGTTGAGCAGGAAGGCGTAGAGCCCGCGATGCTGCGCCGCGAGGTTCTTCGGCATCTCCGGCGCGCGGATGTAGAATTGCCAGGCAATCGCAAAGCCGATCAGCATGGCGACGAACGGCGCCAGCTTCACCCAAAACGGCACTTCGTGGATATCGTGCAGGATGTGGTTGTCCGGCAGCGTGAACAGAGACGCCTTCCAGAACTCGGCATAGCCCTCGCCGATGAAGGCGCCATGGAAGATCACGCCGGCCAACAGCGCGCCGGCCGCCAGGATGTACAGCGGCACCAGCATGACCGGCGGCGATTCATGGACGTGGTGCATGACCTCGTGGCTCGCCCGCGGCTGGCCGTGGAAGGTCATGAAGATCAGCCGCCAGGAATAGAAGCTGGTGAAGCAGGCGGCGACGACCAGCAGCACGAAGGCAAGGCCGGCGACCGGATTGTGCGCGGCAAAGGCGCTTTCGATGATCGCGTCCTTGGAGAAGAAGCCGGCGGTGCCGATGACCGTCACCGGAATGCCGACGCCGGTCAGCGCCAGCGTGCCGATCACCATCATCCAGTAGGTCTTCGGAATGAGCGTTCTGAGGCCGCCCATCCTGCGCATGTCCTGCTCATCAGAGACGGCGTGGATCACCGAGCCCGAGCCGAGGAACAGCAGCGCCTTGAAGAAGGCATGCGTGAACAGATGGAAGATCGCCGCGCCATAGGCGCCGACGCCGAGCGCCACGAACATGTAGCCGAGCTGCGAGCAGGTCGAATAGGCGATGACGCGCTTGATGTCGTTCTGGACGAGGCCGACGGTCGCCGCGAAGAAGGCGGTGAAGGCGCCGATGAAGGTGACCACGATCAGCGCCGAATGCGACAGTTCGAACAGCGGCGACAGCCGCGCCAGCATGAACACGCCGGCCGTCACCATCGTGGCGGCATGGATGAGCGCCGAGACCGGCGTCGGGCCTTCCATGGCGTCCGGCAGCCAGGTGTGCAGCGGCACCTGCGCCGACTTGCCCATGGCGCCCATGAACAGCAAGAGGCAGACGACGGTCATCGCAGCCTGCTTGTCGAGGGCATAGCCGAGGAAGGTCAGCACGGCAGCGCCCTCCGGCGCGCCTTCGGCCGGAATGAACGTCGCCGCATTGGCGAAGATGGTGCCGAGATTGACCGAGCCGAACAGCACGAACACGCCGAAGATGCCGAGCGCGAAACCGAAATCGCCGACGCGGTTGACGACGAAGGCCTTGATCGCGGCGGCATTGGCCGACGGCTTCTTGTACCAGAAGCCGATCAGCAGATAGGAGGCGAGGCCGACGCCTTCCCAGCCGAAGAACATCTGCACGAGGTTGTCGGCCGTCACCAGCATCAGCATGGCGAAGGTGAACAGCGACAGATAGGCGAAGAAGCGCGGCCGGTTCGGGTCGTGATGCATGTAGCCGATGGAGTAGATGTGGACCAGCGCCGACACCGTGTTGACGACGACCAGCATCACCACCGTCAGCGTGTCGATGCGCAGTGCCCATGCGGCTTCCAACCCGCCCGACTGGATCCAGCGCAGCACCGGCACGGTGAACACCTCGCCCTCGCCGAAGCCGACGGCGAAGAAGGCGACCCACGACAGCACGGCTGATATCACCAGGAAGCCGGAGGTGATGTATTCGGACGCCTTGGCGCCGAGCGACGTGCCGAACAGGCCGACGATCAGGAAGCCGAGCAGAGGAAGGAAGACGATGGCCTGATACATGGTGGTTTCCGTCAACCCTTCATCATGTTCACGTCTTCGACCGCGATCGAGCCGCGGTTGCGGAAGAAGACGACGAGAATGGCGAGGCCGATCGCCGCTTCAGCCGCTGCGACCGTCAGCACGAACAGCGCGAACACCTGTCCGACGAGATCGCCTAGCGCTGCCGAGAAGGCGACGAAATTGATGTTGACCGCAAGCAGGATCAGCTCGATCGACATCAGGATGACGATGATGTTCCTGCGGTTGAGAAAAATGCCGAACACGCCGAGCGTGAACAGGATCGCCGATACGGTCAGATAATGTGCGATGCCGACGACCATCTCAGATTCCTTCGCCCGTCTTGACCTTGCGGATTTCCATTCCCGTTGCCGGCGTGCGGCCGACCTGGGCGGCGATCGACTGCCGCTTGATGCCCGGCTTGTGGCGCAGCGTCAGCACGATGGCGCCGATCATGGCGACCAGCAGCACAAGGCCGGCAATCTGGAAGTAGTAGAGGTAGTCGGTGTAGAGGATGTCGCCGAGCGCTGCCGTGTTCGAGCGCGCGGCAAGGTCCGGAATGGGTTTTGCAACCGTCGCCGCCAGTTGCGGCGCGAATGTATAGCCGCCGAGCACGACGATCAGCTCAGCCGCCAGGATCAGCCCGACCAGCGCGCCGATCGGCGCGTATTGCAGGGCGCCTTCTTTCATCTCGGCGAAATCGACGTCGAGCATCATGACGACGAACAGGAACAGCACCATGACCGCGCCGACATAGACGACGAGCAGGATCATCGCCAGGAACTCGGCGCCGGTCAGCATGAAGAGGCCCGCGGCATTGAAGAAGGTCAGGATCAGGAACAGCACCGAATGCACGGGATTGCGCGCCGAAATGACCATGAACGCCGATGCCACCGCGACAAAGGCGAAGAGGTAGAAAAAGGCCGCCTCTAGTCCATTCAGCATGGGTTCCCCCGGGTTCCTGTCCGAACAGGACGTTCGTCCTGTTCGATGTGTGCTTCGTTCCGCCTCCGGTGCCGAAGCCGCGTGTTCCTTAGACGAGGCCTCTCGCCCCGTCCATGCGTCAAATGTCAGCGGTACGGCGCGTCCAGCGAGATGTTGCGCGCCAGTTCGCGCTCCCAGCGGTCGCCATTGGCCAGGAGCTTGTCCTTGTCGTAATAAAGTTCCTCGCGCGTCTCGGTCGCGAATTCGAAATTCGGCCCTTCGACGATGGCGTCGACCGGGCAGGCCTCCTGGCAGAAGCCGCAATAGATGCACTTCACCATATCGATGTCGTAGCGCACGGTGCGGCGGGTGCCGTCGTTGCGGCGCGGGCCGGCCTCGATGGTGATCGCCTGCGCCGGACAGATCGCCTCGCACAATTTGCAGGCGATGCAGCGTTCCTCGCCGTTCGGATAGCGGCGCAGCGCATGCTCGCCGCGGAAGCGCGGGCTGGTCGGCCCCTTCTCGTGCGGATAGTTGATCGTCTCCTTCGGCGCGAAGAACTGGCGCATCGACAGGAAGAAAGCGCTGACGAAATCCTGCAGCAGCAGGGATTTTGCGGCTTGGGCTAGAGCAGACATCACGCAAACCCCGTGATCTTGAGGAACGCGGCGACAATCACCACCATCGCCAGCGAGATCGGCAGGAAGACCTTCCAGCCGAGCCGCATCAGCTGGTCGTAGCGGTAGCGCGGCACGAAGGCCTTCACCATCGAGATCATGAAGAACACCAGGCAGACCTTGAGCACGAACCAGATCAGCCCCGGCACCCAGGTGAAGGGAGCGAAATCGAAGGGCGGCAGCCAGCCGCCGAGGAACAGGATGGTGGCCAGCGCGCACATCAAGACGATGGCGACATACTCGCCGAGGAAGAACAGCAGGAACGGCGTCGACGAATATTCGACCATATGGCCGGCGACGAGTTCCGATTCGGCTTCCACCAGGTCGAAGGGCGGGCGGTTGGTCTCGGCCAGCGCAGAGATGAAGAAGATGACGAACATCGGGAACAGCGACAGCCAATGCCAGTCGAGGAAGGTGTTGGGCAGGCCAACCCTTGTGCCAAGGCCGTCCTGCTGCGACAGCACGATGTCGGACAGGTTGAGCGAGCCGACGCAAAGCAGCACCGTGACTATGACGAAACCGATCGAGACCTCGTAGGACACCATCTGCGCGGCCGAGCGCAGCGCGCCGAGGAACGGATATTTCGAGTTGGACGCCCAGCCGCCCATAATCACGCCATAGACCTCGAGCGAGGAGATGGCGAAGACATAGAGGATGCCGACATTGACGTTGGCGATCGCCCAGCCCTCATTGACCGGGATCACCGCCCAGGCCGAGATCGCCAGCACCGCCGAAACCAAGGGCGCCAGCAGAAAAACGCCCTTGTTGGCGCCGGACGGAATCACCGGCTCCTTGAACACGAACTTCAGAAGGTCGGCGAAAGCCTGCAGCGTGCCCCATGGGCCGACGACGTTCGGGCCGCGGCGCAGCTGCACCGCCGCCCAGATCTTGCGGTCCGCGTACAGGATGTAGGCGACGAAGATCAACAGCACGACGATCAGCACGACCGACTTCAGCAGGATGAGAAGCGCCGGCAGCGCGTAGAAGGAGAAGAAGGTGTCCATGCTATTCCGCCGCCTGCCTAAAACCGTTTTTCGCCAGCGCCGAGCACTCCGCCATCACTGCGGAAGCCCGCGCGATCGGGTTGGTCAGGTAGAAATCCTTGACCGGCGAGGTGAAGGCGCCCTTGCCAAGCCGCCCGCCAAGCTTCGCCACCTTGGCGATATCGTCAGCATTGCCGGCCGCGACCTGGTCGATGCGGGCAAGATGCGGGTATTCGCCATAGAGTTTTGCGCGCAGCTGCGGCAGCGAATCGAACGACAATCTCTTGCCCAGCACATCCGACAGCGCCCGCAGGATCGCCCAGTCCTCGCGCGCATCGCCCGGCGCGAAGCCGGCGCGGTTGGTCTGTTGCACCCGGCCCTCGGTGTTGACGTAGGTGCCCGATTTTTCGGTATAGGCGGCGCCCGGCAGGATGACGTCGGCGCGGTGCGCGCCGTGGTCGCCATGCGTGCCGATATAGACGACGAAGGCGCCGCCGGTGCTGGCCATGTCGATCTCGTCGGCGCCGAGCAGGAACAAAACGTCCATCTCGCCCAGCATACCGGCGACGTTCTTGCCGCCCTCGCCCGGCACGAAGCCGACATCGAGACCGCCGACACGCGCCGCCGCAGTGTGCAGCACGGCAAAGCCGTTCCAGTCGGCTCTCGCGGCATTGACGGCCAGGCTGAGCTTCGCCGCCTGGCCGAGCACGGCCGCGCCGTCCGAGCGCGACAGTGCGCCCTGACCGACGATAACAAGCGGATGCGTCGCCTGCTTCAGCACCTGGAAGAATTTGCCGTTGCCGTCGGCCAGATCCTTCAGCGATTCCGGTCCGGCGCCGAGCTGCTCATAGTCGTAGCGCGTATCGCCGACATCGCCGATGACGGCGACCGGCAGGTTGCCGAACCGCCAGCGCTTGCGGATGCGGGCGTTGAGCAAGGACGCCTCGAAGCGCGGATTGGCGCCGATGATCAGCACCGCGTCGGCCTGCTCGATGCCCTCGATGGTCGGGTTGAAGAGATAGCTTGCCCGGCCGAGCGACGGATCGAGCGCGGCGCCATCCTGGCGGCAGTCGGTGTTCTTCGAGCCGAGCGAGGCCATCAGCAGCTTCAGCGCATAGATCTCCTCGACGGCGGCGAGATCGCCTGATATGGCGCCGATCTTGTCGGGCGCGGTTCGCGACACCGCTTCCTTGATCGCGGAAAAAGCCTCGGCCCAGCTTGCCGGAGCCAGCTTGCCGTTCTTGCGGACATATGGCCGGTCGAGGCGCTGGGTGCGCAGACCGTCCCAGATGAAGCGGGTCTTGTCGGAAATCCACTCCTCGTTCACCGCCTCGTTGGTGCGCGGCAGGATGCGCATCACCTCGCGGCCTCTGGAATCGACGCGGATCGCCGAGCCGACGGCGTCCATCACATCGATGGATTCGGTCTTGGTCAGTTCCCACGGCCGCGCCTGGAAGGCGTAGGGCTTGGAGGTTAGCGCGCCGACCGGGCAAAGATCGATGACGTTGCCCTGCAGTTCCGATGTCATCGCGCTTTCGAGATAGGTGGTAATTTCGGCGTCCTCACCGCGGCCGATCAGGCCGAGTTCGGAAATGCCGGCAATTTCGGTGGTGAAGCGGACGCAGCGCGTGCAATGGATGCAGCGGTTCATGATCGTCTTGACCAGCGGCCCGATATATTTGTCTTCGACCGCCCGCTTGTTCTCGTGATAGCGCGAGGAATCGACGCCGAACGCCATCGCCTGGTCCTGCAGGTCGCACTCGCCGCCCTGGTCGCAGATCGGGCAATCGAGCGGATGGTTGATCAGCAGGAATTCCATCACGCCTTCCCGGGCCTTCTTGACCATCGGCGTGTTGGTGAAAATTTCCGGCGTTTCGCCATTTGGTCCCGGACGCAGATCGCGCACGCCCATGGCGCAGGACGCCTGCGGCTTGGGCGGCCCGCCCTTCACCTCGATCAGGCACATGCGGCAATTGCCGGCGATCGACAGCCGCTCATGGAAGCAGAAGCGCGGCACTTCGGCGCCGGCGTCCTCGGCTGCCTGCAGCAGCGTGTAGTGGTCGGGTACAGTAATCTCTTTCCCGTCGACCTTGAGCTTTGCCATCAATTGCCCCCGGCGGTCTTCGCCGTCTCATATGCCTGGAACAGGTCTTCAAGGCTGATGCTGTTGATCATCATGCCCGCAACCTGCGCGTTTTCTATCTTCACGTTGCTCATGTTCACGTTGGTGAAATACGCGTTCGAAAGATTGGCGTCTTCCACCTTGGTGTTGCTCAGGTTGGTGCGGCGGATCCTGGCCGCCGACAGGTTGACGTCGTGAAACCGGGTGTTCGACATGTTGACGTCATCGAAACTGGAATTGCTGACGATGGCGTTGCGCACGTCGAGAACATCGCGCCTGTCGTGGACCTCCATCGCGTCGCCTACCTCTCGGCCTTGGCGGCCAGCGCCGCCGCCTGGCCAAGCCAGTTGTCGCGACCGATGCGGCCCTTGAACGACAGATAATCGTCGACCCAGGCGATCTCTTCCGGCGTCCATGTCGCGATCTGGCCGTAGGTCCAGATGCCCAAGCCGTTCAGCACCTGTTCCAGCTTCGGCCCGATGCCCGATATTGCCTTGAGGTCTGCCGGGTTTTCCGGACGATCCATTGCCTTGGGCTGCTTGAAATCCTCCGGCATCAACCCGGCCGGTGCGGCAGCCGCATCCACCACGCTGCGTGCATCATCCATGCTGTTCGCGGCTATGTCATTCACGTTCCTGGCGAAGGACTGCGCCTCGGCGATCAAGGTTTTCGTCGCCGCGCGCGCCTTGGTCGAGGAGCTTGTCCCTGTCTGCGAAAAGCGTTCTACCCTGGCATCGAAATCGTCGACGATCGGCTGGAAGAGCCGCTGCGAGGCCTCGGCGGCTCCCGAGAGCACGCCCATCCACAACCCAAAGGCATGATTGGCAAGCCCGATGCAGAGCGCCGACATCGCTGCCGCACCCGCGACAGGGTGCGCCAGGAGATTGACGGCGCTGGCCATCTCCTTCGGCATCATCCTGGTCAGGTCCTGGTTCATCTTCTCGAACGGGTCCAAATCTGGCATCAAATGTTCGGGTCTCGAATTCAGCGACATAGGTAGTCTCCTGGTCGTTTCTTCCGTATGCCCCGGCCTGTTTCCTCAAATCGGGCACTTGCCCGTATTTCAGATCGGGCATTCGCCCGTATTTCAGATCGGGCTCTTGCCCGTATCTCAAATCGGGCATTCGCCCGTCTTTCAACTCTCGTCTATTCCGCCGCCACCATCACCGGCTCTGCCCGGTGCGCATTGCGCGAAAACTCGTCGATACGCCGCTCCACCTCGCCGCGGAAATGCCGCATCAGGCCCTGGATCGGCCACGCCGCCGCATCGCCCAGCGCGCAGATCGTGTGGCCTTCGACCTGTTTGGTCACGTCGAGCAGCATGTCGATCTCGCGCTTCTGCGCCTCGCCGCGCACCAGCCGCTCCATCACCCGCCACATCCAGCCGGTGCCTTCGCGGCACGGTGTGCACTGGCCGCAGCTCTCGTGCTTGTAGAAGTAGGAAAGCCGGGCGATCGCCTTCACGATATCTGTCGATTTGTCCATGACGATGACAGCCGCCGTGCCGAGACCCGATTTCAGGTCGCGCAACGCATCGAAATCCATCGGTGCATCGATGATCTGCTCCGCCGGCACCAGCGGCACCGAAGCGCCGCCCGGAATGACCGCCAGCAGATTGTCCCAGCCGCCGCGAATGCCGCCGCAATGCGTCTCGATCAGCTCGCGGAACGGGATCGACATCGCCTCTTCGACGGTGCACGGCGTATTGACGTGGCCCGAAACGCAGAACAGCTTGGTGCCGACGTTGTTGGGCCGGCCGAACGACGAGAACCACGCCGCGCCGCGGCGCAAAATGGTCGGCGCCACCGCGATCGACTCGACATTGTTGACCGTCGTCGGGCAGCCATAGAGGCCGACATTGGCCGGAAACGGCGGCTTCAGCCGCGGCTGGCCCTTCTTGCCTTCGAGGCTTTCGAGCAGCGCCGTTTCCTCGCCGCAGATATAGGCGCCGGCGCCATGATGCATGTAGATGTCGAAATCGTATCCGGAGGTATTGTTCTTGCCGATCAGCCTGGCCGCATAGGCCTCGTCGATAGCGCGCTGCAGCGCCTCGCGCTCGCGGACGAACTCGCCGCGCACATAGATGTAGGCGGCGATCGCGCCCATGGCGAAGCCGGCGATCAGGCAGCCTTCGACCAGCGTGTGCGGGTCATGGCGCAAAATGTCGCGGTCCTTGCAGGTGCCGGGCTCGGATTCATCGGCGTTGACGACGAGATAGCTCGGCCGGCCGTCGCTCTGCTTGGGCATGAACGACCATTTCAGCCCGGTCGGGAAGCCGGCGCCGCCGCGGCCGCGCAGGCCTGACGCCTTCATCTCGTTGACGATCCAGTCGCGCCCCTTGGCGATGATGCCGGGCGTGTTGTCCCAGGCGCCGCGCGCCATCGCACCGGCCAGCGACTTGTCGAAGCGGCCGTAGATGTTGTTGAAGATGCGGTCTCTGTCCTGAAGCATTGTTCGTCCCTCAGACCGGTTTCTTGCCGAAGACGCGGATATATTCGGCGACCCCGCCCTTGGCCAGCGCCTTGGCCTGCTTGACCCAGTCATCGCGCTCGATGCGGCCCCGCAGGCTGAGATAGCCGTCGACCCACGCGCGCTCGGCCTTGGTCCATGACGCGACTTGCACATAGGTGAAGATACCAAGTGAATGCAGGGTGCCTTCGATATTCGGGCCGACGCCCGAGATCAGCTTGAGATCGTCGACCAGTGCCGGCCTGGCGATGCCGGCCGGACGGTTCTTGTCCTCGAGCGAAGGATTGCCCGTCTTGGCACTGGTCGTCTTGACGGGTTTTTTGCCGGCAGCGCCGATCGGCGCTTCCTTCAACTCCGGCGCCTTGAAAGCAGCCGTCGGCTCAGCCTTGGTCTTGGGACCGCTGCGCTGTTTCAAAACTTTTTCGACTTGCGGCGCGGCCTTGTTGGCATTGGCCGCCGAATGCCGCGGTGCTCTGACGCTCGCCGCCTTTTCCGTCTCTGGTGCGACCTTTGCCGGGGAAGGCGTCTCCAGCGCCGGGCTGGTTTCGGGCGCATCGGTCTTCGGCTTGCTGGCTTTCGACGGCGCAACGGGGGCCGCCGGTGCCTGTACGGCCGGAGCCGCTGGCGTCGCGACAATTGCCGCTGGTGCAGCCGCCCTGGCGGCCTTGGCAGCCGCCTTGGCTTCCCTGTCGCGGGTGGTCTTCAGGATTGCCTTTTCGCTCTTCAGCGTCGTCAGGCCGGTGATCGGCTCGGAGGTGATGCGGCCGTTCTGCGGCCCCGGCTTCACCGAGGCGCCCTTGCCGGCATCATAGAGGTCGATGATCTCGGCAAGCCGCTCCGGCGTCAGATCCTCGAAAGTGTCCTTGAAAATCATCACCATCGGCGCGTTGACGCAGGCGCCAAGGCATTCGACCTCTTCCCACGACAGCGTGCCCTTGTCGTTGGTGTGGAACTGGTCGTGATGGATTTTCGAACGGCACACGTCCATCAGCGCTTCCGAGCCGCGCAGCATGCAGGGCGTGGTGCCACAGACCTGGATATGCGCGCGGGTGCCGACCGGATTGAGCTGGTACTGCGTGTAGAAGGTCGCGACTTCGAGCCCTCTGATGTAGGGCATGCCGAGCATGTCGGAGATCGTCTCGATCGCAGCCTTGGTCACCCAGCCTTCCTGCTCCTGCGCAAGCATCAGCAACGGGATGATCGCCGACTGCTCGCGGCCCTTCGGATATTTGTTGATCCATTGCTTCGCCGCCGCCGCATTCGCCCGGTTGAAGGCGAAGGAGGCTGGCTGGAGGCTGGCTTCTGCGAGACGGCGGACTGACATTTATCGATCGACCTCACCAAACACGATGTCGAGGGAGCCGAGAACGGCGGTGACGTCGGCCAGCATGTGGCCGCGGCACAAAAAGTCCATGGCTTGCAGATGCGCGAAGCCGGGCGCGCGCAGCTTGCAGCGATAGGGCTTGTTGGTGCCGTCCGAGACCAGGTAGACGCCAAACTCGCCTTTCGGCGCTTCCACCGCCGCATAGACCTCGCCGGCCGGCACGCGATAGCCCTCGGTGTAGAGCTTGAAGTGATGGATCAGCGCTTCCATCGAGCGCTTCATCGCCGCGCGCTTCGGCGGCACCACCTTGCCGTCGAGGTTCGACACCGGTCCCGTGCCCTCCTTGCCGAGCAGCAGGTCGACGCACTGGCGCATGATTTTCGCCGACTGGCGCATCTCTTCCATGCGCACGAGATAACGGTCGTAGCAGTCGCCGTTCTTGCCGATCGGAATGTCGAAATCCATCTCGGCATAGCATTCGTAAGGCTGCGACTTGCGCAGATCCCAAGCGACACCGGAGCCGCGCACCATGACGCCGGAAAAGCCCCAGGCCCAGGCGTCGGCCAGCGAGACGGTGCCGATGTCGACATTGCGCTGCTTGAAGATGCGGTTGCCGGTGAGCAACGCGTCGAGGTCGTCGAGCGATTTCAGGAACGGGTCGATCCACGTGCCGATATCCTCGACCAGCTGCTGCGGCAGGTCCTGGTGGACGCCGCCGGGCCGGAAATAGGCGGCATGCATGCGCGAGCCGCTGGCCCGCTCATAAAACACCATCAGCTTTTCGCGCTCGACAAAACCCCATAGCGGCGGCGTCAGCGCGCCGACATCCATTGCCTGTGTCGTCACATTGAGGATGTGCGACATGATGCGGCCGATCTCGCAATAGAGCACGCGGATCAGCTGGCCGCGCTTCGGCACCTCGATGCCGAGCAACCGCTCGGCGGCCAGCGCAAAGGCATGCTCCTGGTTCATCGGCGCGCAATAGTCGAGCCGGTCGAGATAGGGCACGGCCTGCAAATAGGTCTTGGCTTCGATCAGCTTCTCGGTGCCGCGATGCAACAGCCCGATATGCGGATCGACGCGATCGACGACTTCGCCGTCCAACTCAAGAACCAGCCTCAAAACACCATGCGCTGCAGGGTGTTGAGGTCCAAAGTTGATGTTAAAATTGCGGACGGAGGTTTCAGCCATTCTGGCGTCTCAATTCGTCTTGGCTTTTTCGTCGCCTGGAAGGACGTAATCCGTCCCCTCCCAAGGGCTGAGAAAATCGAAATTGCGGAATTCCTGTTTCAATTCCACCGGCTCGTAGATGACCCGCTTGGCCTCGTCGTCGTAGCGCACCTCGACGAAACCGGTCAGCGGGAAATCCTTGCGCAGCGGATGACCTTCGAAGCCGTAGTCGGTCAGGATCCTGCGCAAATCGGGGTGGCCCGAGAACAGCACGCCATAGAGATCGTAGGTCTCGCGTTCGAACCAGTCAGCGCCCGGAAACACACCGGTGATCGACGGCACCACCGTCTCCTCGTCGGCCTGGACCTTGATGCGGATGCGAATATTCTGCTTCGGCGACAGCAGGTGATAGACGACATCGAAGCGCTTGGCCCGCGATGGATAATCGGCGCCGCAGACGTCGATGATCGAGATGAACTGGCATTTTGGATCGTCGCGCAGGAAGCTCACAACCTCGATCAGATCCTGCGGCTCGACCGAGATGGTGAGTTCGCCATAGGCAAGCACCGCATCGCCGATCCGGCCGCTCAGCTTCTCGCCGAGATAGGTCGAGAGTTCATTCAGGCTCATCATCCCGCTCACCGCTCGATCGTGCCGGTGCGGCGGATCTTCTTTTGCAACAGAAGGATGCCGTAGAGCAGCGCTTCCGCGCTCGGCGGACAGCCGGGCACATAGATGTCGACCGGCACGACGCGATCGCAGCCGCGCACCACCGAATAGGAATAGTGGTAGTAGCCGCCGCCATTGGCGCAGGAGCCCATCGAGATGACGTAGCGCGGCTCCGGCATCTGGTCGTAGACCTTGCGCAGCGCCGGCGCCATCTTGTTGGTCAGCGTGCCGGCGACGATCATGATATCGGACTGGCGCGGCGAAGCGCGCGGCGCAACGCCGAACCTCTCCGAGTCATAGCGCGGCATCGAGGTATGGATCATCTCGACCGCGCAGCAGGCAAGACCGAAGGTCATGAACATCAGCGAGCCGCTGCGCGCCCAGGTGATCAGCGCCTCGGTCGAGGTGACGAGAAAGCCCTTGTCGGCAAGCTCGTTGTTGATCTCGAGGAAGAAGGGATCATTCGCCCCCACCGGCTTTCCGGTGCTGGGGTCGAGAATGCCTTTTGGCTTCGGCGCGACGAGCGTGCCGGAATTGTCGCTCAATCCCATTCCAGCGCTCCTTTCTTCCATTCATAGGCAAAGCCGATGGTCAGCACCGCCAGAAACACCATCATCGACCAGAAGCCGAGCATGCCGATCTGGCCGAAAGACACTGCCCACGGAAACAGGAAGGCCACTTCCAGATCGAAGATGATGAACAGGATCGACACCAGGTAGAAGCGGATGTCGAACTTCATGCGGGCATCGTCAAACGAGTTGAAGCCGCATTCATAGGCGGAAAGCTTTTCCGGATCGGGATTGCGGTAGGCCACCAGGAAGGGTGCTGCAAGCAGCGCCAGGCCGACGACCAGCGCCACGCCGATGAACAGGACGATGGGCAGGTACGAACTCAACAATGCGTTCATGCTGCAGCTTTCCGTTGGCGGCCAATCCACTCTGATTACAGCACCGGACCCACTTGCGGAAGCGTGACAGTTTAACCACTGAACCGTTTTAGGGGGCTCTATGCTGCAACGCGGCGAGGGTTAGCGCAGGGCTTTCGGTGAAGCAAGTCAAACCTTGTTCAAAACACGGTGCTCGACGGCATATCCGGAAAAACTGGTCCGATCCGCTCCTGTTTGATTTCCTTCACTGTTTACTCCACTTTTCTCTCCTGACATGGATGCCGCCAAAACCCTGCTAGCATGGCGCGGAATCATCGCTCCCACCTTTGGTCAAACGCCGACAGAGTGCCGTCTGCATGAAGGAAAAAATCTCGCTCGCCATGGCCCGGCGCATCGCGCTTGCCGCACAGGGGTTTGCCGATCCTCGCCCTAACGGCACGCCCGATCGCCGCCATCTGGCCCGTGTGCTTGGCCGGACCGGTCTGCTGCAGATCGATTCCGTCAGCGCGGTGGTGCGTGCCCATTATATGCCGCTCTATTCGCGGCTTGGCCCCTACCCGCTCGCCCTGCTCGACAACGCCGCCGTGACGCGCAAGCGCAAAGTCTTCGAATATTGGGCGCACGAAGCCTCCTTTCTGCCGGTCGAGACCTATCCGCTGATGCGCTGGCGCATGGAACGGGCCGAACGTGGCGAGGAAATGTATAACGGGCTGGCCAAGTGGGGCCGCGAGCGCGCCGCCTACATTGAAGATATTTATCGCGAGGTCCTCGAACGCGGCCCGATCGCCGCTTCCGCCCTGGAAGGCCAGAAAGGCTCCGGCGGCTGGTGGGGCTGGAGCGACGCCAAGCACGCTTTCGAATGGCTGTTCTGGGCCGGCCGCATCACCACGGCGTCACGTCGTGGCTTCGAGCGGCTTTATGATCTGCCCCAGCGCGTGCTGCCGCCGGAAATACTTGCCCTGCCGGTGCCCTCGCCTGAGGATGCGCACCGCGAATTGCTGCGCATCTCCGCCCGCGCCCACGGCGTCGCCACAGCAGGCGACCTGCGCGACTATTTCCGCCTCTCTCCCGCTGATATCAAAGGCCGCATCGAGGAACTGGTCGACGGCGGTGATCTTTTGCCGGTTCGGGTCGAAGGCTGGAGCAAGCCCGCCTATCTTCACAAGGACGTTCGTTTTCCGCGCAAGATCGAGGCGCGCGCCTTGCTCGCTCCGTTCGATCCGGTTGTCTTCGAACGGACGCGTACGGAAAGACTGTTCGACTTCCGCTATCGCATCGAGATCTACACCCCTGCTGAAAAGCGCCAATACGGCTATTATGTGCTGCCGTTCCTGCTCGGCGAAAGGATCGTGGCGCGCATCGACCTTAGGGCTGACCGCCGGGCCGGCGTGCTGCGCGTCCATGCCGCCTATGCCGAGCCCGGCGCGCCGCCGCAAACCGCCGCCGAACTTTTTGAGGAATTGCAGTTGATGCAAGGCTGGCTCGGGCTCGAACGCATCGAGGTGACGCCTGCGGGGGATCTGGGCCATGCGCTGGCGGATGTCGCGGTTTCGTGAGGGTTGCCGATGTCGGCGCTGCCCCTCACCTGCCTGCCGGCATCCTCTCCCCGTATAGAGACGGGGAGAGGGACGCTGTCATCGATGGTTTCGCCAATCGCCAGCGTTGCAGGAGGGGGCGCCGCCGTTGCGGCCAGTTCTTTCTCCCCGTCACTATACGGGGAGAAATGCCCGGCAGGGCAATGAGGGGCAGCGCCGACTTCGAAAATTGCTCTGAAGCGTTTTCCCTCGCCGTGTCGGAAGCATGCGTTGACACGACTGCCTCCACAAGCCTAAATCCGGTTCAGACGGTCTCCTCTCGGCAAAGGGAGGAGCCAAGAGGGAATGCGGTGCGAAATCCGATTTCAAATCCGCGGCTGTCCCCGCAACTGTAAGCGACGAGCCAAGGCCGATAACCACTGGGAAAATCCCGGGAAGGCGGCACCAAGGCGATGACCCGCGAGCCAGGAGACCTGCCGTCTAGGACATAAGAATCCGATCGCCTGGCGGGTTTTCCGGGCAAGGAGCCTGATTTGGAACGCGACAGCAGTTTTTCGGCTGAGACAGCGGGCGTATTGTCCGGCGATGATGATGCTCTGGCCGACGTCACCGTGATCGTCTGCGCCTCCTGCCGTGACGAGACCGGCTCCGACGGCCATCCCCGCGCCGGCGAATTGTTGGCCGAAGATACGCGCCGCGCCGCCTCGGGCGAAAACATCCGTATCCGCAGCGTCGAATGCCTCGGCAACTGCAAGCGCCGCCTCAGCGCCGCTATCCTGCGCGACGGCTGCTGGAGCTATGTCTTCGGCGACTTGACCGCGACCAGCGGCGCCGATCTCATCACCGGCGCAAGACTCTTCGCCACCTCGACCGACGGCCTCATGCCATGGCGCGGCCGCCCCGATTGCCTGAAGCGCGGCCTCGTTGCCCGCATCCCTCCCCTCGACCTTTTGAAGGACCAGATATGACCACTTCCGTCTCGCGCGTGCCCTGCACCGTCGTCACCGGCTTCCTCGGCGCCGGCAAGACGACGCTGATCCGCCATCTGCTCGAAAACGCTGGCGGCAAGCGGCTGGCCATCATCGTCAACGAGTTCGGCGACATCGGCATCGATGGCGAGATTCTTAAGGGATGCGGCATCGACACCTGCCCTGAGGAAAACATCGTCGAGCTGGCCAATGGCTGCATCTGCTGCACCGTCGCCGACGATTTCGTCCCGGCGCTCGACCAGATCCTGTCGCTGACGCCCAGGGTCGACCATATCCTGATCGAAACCTCCGGGCTGGCCCTGCCCAAGCCGCTGGTCCAGGCCTTCCAGTGGCCGACGGTGAAGAGCCGGGTGACGGTCGACGGCGTCATTGCCGTGGTCGACGGACCGGCGCTGGCCGAAGGCCGCGTTGCCAACGACATGGACGCCCTGCAGGCGCAGCGCGCGCAGGACGAGACGCTCGACCACGACGATCCGGTCGAGGAGGTGTTCGAGGACCAGCTCGCCTGCGCCGACCTGATCATATTGTCGAAGAGCGACCTGATGGACGCCGCCGGCTCGGCCCGCGCCAATGCCGTCATCGGCAAGCACGCCGCCCGCGCGGTGAAGATCGTGCCGACCTCGCAGGGCAAGGTCGATCCCTCCGTGCTGCTCGGCCTCGGCCTTGCCGTCGAGGACGACATCGAGAACCGCAAGACCCACCACGACGACGAGCTCGATCACGAGCATGACGATTTCGACTCGTTCGTCATCGACATTCCGTCGATCGCCAATCCCGATGAGCTGGCTTTGCGTGTCGCCACGGCGGCGGAGGAAGAAAACGTGCTGCGCGTAAAAGGCTTCGTCGAGGTCGGCGGCAAGCCGATGCGACTGTTGCTGCAGGCTGTCGGGCCGCGCGTCAACCACTACTACGACCGCGCCTGGACTGCCGACGACGACCGCCGCTCGCGCCTCGTCGTCATCGGCCTGAAAGGGCTGAACCGCCCGGCCATCGAGCGTATTCTCGCCGGCTGACCTCAGGCACGAGCCGCTATGCACATCCTCACCACCACATCCGCCTCGCTCGACGATCTCGCCGAGCCTGTCGATCTCAGGCAGACGCCTGCGGATGTCGTGGCGCTGTCCTTCACCGACAGCGACCTGGCCGGGCTGGCGGCGGCGTGGCAGGCGGACGCGGATCGGCTGCCGTCGATGCGGCTGGCGGCTCTACGTGACCTGCGCCATCCGATGTCAGTAGACCTCTGGATCGACAGCGTCGCCCGGCACGCCAGGGTTGTTCTGGTTCGCATCCTCGGCGGTTACGACTGGTGGCGCTATGGCTGCGACCAGCTCGCCTCGACCGCCCGCGCGCACGGCATAAAACTGGCGCTGCTGCCCGGCGAATGCCGCGACGAGGATTTGCGGCTGATCGAAGGCTCGACGCTGCCGCGCCAGGAGCTCGACGGCCTGCTCGGCTATTTCCGCGAAGGCGGCCCGGAGAATATGACGGCGCTGGTGCGGAGGCTGGCAAGTCTCGCCGGATCAGACGTGGCGGTCGCGGAGCCGGTTGTCGTGCCGAAGGCGGGATTTTATGAGCCGGGATTGGGGGGCGTAGAAAGACCGGACTTTTCAAATGCCGGCGTTCCTTCGCGCCCCCCTCTGTCCTGCCGGACATCTCCCCCACTTGGGGGGAGATTAGCCGTCACTGACCGCATCGCGAATTCTGTAACGTCTAACGTTGACAACAGCGTCGATGACGGGGCGATCTCCCCCCTTGTGGGGGAGATGTCCGGCAGGACAGAGGGGGGCGCGAAGGAACGCGGCCTTGCAGCCATAGAATCCGCCCCCATCATCCCCATTCTCTTCTACCGCTCGATGCTGCTCGCCGCCGACGTCGCGCCGATCGACGCATTGTTTGAAGCGCTGCGGCAGCGCGGCATGGCCCCCGTGCCGATCTTCGTCTCCAGCCTCAAGGACCCGGCCTCGCTCGCCTTTGTCGAAACCGCGCTTGCCACGCTACACCCTGCCGCCATCATCACCGCGACCGCCTTCGCCTCGGGTGCTGAGCCCGGCGTCGAAACCCCGTTCGACCGCGCCGGCGTTCCTGTCTTCCAGGTCATCGTCGCGACGACACGCCGCGATATCTGGCAAGACAACCAGCGCGGCCTGGCGCCCGCCGACCTCGCCATGCATGTCGTCCTGCCTGAACTCGACGGCCGCATCCTTGCGGGCGCCGTTTCCTTCAAGGGCGAAAGCGAGGTCGATCCCGCATTGGCTTTCCGCGCCTTCGCCAACCGGCCGGAGCCGGACCGCGTCGCCCAGGTGGCGAACCGTGTCGAGGCGTTCGTGCGCCTGCAGCGCACGCCGAGCGAAAAGCGCAAGCTCGCCATCCTGATCCCCGACTATCCGAGCGCCCCCGGCCGCACCGGCTACGCCGTCGGCCTCGACGTGCCGTCCAGCGTGCTGGCGATGCTGCACGACCTGAGCGAACAGGGCTACGTCGTTGAAGGGATTCCGCAAACGCCGCGTGCATTGCTGGAGATGCTGGAGTCGGTCGATCAAGGGTTGGCATTGAAGGAGTATCTGACCTTCTCGAAGGAATTGCCTGCTGAGGCAATGGCTGTGGTAGAGGCCGCATGGGGGAATGCTGAAGATGAGACAGGTTGGTGCGAGGCACCCCCCTCTGTCCTGCCGGACATGTCCGGCAGGACAGAGGGGGGTGCCTCGCACCAACCT
>NZ_JBVVQA010000037.1:0-66326 GCF_055811455.1 Mesorhizobium sp. WSM4845
TGGTACAAGATGATCGCGCTGGTGCAGGGTCCGCTCGATGTCAGTGGGCTGATCACCCACCGCATCGGCGTGGACGACTTCCAGACCGGCTTCGAGGCGATGAAGAGCGGCAATTCCGGCAAGGTGGTGATGGACTGGTGAGTGTTGGCCGGGTGCCGTTCCGGAAACGTTGGAGGGGTGGGAAGGATCGCTGCATAGCAGTTTCATAGCTGCGTCGTTGATCTATCCAATGCCCCCTTAAGTGCCGCCATCCCTTCCCTGACCGCCGCTCGCTCGCTCGCGTTCAGCCTTCCCAGCAGGTCCCGCTCGAACGCTTTTGCCAACGGCACCATCTCGCGATAGGCGGCAAGGCCCGCGTTGGTCAGCGTCAGATGCTCGACACGGCGGTCTTTTTCATCAGGTTTTCGCGTCAGCCAGCGGCGTCGTTCGAGCTCGGCGATGGCGCGGGAAACCTTGGTCTTGTGCATGGCCGACTGTTCGCCGAGCGCTGTTGCCGTCATCGTGCCGTGCTGGCCGAGACCGGCCAGCGTGCGCCATTCGGGCCGCGTCAGGCCGTGGCGGTCCTTGTAAACCCTGGAAAATTCGCGGCTGACAGCATCGGCAAGGCGATAGAGCCGGTAGGGCAGGAAACTTTCAAGTTCGAGGGTGTCAGCCTCCACGGTCTGCTCCATCACGATTGATAGTTACATTTTCGATGGTTACAAATGAAACCAATTTGGTCAATCCAGGGAGAATGCCATGGCCTTTTCCTACATGCCGGGGTTCGGCAACGACTTCGAAACCGAGACTTTGCCCGGTTCGCTGCCGCAAGGGCGGAATTCGCCGCAGCGGCCGGCCTACGGCCTTTATGCCGAGCAGCTTTCGGGCTCGCCCTTCACCGCGCCACGCGGCACCAATGAGCGTTCCTGGCTTTATCGCATCAGGCCGAGCGTCAGGCACACCGGCCGCTTCAAGGCGGCGGATTATCCGCTGTGGAAAAGCGCGCCGAATGTCGGCGATCACGAACTGGCGCTTGGCCAGTACCGCTGGAACCCGGTGCCGATGCCGAAGGAACCCACCGACTTCATTGCCGGCATGCGCTCGATCACCACCGCCGGCGACGTGCTCGGCCAGACCGGCATGGCCGCCCATGTCTATGTCGCCAACCGCTCGATGGCCGACGATCATTTCTTCAACGCCGACGGCGAGTTGCTGGTCGTGCCGCAGGTCGGCAGTCTGCGCTTCGTCACCGAGATGGGCGTCATCGAATTGCGACCGGGCGAGATCGCCGTGCTGCCGCGCGGCCTCGTGTTCAAGGTCGAACTGATCGATGAAACAGTGCGCGGCTATGTCTGCGAGAACTACGGCGCCAAGCTGACGCTGCCGGATCGTGGCCCGATCGGCGCCAATTGCCTGGCCAATCCGCGCGATTTCAAGACGCCTTGCGCCTGGTTCGAGGACAAGGAGACGCCGTGCCGGCTGATCGTGAAATGGTGCGGCCAGTTTCATGTCACCGAACTCGATCATTCGCCGCTGGATGTGGTGGCGTGGCACGGCAACTACTCGCCCTACAAATATGATCTCGCAACGTTTTCGCCGGTCGGCGCCATCCTGTTCGACCATCCCGATCCGTCGATCTTCACGGTGCTGACCGCGCCGAGCGGCGAAGAGGGCACCGCCAACATCGACTTCGTCATCTTCCCGCCGCGCTGGCTGGTGGCCGAAAACACGTTTCGCCCGCCCTGGTATCACCGCAACATCATGAGCGAGTTCATGGGCCTGATCCACGGCCAGTACGACGCCAAGGAAGAGGGTTTCGTTCCCGGTGGCATCAGCCTGCACAATCTGATGCTGGCCCACGGGCCTGACGCAACAGGTTTTGAAAAAGCCTTCCACGCGGATCTGAAACCGGTCAAGCTCGACAACACCATGGCCTTCATGTTCGAGACGCGATTCCCACAGATGCTGACCCGCTACGCCGCCGAGGTTGAAACCCGGCAGGACAATTACATCGACTGCTGGGCCGATCTGAAGAAGCGCTTCAACGGCACGCCCGAGGGCGACTGGTCTTGAGCGCTGATCCAATGCGGGATCGGCTGGTGCTGCTGGGCTCGAAGGGCGGCCCGGCGCTCCGGCCGGGCGGTCGGTGGCCGAGTTCGTCGCTGCTGATATTCGGCGGACGTACCATTGTCGTGGATTGCGGGCTTGGCGTGACGCACGGGCTGGCCGAGACCGGCATCAGCCTGAAGTCGCTCGACCTGGTCTTCATCACGCATCTGCATTCCGACCATGTGCTGGAACTCGGTCCGCTGATCCACACCGCCTGGACGGCGGGTCTGGCGACACCGGTCACCGTGTTCGGCCCGCCCGGCACCGGCCATTACTGGCAGCGCTTTTGCCAGGCGATGGAATTCGACATCGAGATACGCATAGTCGACGAAGGCCGGCCTGATATCGCAGATTTGGTTTCGATCATCGAGTTCGGCGAAGGCCGGGTGATGGAGGAGCGCGGCCTGAAGGTTTTGGCGCTACGCGTCGACCATCCGCCGGTGAACGACTGCTTTGCGCTGCGCTTCGAGCATGCCGGACAGAGCGTGGTGTTTTCCGCCGATACGGCGTTCTTTCCGCCATTGGCGGATTTCGCCAAAGGCGCCGACATTCTCGTCCATGAAGCCATGCTGGAAGACGGCATCGAGCGGCTCGTCGCGAAAACCGGCAATGGCGCGCGGCTGAGGGAGCATCTGCTCGCCAGCCATAGTTTTGCTGAGGAAGCGGGGCGCATCGCCAGTGACGCAGGAGCCAAAAGACTGGTGCTCAACCACCTCATCCCGGCCGATGATCCCGAGATCGGCGAGGCCGACTGGATCGCCGCCGTCAGGAAAACATGGGCCGGAGACTTGACGATTGCCCACGACGGCCTTGTTGTGGGACTGGAGCATGATCCCGAACCGAAGGACCGCGTTAGCGAAAAGTGAGAACCGGTTTTCGGAAGAGATCATAAGAACAAAATTCAAAGCGGCACCAAAGCCGCATCAGGAGAGGAAACCGCATGAAGCTTGCCACATTGAAGGACGGGACGCGCGACGGAAAGCTGGTCGTCGTCTCGCGCGACCTGACGCGGTTCACCGATGCCTCGTTTCTGGTGCCGACGCTGCAGTCGGCGCTCGACGACTGGAACCGGATCGCGCCGCATCTGGCGACAATAGCGGAATCGCTGGAGAACAATGCGGTGCCGTCAGCGCGCTTTCACGAGCATGATGCCCATTCGCCGTTGCCGCGCGCCTACCAATGGGCCGATGGCTCTGCCTATGTGAATCATGTCGAACTGGTGCGGAAGGCGCGCGGCGCCGAGATGCCGGCAAGCTTCTGGACCGATCCGCTGATCTACCAGGGTGGTTCGGACAGTTTCATCGCGCCGCGTGATCCGATCCGCACGGTCGACGAGGCTCTTGGCGTCGACATGGAAGGGGAAGTCGCTGTCGTCGTCGACGATGTGCCGATAGGCGCAAGCCTCGATGCGGCAAGAGCCGCGATCCGGCTGGTCATGCTGGTCAATGACGTCACGCTGCGCTCCCTCACCGCGCCAGAGCTTGCCAAGGGCTTCGGCTTCTTCCAATCAAAGCCGTCCTCGGCGTTTTCGCCCGTCGCGGTGACGCCGGACGAACTTGGCGAGGCCTGGGATGGCGGCAAGGTCAACCTGCCGCTGCTGGTCGATCTCAACGGCAAGCCGTTCGGCCGCGCCAACGCCGGCGTGGACATGACATTCGATTTTCCGGCGCTGATTGTGCATGCCGCGAAAACCCGGCCGCTGGCCGCCGGCACCATCATCGGTTCGGGCACGGTCTCCAACAAGCTCGACGGCGGGCCTGGCAAGCCTGCCTCGGCGGGCGGCGCCGGCTATTCCTGCATAGCCGAGTTGCGCATGATCGAGACCATCGAGGCTGGCGAACCGACAACCCCGTTCCTGGGCCTTGGCGACATTGTGCGCATCGAGATGAAGGACAGGATCGGACATTCGATTTTTGGTGCGATCGAGCAGAAGGTCGAGAAATACATCAGGTAAGATTGCACTGGGAGGACGTCTGAAACGATTAACCTGCTGGACCATTTCAGCCGCATGGCGCGCAACAATCTCTGGTCGAACGACCGGCTCTATCGCGCCGTGCTGCAGCTTGAGCCCGGCGAATTCGAAGCCGAGCGAACCAGCTTCTTCCCGTCGATCATGGCAACGCTCAACCACATCCTGGCGGTCGATCATCTCTATCTCGATTTTCTCGAAGAGGGCGACGTTGGCGCCGCGGCCCATGACGATTTCGTGCCGTTCGATGAACCACAAGCGCTGTTTGACGCCCAGGGCGCATCCGACCGGCGACTGATCGCCTTTTGCGATCATTTGTCGGCGGCCGATCTCGACCGCCGTGTCATCACCGACCGGCGCGAGGACGGAAAAATACCGGAGCGCATCAGCGATCTGCTCGCCCACCTCTTCATCCACGACATCCATCATCGCGGCCAGGTGCACGCCATGCTGTCCGGCACCTCGGTAAAGCCGCCGCAGCTCGACGAATTCTTCCTCGACTATGATCTGAAGCTGAGGAGAGCGGAGGTCGAGCGGTTGGCGATTGATGGCGGCAATTAATTGTAGTTACGAAAATTCTTGACTTAATTATTGTAGGTACATAAATTTCGGATGAAGATCGTCTGGGACGAACCGAAACGGTTGGCCAACATCGAAAAGCACGGGTTGGATTTTGCCACACTGGATGAGGAATTTTTCCTTACGTCAACGATCCGTGCGGCCAAAGCTGATCGTCTCATGGCAATTGGTCGGATGATTGACGGGATCGTTGCCGTGATCTTTGCCCGGCTCGGCTCCGAGGGCATCTCGATCATTTCGATGCGCCCGGCCAACCCGGCTGAAAGAAGATTGTACAATGACAAAACCTAAGCTGCAGACAAAATTCGAACCGGGGCGCGGCTACAGCAAGGAAGATTGGGATGCCGTTTCGGACAATCCGGAATGGACAGAGGAGGATTTTCGAAACGCTCGTCCCTTCGCTGAAGTATTTCCGGACCTCGCCGAAAGCATTCGCCGTTCGCGCGGGCGGCCGGCGCTCGACAATCCCAAGAAACAGGTGACGCTGCGCCTCGACAGCGATGTGGTCGCTCGCTTTCGCGCCGGCGGTCCCGGCTGGCAGAGCCGGATTAACGACATTCTGCGCAAGGCCGCCGGCTTGCCCAAATAGGCGTCGCCTCACTCCGCCGCCTGCACCTTCAGCACGCCGCGCTTGATCTGGTCCTGCTCGATCGATTCGAACAGCGCGCGGAAATTGCCCTCGCCAAAACCCTCGTCGCCCTTCCTCTGGATGAATTCGAAGAAGATCGGCCCGATTACGGTTTTCGAGAAGATCTGCAGCAGGATCTTGGTCGTGCCGCCGTCAACCACGCCTTCGCCGTCGATCAGGATGCCGTGCTTTTTCATCCGCTCGATCGGCTCATCATGGCCGTGCACGCGGGCATGAGACATCTCGTAATAGGTTTCCGGCGGACCGGGCATGAACTTCAGCCCGTTGGCTGCCAGCCTGTCGGTGGCGCCGTAGATCTCGTCCGTGCCGACAGCGATGTGCTGGATGCCTTCGCCATTATACTTCTTCAGATATTCGGCTATCTGGCTGGTGTCGTCCTTGGACTCGTTGAGCGGGATGCGGATCTTGCCGCAGGGCGAGGTGATCGCGCGGCTGACCAGGCCGGTGATCTTGCCGTCGATGTCGAAGAAATGGATCTGCTTGAAGCCGAACAGGTCACGATAGAAATCCCACCATTTGTCCATATTGCCGCGATAGACATTGTGGGTGAGGTGGTCGAGATAATAGAAGCCGACGCCTTCCGGCTTCGGGTCGGGCTCGCCCAGCCAGTCGAATTCGGCTTCGTAGGCCGAGCCTTTGTCGCCGTAGACCTCGATGAAATAAAGCAGCGAGCCGCCAATGCCTGATATCGCCGGCACATCGAGCGCCTTGTCGGCGCCTTCATAGGGTGTGGCGCCTTTGGCGACAGCATGGTCGAACGCGTGCTTGGCATCGACCACCCGCCAGGCCATCGAGGAAGCGCAGGGGCCGTGCTTGTCGACGAATTTCATCGCATGCGAGCCGGGTTCGGCATTGACGACATAGTTGATGTCGCCCTGCCGCCAGACGGTGATGTTCTTGGTGCGGTGCTTGGCTACCGGTACATAGCCCATGCGGGTAAAAAGCTCGGCGAGCTTTTCCGGTTCGGGATGCGCGAACTCGACGAATTCGAAGCCGTCGGTGCCGGCGGGATTGGCCTTGCTGATCGTTGCGGGCGGTGCATCGTGCGGGAAGGGACCCATGGTGTTGTCCTCCTAAGCTGCTTGGCCGCAAAGGGCCATTTTGACGCTACTATAGCGCGGAGCAGGCGCATGGTGCTTGCATTCAAACGCTTTAAACGAATAAATCATGCGGGAATTGTGCATGGTGGATGAAAAAATCATGGATGAGGCGCGCATAGACCAGTTTGACCGCAAGATAATGGCTCTCTTGCAGGGCGACGCACGGCTGACCAACAACGATTTGTCGGAACGGGTGAACCTGTCGGCGTCGCAATGTTCGCGCCGCCGCCAGAGGCTGGAGGAGGACGGCTATATCAGGGGCTATCGCGCGGTGCTCGACCGCGACAAGCTCGGCTTCTCACTGGTCAACGTCATCTCGGTGACGCTCGCCACCCACAACCGTGACAATGCGCGGCGCTTCGGCGAGTTGGTGGCGCGGTTGCCGCAGGTGCAGGAGGCGCACGCGCTGACCGGCGAGATGGATTACATCCTGAAAGTGGTGACGCCCGACCTGAAATCGCTGTCGGAATTCGTCAACGGCGTGCTTCTGCCGCACGAATCCGTGCAGCATGTGAAGACGGCGATCGTGCTGGAAACGCTGAAGGAAACCGGCGCGCTGCCGATTTAGCCCTTCGACTGCTGGATCAGCCCAAAAAGGTTGGTGCAGCGTGCGCCGGAACGGCAATAGGCGAACACCGGGCCTTCGAGCTCATCGAGCGCCTCAGCCTGGTCCTCGACATTTTGGGCCGTGATCTGGCCGCTGATGACCGGGATGTAGCGGAAGGTAAGCCCGGCGGCTTCGACTGCCGCTTTGACCGTGTCCGCCGAAGGCTGGCCGGGCTGCTCGTCATCAGGCCGGTTGCAGATGACGCTCTTGAAGCCGGCGGCCTTGATGGCGGCGACTTCTTCGGGCTGGATCTGGCCGGAGACCGAATAGTCCTCGGTGATCTGACGATATTCCATGTTTCCTCGCAAAACTGGTTTGACCGCAGTCTTAAGACTCCCGGACGAGATCGGCAATCCGCGCAGAATGAAATCCCACTGCGCAGATAGTTATTTTCGACGGAGAATCCAACAGAGCCGGCGCGGCCCGGCTGGCTAGGAAGGCATCAGCTTCCGAGGATCGCGCCTTTGATCTGGGCGATGTTGTTGTGCATCAGGTCGATATAGGTCGAGGCCGGGCCGTCGGGTTGCGACAGCGCATCCGAATAAAGCGTGCCGCCAACCTTGGTGCCGGTCTCGCTGGCGATCTGCTCGATCAGCCGGGCGTTGCTGATGTTCTCGATGAAGACAGCCGCCGCCTTGTCCTGCTTCACCTGGCCGACCAGCTTGGCGACGTCGGCAGCGGACGGCTCCGACTCGGTCGATACCCCTTCGGGCGCCAGGAAGGTGAGGCCATAGGCCTTCTCGAAATAGCCGAAGGCGTCATGCGAGGTGATGACGACGCGTTTCTCTTCCGGGATCGACTGGATCGCCGTCTGCACTTCGCCCTCAAGCGCGTCGAGTTTCTCGGTATAGGCGGCGGCATTGGCCTTGTAGCCGTCGCAACCCCCAGCGTCGGCGGTGCAGAAGGCGTCGGCGATGTTCTTCACATAGATCTTGGCATTGGCGATCGACTGGAAGGCATGCGGATCGGTATCTTCGCCTTCAGCGGCGTCGGCATCGGCGAATTCGGGTTTGAAGTTGATCGGCGTGACGCCCTTGGTCAAAACGGCGATCGTCGCCTTGGTGGCACTGGCGTCGACCAGGCGCTGCAAAAAGCCTTCGAAATGCAGGCCGTTGACCAGCACCACATCCGCACCCGCCATCGCCACCGCGTCAGCCGGGCTCGGTTCGTAGACATGGGCATCGCCATCCGGCCCGACGATGGTGGTCAGATTGATCCGGTCGCCGCCGACATTTTTGGCGAAATCGGCAATGATCGTGAAGCTGGCGACCACTTTCAACGGCTCCGCGAGGGCCGACGACGCGCCAAAGGCTGACAATGTCATAACGCCCACTGCCAAGGCGGCGCGGATCGATTTCAGCATGGACAGCACTCCTTTGGGATCAGGCGGTTCTGTGGCGGTGATGGATAATGCGGGCGCGCAGGATGCCGCGCGTGCCGAACAGGATCGAAGCAAAATAGACAACGCCGGCCGACAGGATGATGGCCGGGCCGGAAGGCAGCGACACGTGGTAGGACAAAAGCAGCCCGGCGACACAAGAGGCAAAGCCGATCAGCACCGCCAGCACGCACATCGGCTCGACGCGCATGGCCCAGAAGCGGGCGGCAGCCGCAGGCAGCATCATCAGCCCGACCGATAGCAGTGTGCCGAGCGCCTGGAAGCCGCCGACCAGGTTGAGCACGACGAGGCCGAGGAAGATGAAATGCACCGGGCTGCCCAGCCGGCTGACCGAACGCAGGAACAGCGGGTCGAGACATTCGGCGACGAGCGCCCGCCAGAAGATGGCGAGGCTGACCAGCGTGACCAGCACAATGCCGCCGATCAGTGTCAGCGCTTCATTGTTGAGCGCAAGCACGGTGCCGAACAGCACATGCATGAGATCGACGCTGGAGCCGCGGATCGACACCATCAGCACGCCGATCGCCAGCGAAATCAGGTAGAAGGCCGCCATCGAAGCGTCCTCGCGCTGGATGGTGAAGCGCGAGACGGCGCCGGCGCCGAGCGCGACGATGATGCCGGCAATCAGCCCGCCGATGGTCATCGGCAGGATTTCCAGCCCATAAAACAGGAACCCGGCGGCAGCACCCGGCAGGATGGCGTGGGCCATGGCGTCGCCGGAAAGGCTCATGCGCCGCAGCATCAGGAACACGCCGACCGGGCAGGCGCCGAGCGACAGCATCAGCGAACCGGCAAGCGCCCGCTGCATGAAGGCGAATTCGGCGAACGGAGCGATGAGAAGACCGTAGAGCGTGTCCATCATGCTGCCCGCGGCCCGGGGCCGTGATGATGGTCGTGCGCATGGTTGTGCCCGGGGCCGTGACCGTGATCACCGTGCCTGTCGGGCTCGCACCAGGGCGCGTTCTCCTCCCAGGCTTCGTGGAAGCGGCGCGCGCGCAACAGGTTTTCCGGCCGCAGGGTTTCCCTGGTTTCGCCCCAGGCGATTGGCTGGCGCGCCAGCAGCAGCGTCTCGGGGAAGTTCTGGCGCACCAGTTCCAGATCGTGGACGACAACCAGGATCGTGCGTTCCTCGCCATGCCAGCGCTTGATTAGTGCGATCAGGTCGCCGACGGTCTTGGTATCGACGGCGTTGAACGGTTCGTCAAGCAGAATGAGATCGGCGTCCTGCAGCAGCACGCGGGCGAACAGCGTGCGCTGCAGCTGGCCGCCCGACAGCGTGTCGATCGGGCGCTTCTCGAAGCCGCCGAGGCCGACGGCCATCAGCGCCTGGCTGACCGAATCGCGATCTTCCCTAGTGTAGCGGCCGAGCAGCCCGCGCCGTGGCCACAGGCCGAGCGAAACCAGATCAACGACCCGGGCGGGAAAGGAGCGGTCGAGTTCCGACTGTTGCGGCAGATAGGCGGCGCGCACGCCGGGCGCCCGGACAACCGTGCCGGCCATCGGCTTCAACACGCCGACGATACCCTTCATCAGGGTCGACTTGCCCGATCCATTGGCGCCGACGACGGCTGTCAGCGACCCGCGGCGGATTGTGCCATCGAGATGATGGATCGCCGGATGGCTGTTGTAGCCCAGCGTCAGGTCGCGGAATGTCAGGCAGGTTTTGGTCATGTGACGATCCGTGGGACACGACTAATACGGCAGCGGCGGTGGATATGTGATGTTATTACATTAGTCAACAAGTCAATCCGGCGGAATTGCGGCGACCGGAGCAATTTGCGTGTGCCTATTTTCGCCCCACGCCTGCTGGCTCAAGAGGATTCGCTCATGCAACCTTGCCGCCAGCGAACCGCGACTCTAAAGAGGCGCGACCCACAAAGGAAGGAAACGTCCAATGAGCATTCGTCGCATCGATGTTGGCCCACGCATGAGCCAGATCGTCATCCACGGCAACACCGTCTATCTGGCTGGTCAGGTCGGCGAACCAGGCGGAAACGTCGGCACCCAGACCAGGGACATCCTGGCGGCCATCGACGAATTGCTGGCCAAGGCCGGCACCGACAAGACCAAGATCCTGCAGGCGATCATCTGGCTGGCCGACATGGGCACCTTTGCCGAGATGAACGCGGAATGGGACAAGTGGGTGCCACAGGGCAATACCCCGGCCCGCGCCACCGGCGAGGCCAAGCTTGCCGGGCCGGAATATCTGGTCGAGATTATTATTACTGCAGCGATTTGAGATGCGGCTCTTAACCCTCCCCCTCGAGGGCCCTCAGAGGGGGAGGGTTACCCCTGCGACGGCGTGAACCGCGCGACCAGCGTGTGGCTGTCGGCCGCATAGGTGAAACGGACATGGGTGACCGGGTGCTCGGCGCTCCATGTCCGTCGCTCGACCACAAGGCAGGGGGCGCCGGACTCGATTTCGAGTGCGGTCGCAATGTGTCTGTCGGCGGCGACGGCGCGGATGCGGTGCTCGGCGGCACTCCATGGCACGCGGGCGATCAGCCACGGCCCAGGCGCGACGGCAAAAAATTCCTCGTTGGCAGCCTCGGCCACAGCGGCCAGGTTGATCAGCCGCTGTTCGTGGGCGAACGGCCGCTTGCCAGCGAAATGCCAGCATTCCAGCGCCAGCACCGGCCCGTTGGAGTCGAGTTCCAGCAAGGCGCGATCCTCGGCGCTGCTGCGCCTTTTATGTCGCGCGACACGCTCGTAGCGATAGGGCAGGCCGAGCGCCTCGACCTCGATCCTGATGTCATGGATTTCCAACACCGCGGCTTGCGACTGCGGCCGCCGGACAAAGCTGCCAGAGCGGCGGCGGCGCTCTATCAGCCCCGCCTTGGCAAGCTGCGACAGCGCCTTGTTCACCGTCATGCGCGAACATTTGTACTCGGCCGTCAGTTCGTGCTCGAACGGGATGCGGTGGCCGGGCGCCCAGGCGCCGGACAGGATTCGTTCGCTGATGTCGGACAGGATGCGTTGATGCAGCGAGAGGGGCTCGCCGCCGTCCGCATCCATTGTCTGGATCATGCTCATGGCGAAAGCGCCGTCATCACCTTGCGAAAACGCTCGGCAATAAAATCGCGCCTTGCATGCCTGCCACTGCTGACGAGTTTCTTGCCATGCACCCAGACACAATCGACCTTGGACCCGTTGGCGAAGATCCAGGTGTCGAGCACTGCATCGCCCGTCTTGCCGGCAAGCGACGGGTGCTTGCCATCGAGCGAGATGAAATCGGCTGGGGCGGCAGCGGCGATCCGCGAGGGGCTTGCGCCGAGCGCTGCGCTGCCGCCGTCGAGCGCGGCATCGAACAGTGCGCGCCCGGTCGAACCGCCGGCGACCGCCAGCAGGTTGCGGGCACGGTGGGCGAGGCGCTGCGAATATTCGAGCTGCCGCAATTCGTCCGGCAGGCCGATCAGCACGTTGGAATCGGAGCCGACGCCGAAGCGGCCGCCATGCTGTTTGAACAAAGGTGCTGCAAAGGTGCCGTCGCCGAGATTGGCCTCGGTGATCGGGCAGAGGCCGGCGATTGCTCCGCTTTTCGCCATGGCCGCCGTCTCGGTCTCGGTCATGTGGGTGGCGTGGATCAGGCACCAGCGACTATCGACCCTGGCATTGGCGAGCAGCCATTCGACCGGCCGCGCCCCAGACCAGGCAAGGCAGTCCTCGACCTCCTTCACTTGCTCGGCGATGTGGATGTGGATCGGTCCGCCGGGTGCCATTGTCGCGATGTTTTCCAACTGCTCCGGTGTCACGGCGCGCAGACTGTGCGGGGCGATGCCGACGACCGCGTGATTCAAGGTGCGAACGGTTTCGTGACATTTCTCAACAAGCTGCGAGAACCGATTCATATCGTTGATGAATCGCCGCTGGCCTTCATTCGGCGCTGCGCCGCTGAAAGAGGAATGTGCATAGAAGACCGGCAGCAGCGTCAGCCCGATGCCGGTGTCGGCAGCCGCGGCGGTGATGCGGTCGGCCATTTCGGCGACGTTGGCGTAAGGCTGGCCGTCGCGGTCGTGATGCAGGTAGTGAAACTCGCCGACACGTGAGAACCCAGCCTCCAGCATCTCGACATAGAGCTGCGCGGCGACCGCCTCGACCTGATCCGGCGTCATCGACAGCGCGAAGCGATACATCACCTCGCGCCAGCTCCAGAAACTGTCGGCTGAAGGGCCGCGCAGCTCGGCTAGACCGGCCATGCCGCGCTGGAAGGCGTGGCTGTGCAGGTTCGGCATGCCTGGCAGCAGAATGGCATGGCGTTCGTCGCCGGGCTGGGATGCGGTGTTCGGCTCGACCGTGGCGATGTGGCCATCACTGACGACGATCCGGGCATTGGAATGCCAGCCGTCTGGCAGAAGCGCCTGTTCCGCAAAGATCGCCGTCACGTTTTTCTCTCCGATTCCCTTTGTCCCGTGCAATGATACCACTTGCAGTGCGTTTCAATATGTATATACATAACCGCGGCCGATTGAAACGGAAAAGATGATGGCTGGAGAGAGCAAAAGCCGGGCAGGGGAGATCCGCCTCTGGCGCAATGCGCGTCTGGCGACCATGGCCGACAGCGCCGCCGGACTGGGTATCGTCGAAGACGGCGCGATCGTCGCCCGCGATGGTCTGATCGTCTATGCCGGCCCGGAAGCCGACATGCCGGCAGCCTTCAGCCAGAATGCCGAAATTGTCGATTGCGAAGGCCGCTGGATCACACCCGGCCTGATCGACTGCCATACTCATCTGGTCCACGCCGGCAATCGCGCCAACGAATTCGAGATGCGGCTGGCCGGCGCCACCTATGAAGAGGTCACCAGGGCCGGCGGCGGCATCGTCTCGTCGGTCAAGGCGTTGCGCGCTGCCAGCCAGCAGGAATTGGTTGCGCAGTCGCTGCCGCGCCTCGAAGCGCTGATCGCCGAAGGCCTCACCACCATCGAGGTTAAGTCGGGCTACGGGCTCGATCTCGAAAACGAGAAGAAATCGCTGCACGCCGCGCGGCTCCTGGGCGAAAACCGTCCAGTAACGGTAACAACGAGCTTCCTCGGCGCGCATGCCCTGCCGCCTGAAGCGAAAGGCGACAAGGACGCTTTTATCGATCTGGTCGCAAACGAGATTTTGCCGGCCGTCACCGCCGAGGGCCTGGCCGACGCGGTCGATGGTTTTTGCGAAGGCATCGCCTTTTCGCCCGAGCAGATTTCTCGCGTGTTCGACGCGGCGAAAGCAGCGGGCCTGCCGGTAAAACTCCACGCTGACCAATTGTCCAATCTGCACGGCGCAGAACTTGCGGCGCGCTATGGCGCCCTGTCGGCCGACCATCTCGAATACACTGACGAGGCGGGTGCGGCGGCGATGGCGAGGGCCGGAACCGTGGCGACGATCCTGCCCGGCGCCTACTATTTCATCCGTGAGACCAAGAAGCCGCCGATCGGCCTGTTTCGCCAGCATGGCGTCAAAATGGCGGTCGCCACCGACTGCAATCCCGGCACCTCGCCGCTGACCTCGCTGCTGCTGACCATGAACATGGCGGCGACTTTGTTTGGTCTGACTGTTGACGAATGCCTTGCCGGTGTCACCCGCGAGGCCGCCCGCGCGCTCGGACGGCTCGGAAGCACCGGCACGCTGGAGGCTGGAAAATCGGCCGACCTGGCGATCTGGGACATCGAGCGCCCGGCCGAACTCGTCTACCGCATGGGCTTCAACCCGCTGCATGCCCGCATCTGGAGGGGACAATGAGTGAACTCAAACTCAAGCCGGGCAACACGACGCTGGCCGACTGGCGCGAAATCTATCGTGGCGCGATGCCGAAGCTGGACGCGGCCTGCTGGCCAAAGATCAAGGCCAGCGCCGAGGCCGTTGCCCGCATCGTCGCCAAGGGTGAGCCGGTCTATGGCATCAACACCGGTTTCGGCAAATTGGCCAGCGTCCGTATCCCCGCCGCCGATCTCGAGACGCTGCAACGCAACATCGTGCTGTCGCATGCCGCCGGCGTCGGCGAACCGATGCCGGTCGGTGTTTGCCGGCTGATGATGGCACTGAAGCTGGCCAGCCTGGCGCAGGGCGCCTCCGGCGTGCGGCCGCAGACCATTGAGCTGCTCGAAGCGATGCTCGCCAACGACGTCATTCCGGTGGTGCCGGCGCAAGGCTCGGTCGGCGCATCCGGCGACCTCGCGCCACTGTCGCACATGACAGCGGTGATGATCGGCGTCGGCGAATGTTTTACCCCGCATGGCCGGTTCCCGGCCAAGGTCGCCTTTGTCTCGCACGGGCTGGAGCCGGTCACGCTTGGCGCCAAGGAAGGGTTGGCGCTGCTCAACGGCACGCAGTTCTCGACCGCCTATGCGTTGGCCGCCTTGTTCGACGCCGAAGTGCTCTACCAGTCGGCGCTGGTCGCCGGTGCGCTCTCGACCGATGCCGCCAAGGGTTCCGACGCCCCCTTCGATCCGCGCATCCACCTGCTCAGGAGGCATCCTGGCCAGATCGAGACGGCAGAGGCGCTGCGCAACCTGATGGCCGGCAGTGCCATCCGTGAATCGCACCGGGTCGGAGACGAACGCGTGCAGGACCCGTACTGCTTGCGCTGCCAGCCGCAGGTGATGGGTGCAGCGCTCAGCGTGCTGCGCCAGGCCGCCGGCACGCTGGGCACCGAGGCCAACGGCGTCACCGACAATCCGCTGATCTTCGCCGAGGACGACACAGCACTTTCCGGCGGCAATTTCCACGCCGAGCCGGTCGCCTTCGCCGCCGACATGATCGCGCTCGCCGTCTGCGAGATCGGCTCGCTGTCGGAACGGCGCATCGCCATGCTGGTCGATCCGGCGCTGTCGGGCATGCCGGCCTTCCTGACGCCGAAGCCAGGCTTGAATTCCGGCTTCATGATCCCGCAAGTGACGGCGGCGGCACTCGTCTCGGAAAACAAGCAAAAGGCCTATCCGGCCAGTGTCGATTCGATCCCGACCTCGGCCAATCAGGAAGACCACGTCTCGATGGCGGCACATGGCGCGCGCCGGCTGATCGGCATGATCGAGAATGCGACGGCCGTCATCGGTATCGAATTGCTGGCCGCCACGCAGGGCTGCGATTTCCATGCGCCGCTGGCATCGAGTGCGCCGCTCGAAGCGGTACGCAGGCTGGTCAGGGCCGAAGTGCCGCATCTCGACAATGACCGGCATTTCCACCCGGACATGGAAAAGGCCATCGCCATGGTGCGCAGCGGCGCTGCCGTGAAGGCAACGGGCGCGGTGGCGCTGCCGGGAATCGCGTCGTGAGGGCGCACACCTCGATAGGTCGCGATCCTTCGCGCCGTAGAGCGCCGGCGCAGGGAGACCATTCATGACTTTACCCTCCTGGCTCACTGTAACGCCCGGCACCGCCCCGCTGCTGGTCTCGATCCCGCACACCGGCATCGATCTCGTCGGCCTTGAGAACCGGCTGGTGTCGCCTTGGCTCGGCCGCCGCGACGCCGACTGGTGGATCGACAAGCTGTATGACTTTGCCGAAGACCTCGGCGCGACGGTGGTGCATACCGCGATCTCGCGCACCGTCATCGACGTCAATCGCGATCCGTCTGGAGTCTCGCTCTATCCCGGCCAGGCAACCACCGGCCTGTGCCCGACCGAGACCTTCGACGGCGATCCGCTCTATCGTGTCGGGGAAGAGCCTGATGCCTCGGAGGTCGACGAGCGCCGCGAAAAGTACTTTGTGCCTTACCATGCCGCCATGCAGGCCGAGATCGACAGGCTGCGCGCCGTGCACCGGAAGATCGTCCTCTATGACTGCCATTCGATCCGCTCGATGCTGCCGCGGCTGTTCGAAGGCACGCTGCCGGTGTTCAACCTCGGCACCAATGACGGCAAAAGCGCCGACCCGGGCTTGCAGGCAATGGTTGGCCAGATCCTCGCCGAGACCGGCGAGAGTTTTGTCGTCAACGGCCGCTTCAAAGGCGGCTGGATCACGCGCCATTTCGGCCAGCCGCACAACAACGTCCATGCGCTGCAGATGGAACTGTCCAACCGCGGCTATATGCGCGAGCCCGAGGGCAAAGGTACGCCCGACAATTGGCCGGTGCCTTACGACCCGGCATTCGCCGCGCCGATCCGCGCCACACTGAAGCGGATCCTGGAAAGCGCGATTGCCTGGGCCGGGCGCTGACGCATCGTCGCGCAGCTCATTCGAAAGGAAAAATGACGCCATGACCGATCCTCGCCACAACCTCCGCGAAGTCCGCAGCCCGCGCGGCAGCGAGCTCAACGCCCGCACATGGCTGACTGAAGCGCCGTTGCGCATGCTGATGAACAATCTCGATCCCGACGTCGCCGAAAACCCCAACGAACTGGTCGTCTATGGCGGCATCGGCCGCGCGGCGCGCACCTGGAACGACTTTGATCGCATCGTCGCCTCTCTGAAGACGCTTGGAGACGACGAGACGCTGCTGGTGCAGTCGGGCAAGCCGGTCGGCGTGTTTCGTACCCACACCGATGCGCCGCGCGTGCTGATCGCCAATTCCAACCTCGTGCCGCACTGGGCGACATGGGAGAAATTCAACGAGCTCGATAAGAAGGGCCTGATGATGTACGGCCAGATGACGGCCGGCTCGTGGATCTACATCGGCACCCAAGGCATCGTGCAGGGCACCTACGAGACCTTCGTCGAGGCTGGCCGCCAGCATTACGACGGCAATCTCAGGGGCAAATGGCTCCTGACCGGCGGCCTCGGCGGCATGGGCGGCGCCCAGCCGTTGGCCGCGGTGATGGCCGGCGCCTGCTGCCTGGCGATCGAATGCGATCCCGACCGTATCGATTTCCGGCTGCGCACTCGCTATGTCGACGAACGCGCCGACACGCTCGACGAGGCACTGGAAAGGATCGAGCGCTGGACCAGGGCCGGCGAGGCGAAATCGGTCGGCCTGGTCGGCAACACCGCAGACATCGTGCCGGAACTGGTGCGGCGTGGCGTGCGCCCCGACCTGGTCACCGACCAGACATCGGCGCATGATCCGCTCAACGGCTATCTTCCCAAGGGCTGGTCGCTCGCCGAATGGCGCGAGAAGCGCACCAGCGACCCGAAGGCGGTCGAAAAGGCGGCGCGCGCGTCGATGCGCGAACATGTCGAGGCGATGGTGGCGTTCTGGAATGCCGGCGTGCCGACGCTCGACTATGGCAACAACATCCGCCAGGTGGCGAAGGAGGAAGGGCTCGACAATGCCTTTGCCTTCCCGGGTTTCGTGCCGGCCTATATCCGGCCACTGTTTTGTCGCGGGATCGGTCCGTTTCGCTGGGCAGCCCTCTCCGGCGATGCCGAGGACATCTACAAGACCGACGCCAAGGTGCGCGAGCTGACACCCGGCAACACCCACCTGCACAACTGGCTCGACATGGCGCGTGAGCGCATCGCCTTCCAGGGTCTGCCGGCGCGCATCTGCTGGGTTGGTCTCGGCGACCGCCACCGGCTCGGCCTCGCCTTCAACGAGATGGTGGCGAAAGGCGAGCTCAAGGCGCCGGTGGTCATCGGCCGCGATCATCTCGATTCAGGCTCGGTTGCCTCGCCGAACCGCGAGACGGAATCGATGAAGGACGGCTCGGACGCCGTGTCCGACTGGCCGCTGCTCAATGCGCTGCTCAACACCGCCTCCGGCGCAACCTGGGTATCGCTGCATCATGGCGGTGGCGTCGGCATGGGCTTTTCGCAACATGCCGGCATGGTCATCGTTGCCGACGGCACACGCGAAGCGGCCAAACGCCTGGAGCGGGTGCTATGGAATGACCCCGCAACCGGCGTCATGCGCCACGCCGATGCCGGCTATGACCTCGCCATCGACTGCGCCAGGGAGCACCAGCTCAACCTGCCAGGCATCCTCGGCTGAACCGCGCCTTGCGCATCCTCCGGGCAGCCGAATACCGGTCCATGCCGTGGAAGAACGGCGGCGGGGTGACGACGGAAATCGCCGTCTCGCCCGCAGGTGCTGCGCTCGACGATTTCGACTGGCGCGTCTCCATGGCGCGCGTCGAAAGCGGTGGGTCATTCTCCGAATTTGCCGGAGTCGACCGGAGCTTGGCCGTGCTGGAAGGCGAAGGGATCATCCTTGATTTGGCCGGCCGCCCGGCAGCTACGGTGACCAAAACGTCCGCCCCGCTTTCCTTTCCGGCCGATGTGCCGACGGAAGCGGCGCTGATCGCCGGTCCGATCGCCGATCTCAACGTCATGACACGGCGTGGACGGATGACCCATGCCGTCGAACGCCTGGTGATTTCAGCCGCGACGGACATCCAGTCAGCCGCCGATGCGACCCTCATCCTGTGTGTTGACGGCGAGATCTCGGTGGCCGGCGCGGCGCCTGTCCACATCGGACCGCGCGACGCGCTGTTGCTCGGGCCGGACGACGCTCTGTCACAGCGCCTGGAGCCTGCGCGACCAGCGACGCTGTTCGTGATCCGCATCGATCGCGTTTCGGCAAACGATTAACGCCTGTTTCGAAACATGATCACAACACCGGCGAAATATGCCGTAAGCTCAAGCCCAGATCACGAAAAAGCCTGAATCCTTCCGTCGATCAACTCCCGGCGGGAGGGAGGTGGTTCGTCTGCAGGTCTTGGTGCGAAAATAAACTTTCGGCCCTTGTTTCGATGCAACTAATTCCATTTCAATCGGTTCTAGGGACATTGCCGTGGCGGTGACGCCGGTAACGCGTCCCCCATGCGGAATTTTCAATGAATATCCAGACAGACCCCACCCAAATGGAAAAGACAAGCGCGAGCTTTCCGGCCATCACGGAAGAGCCGATACGCTCCAATTTCCTGCCGGAAGAGCGCCTGCGCACGCTGGGTGCAAGCCTCGCCAAGGGTGACGTCAAGGATCTGTTCGGCCTGGAGCCGTTCGATTTCCAGCCACGCGTCCGCGACAGCGCCAGCAAGATTCTCGAAGTCTACCGTTCGACCAATGCCGCGCAGGCGAGAGGCGAGACGATCACGCCGGCGGCGCAATGGCTGCTCGACAACAATTATCTGGTCGAAGAAACCATCTTCCAGGTCAAGCGCGACCTGCCACGCCGCTTCTATCGTCAGTTGCCGACCCTGAAACTGTCCGACGGCGCCAGCGTGCCGCGCGCCCTTGCGCTGGCCTGGACCTATGTCGCCCATTCGGACAGTTCGGTCTCGGCGACCATGTTCAAGGCGATCGTCGAAGGCTTTCAGGCCGTCGAGCCGCTGAAGATCGGCGAACTCTGGGCGCTGCCATCGCTGCTGCGCTTCGTTTTGATCGAAAATCTTCGCCGGATCGCGGTTCGGGTCAGTCGTACCCGGCAGATGCGCCAGATTGCCAACGAGGTCGCAGACCGCGTGCTGGCACTCGATGAAACCGCCGACCGTCAGGCGATCCTGTCGAACTACGTCGCCCATGCACAAGACACCACCTTTGCCACCCAATTGCTCTACCGCCTGCGCGACGGGTCGCAAAATGCCGGCAGGGCGCTGGAATGGCTGGAGGGCGAGCTTGAAAGGTCCGGCTCCGATGCCGAGGAAATCATCATCAGCGAGCATCGCACGTTGTCCAGCGGCAACGTAACCACCGGCAACATCATCCGCGGCCTCAGGCTCATCAACGATATCGACTGGACGGTTTGGTTCGAAGACGTCAGCCGCATCGACACCTTGCTGCGCGAGCGCACCGATTTTGCCGCGCTCGATTTCTTCTCGCGCGACCAGTACCGGACCGCGATCGAGGAAATGGCGCGCCGCTCCGATCGTTCCGAATTCCGCGTTGCTGAAAAGGCGATCGAACTCGCCGGCCATGCCGCTGTCGCCGATACCACCGTCACCGGTCCGACCGCTCACACCGACGTCGGGTTCTTTCTGGTCGGTCCGCGCCGGCTGGAACTGGAAAAGGCGATCGGCTATCGGCCGACGGTCAGCGTCACGATCAAACGGGCGTTCCACAAGACCGGATGGCTGGGCATTGTCGTGCCGGTGTTCGCGCTGACGGTCCTGCTTCTTGTCCTCTCCGGCAACGCCCTTGCCAGTCTCGGCCTGTCCATACCGTCGATCGTCCTGATGCTGGCGCTGTTTGCCGTGCCGGCCAGCGAAGGCGCGCTTGCCTTCTTCAACACCGTCGTATCGTTGTTCCTGAAGCCGACGCGCCTCGTCGGCTACGACTATAAACGCGGCATGCCGCCCGAGGCGCGCACGCTGGTGGTGGTGCCGTCGCTGATCGGCTCGCGCGACGACGTCGAGGAGAACATCCGCAACATCGAAGTGCACCACCTGGCCAACACGGCGGACGAAATCCATTTCGCTCTGCTTTCGGACTGGCCGGACAGCAAAACCGAAATCGATGCGGCGGATATCGAGATCCTCCAATATGCTCGCGACGAGATCGCGCGGCTGAACGCCCGCTATCCCAGCGAAGGCGCGCCGCGTTTCTATGTCCTGCACCGCCGGCGGCTCTACAATGAATCCCAGGGCGCCTGGATGGGCTGGGAACGCAAGCGCGGCAAGCTCCACGAACTGAATCTTCTGCTGCGTGGCGACAGCGACACCACCTTTCTGCCGCTGGACGTGCCGTTGCCGGAAAAGGTCATCCATGTGATGACGCTGGATGCCGATACGCGCACCACCCGCGATGCCGTCGCCAGTTTGGCTGGAAAGCTTTGCCATCCGCTCAACCGCCCGCATTACGATGCGGCAAAGCGCGTCGTCACCGCCGGCTACACCATCCTGCAGCCGCGCATCACCGCTCCGCTGACCAGCGGCGACGACGCATCCTTCTTTCAGCGGGTCTTTTCTGCCAATCGCGGCCTCGATCCCTACGTATTTGCCGTCTCGGACATCTACCAGGACGTCTTCGGCGACGGCTCCTTCACCGGCAAGGGGCTCTATCACGTCGACGCCTTTGAGGCGGCGCTGAAGGGCCGCATCGAAGAAAACACCGTGCTCAGCCACGATCTGCTCGAAGGCGCGTTGGCGCGCGCGGCACTGGTCACCGACGTCGAACTGGTCGAGGACTATCCGACCCGCTATTCGGTCGACGCGTCGCGCCACCATCGCTGGGCGCGCGGCGACTGGCAGCTTCTGGGCTTCATTCTCAATCCGCGTTCCGGCGTGCCGGCGCTGTCGCGCTGGAAGATGGTCGACAATCTGCGCCGGTCGCTGACGCCGATCTTCTGGGTGATGGCCGCGATCGCCGGCTGGACGCTGCTGCCCTTCACCCAGGCGGCGCAATGGCAGGCGCTGCTGATCCTCACACTTTTCATGGCGCCCACATTCGACATCGTCCACGCCATCCTGCCGAAAAGCGGCGACCAGACGCCGCGCGGTCATTTCTCGGCGCTGGCGCGCGACGTCGTCTTCGGCACCGCCCTGGTGGCTCTGAAGATCGTGCTGATGGCGCATCTGGCCTGGATGATGGGCGATGCCATCATTCGCACGCTCTACCGCCTGTTCGTCAGCCGGAAGAACATGCTCGAATGGCGCACTGCCTCGCAGGCTCACAAGATCGGCGACAACGATCTCGGCTCCTATTACGGCATGATGTACGGCGCTGTGATCGTCGGCGTCGTCGGCCTCGCCATCCCTGTTGTGGCCGATTCCACCGGAGCTTTCGTCGCCTTCTTCTTCGCGCTGTTCTGGATCGGCTCGCCGGCCTTCGCCTTCTTTATCAGCCGCTCGGCCGAAACCGAGGACCGTTTGCGCATATCGGCGGCGGACATCCATGTGCTGCGCACGATTGCGCGGCGCACATGGCATTATTTCGAGACCTTCGTGACGGCCGAGCATCACAATCTGCCGCCCGACAATTTCCAGGAAAGCCCGGCGCCTGTCGTGGCCCCCCGCACCTCACCGACCAATATCGGCGTCTATCTCCTGTCAGTTGTTTCGGCGCGCGATTTCGGCTGGATCAGCCTGTCCGACGCCACCACCCGCATCGACGCGACGATGTCGACTATCGAGAGCATGCCGCGTGAGCGCGGCCATCTCTTCAACTGGTATGACACGACGACGCTGAAGCCGCTCTATCCGCTGTACATTTCCGCTGTCGATAGCGGCAATCTCGCCGGCCATCTGGTGGCGGTGGCGGCAGCCTGTGCCGAATGGGCGGAAGCGCCTGCAGTCCACCTTCAGGGCGACTTCGAGGGTATCCTCGATACGGTGACGATCCTCGACGAAAGCCTGGCGGAGTTGCCTGACGACCGCCGTCAGTTGCGGCCGTTGCGCCAGCGACTTGCCGATCGCCTCGATGGCATGCGACGCGCGGTCGAATCGATCAAGGCACAGCCCGAGATGGCTTCGATCCGCACCATCAATCTGGCCGTTCTGGCCGGCGAGATCCGCAAGCTCGCCATCGCCATCCATACTGAGGCCGCA
Organism: Mesorhizobium sp. WSM4845; assembly: GCF_055811455.1. NCBI lineage: Bacteria > Pseudomonadati > Pseudomonadota > Alphaproteobacteria > Hyphomicrobiales > Phyllobacteriaceae > Mesorhizobium > Mesorhizobium sp. WSM4845. The sequence continues at coordinate 22,728 of NZ_JBVVQA010000037.1, forward strand.
TCGACGCAGAGCGACACCATCGCCGACTGGGCGGCGAGACTGGAAGCCACCTGCGAAGCGCATGTCCATGACGCGCATAGCGACGACACTGCCGTCGAGGCGCTGCGGGCCAAGCTTCTGTCGTTGCGCGAGCGTACGCGCCGCTTTGCCTTCGAGATGGATTTCTCCTTCCTCATGCGCAAGGAACGCAAGCTTCTGTCGATCGGCTACCGGGTCGAGGAGCATCAGCTCGACGAAAGCTGCTACGACCTGCTGGCTTCCGAGGCGCGGCTGACCAGCCTGTTCGCCATAGCTAAGGGCGATCTGCCGACGGAGCACTGGTTCCACCTCGGCCGGCCGATCGTCGAGATCGGGTTCAAGGGCGCGCTGATGTCCTGGTCCGGCTCGATGTTCGAGTATTTGATGCCGCCGCTGGTGATGAAGGAGCCGCAAGGCAGCATCCTTAACCAGACCAGCAAGCTCATCATCAAGCGCCAGATCCAGTACGGCCGCTCGAAGGACGTGCCTTGGGGGATTTCGGAAGCGGCCTACAACGCCCGCGATCGCGAACTGACCTACCAGTACACCAATTTCGGCGTGCCCGGGCTGGGCCTGAAGCGAGGTCTCGGCCAGAACACGGTGATTGCCCCTTATGCGACCGTGCTGGCGGCGCAGTTCACCCCGCGTGAATCGGTGCAGAACCTGGCCAGGCTGCGGCGGCTCGGCGCCCTTGGCCGGCACGGCTTCTACGATGCGGTCGATTTCACGCCGCAACGCGTGCCGGAGGGCACCGACCATGTCGTCGTGCTGAACTACATGGCCCACCATTCCGGCATGTCGATCGCCGCCGTCGCCGACGCCATCTTCGAAGGACGCCTGCGCGACCGCTTCCACAGCGATCCGGTGATCGAGTCGGCCGAGTTGCTGCTGCAGGAAAGAGCGCCGCGCGACATCCCGACCGCCACCGTCAGGACCGAGGCCGACGAACGGTCGAAGGACGAAACGGAAGCCGAAAGCCCCGATACGCGCATCGTGCTCAACCCGCTCAAGGCGCTGCGTTCGACCAGCGTCATGTCCAATGGCCGCTACTCGGTCATGGTTACCGCGACCGGCTCCGGCTATAGTCGCTGGGGCGAGCTTGCCGTCACGCGCTGGCAGCCGGACCCGACCGAGGATCGGCTTGGCTCCTACATCTTCCTGCGCGACTCCGGCACCGGCGACTGGTGGTCGGCCACCGCCGAGCCGAAGCGTGCCACCCACGAAGAGGTGCGGACGCTGTTCTCCGACGACAAGGCGAGCTTCGTCAAGTCAGTGGGATCACTGCGTTCGGAGGTCGAATGCATCGTCATTTCGGAAGGAAATGGCGAAGGCCGGCGGGTGACGCTCTACAATGACGGCCCGGTCGACCGGCATATCGAAGTGACCTCGTTCGCTGAACTGGTGCTGGGCTCCGAAGCATCCGACAACGCGCATCCGGCGTTCTCGAAAATGTTCGTGGAAACCGAAATCGCTGCGAATAACGCAGCGATCTTCGCCACCAGACGTAAGCGGGAAACGGACGAGCCTGATGTCGCCATGGTGCATTTCGTCACCGACCCGTCTGGGTCGACGCGCGACGCCGAGGCCGAAACCGACCGGCGCGCCTTCATAGGCCGCGGCCGCACCATTACCGAGGCCGCCGCCTTCGATCCCGGCGCCAAGCTTGGCGGCCATTCCGGCTTCACGCTGGATCCGGTCGCGGCACTTCGCCGACAGGTGCGCGTGCCGGCCAACAAGAAGATAGCGCTGACCTTCTGGACTGCCGTCGGCGCCAACCGTGCCGAACTCGAAGAAGCCATTGCGCGGCTTGATCATCCGGAAGCCTTCGCGCGCCAGGCGATGCTCGCCTGGACCCGCTCACAGGTGCAGACCCGGCATCTCGGTCTCAGCCTTGCCGATGCCGCCAATGTGCAGAATCTGGCGCGCTACCTGATCTATCCGGATCCGTTCCTGCGGCTTCCGGCCGAATCGATCGCTTCCGGGCTCGGTAGGCAATCGGGCCTATGGCCGACCAGCATATCCGGCGACTTTCCGATTTTCCTGGTCAGGATCGGCGATGTCGCCGATCTCGAAATCGTTGCTCAGGCGCTCCGCTTCCAGGAATACATGCGCGCCCGAGGCATGATGATCGACTTTGTCGTCATCAACGAGCAGGCTTCGTCCTACGTGCAGGACCTGCAACGGGCGGTCGAGACGCTGTGCGAAAACAGCCGCCTGCGCGGCAAGGAGCTAGGACCCCGCCAGCACATCTTCGCGGTGCGCCGCGACCTCATGGACGAGGCGACCTACAAGACGCTGCTGGCCACTGCTCGCGTCGTTCTGCACACGCGCAACGGCACCATCTTCGATCAGATCGAGCGCGCCGAGGCCGCTGCGCTGCAAGCGCGGGACGCCTTGCAGCCGGCGGGTGCAGCAGCGCTTCGTGAACCGTCTCCGCCGGCGCCACAGACGTGGGCCCAAGCCTCGTTCGACGGCAGTGCCGACGGCAGCGGGCTTAACCAGTGGAACGGTTTTGGCGGTTTCGAGGGCGACGGACGCCACTATGTCGTGCGCCTTGCTGGCCGCCGCACGACGCCGCAGCCCTGGATCAACGTCGTCTCCAACGCCTCGTTCGGTTTCCACGTTTCGGCTGAGGGCGCTGCCTTCAGCTGGAGCCGAAACAGCCGCGACTATCAACTGACGCCGTGGGCGAACGACCCGGTCACCAACCGGCCAGGCGAGGGCATCTATATCTACGATCATGCCAGCGGCCGGGCGTTCTCGCCGCTGGCCGCCGTGGTCCGCGATCCCGCCATGACCTACGAAACATGGCACGGGCAGGGGTTTTCGACCTTCCGTTCGAAGCGCGGGCCGCTGTCGATGGACCTTACCCATGTGGTGGATTCCGTCGATCCGGTGAAAATCTCCCGGTTGCGCATCCAGAATTCCGGTTCGGGGCCGGCGCGCCTGCGCGTCTATGCCTATGCGGAATGGGTTCTTGGCAGCCATCGTTCGCGCACGGCGGCGACCATCGTTCCCTCGAGGGATGCCGCGACGGGCGCGTTGCTGGCGCAAAATCCCTACGGGCTCGATTTCAGCGAGCGGGTCGCCTTCCTGGCCGCCGACGGCGCGGCACACTCGGTGACGGCCGACCGCGGCGAGTTCATCGGCCGAAACGGTACCAGCGAACTCCCGCAAGCCGTGCTCAGCGGCGCAAGCCTGTCGGGCCGCGTCGAGGCGGGCGACGATCCTTGTGCGGCAATTGCACGCGACGTCGACATCCCTGCCGGCGGCGACGTGACGCTGCTCTGGCTGCTCGGCGATGCAGCCTCTGCCGAGGAAGCCAGCGCGCTGGTACAGCATCATGGCAGCAAGGATTTCGATCAGCGGCTGACTGACAATGAACGCACCTGGCGAGGGTTTCTCGACACCATCCAGGTCGAGACGCCGGACAGGGCGCTCAACGCGATGGTCAACCACTGGCTGCCCTATCAGAGCCTTGCCTGCCGCATCCGCGCCCGCTCGGCGTTTTACCAGGCGAGCGGCGCCTTTGGCTTCCGCGACCAGTTGCAGGACACGCTGGCCCTGCTTCTCCATGATCCGAAACTGGCGCGCGACCAGATCCTCAACGCGGCGCGGCGGCAATTCCCCGAAGGCGACGTGCAGCATTGGTGGCTGCCGCGAACCGAGGCAGGCGTCCGCACCATGATTTCCGACGACGTGGTCTGGCTCGCCCACGCCACGGCACACTACTTGCTGGTGACCGGCGATACCGCGATCCTCAGGGAACAATTGCCCTTCATCGAAGGGCCGTCGCTGGAAGAAGGTGAGCACGACGCCTTTTTCACGCCGGAGATATCGAAGAAGACCGCTTCACTCTATGATCATTGTGCGCGCGCACTTGACCTTGCCATCAAGCGCAGCAGCCCCGCCGGACTGCCGCTGATCCTCGGCGGTGACTGGAACGACGGCATGAACCGTGTCGGCGAGCACGGTAAGGGCGAGAGCGTCTGGCTGGGTTGGTTCCTGCTGAAAACGCTGGGCGACTTTGCAGCTGTCGCCAAGGCGGAAGGCGACGCCAAGCATGCGCAAGCCTGGACAAAACACGCCGGCGTGCTGAAGCGGGCGCTGGAAAGCACGGCCTGGGACGGTGAATGGTACCGTCGCGGCAGCTTCGACGACGGCACGCCGCTGGGGTCGCGCAGCTCGCAGGAATGCAAGATCGACTCGATTGCCCAGTCGTGGAGCGTGCTGTCGGGCGAGGGCGATCCGGCGCGATCGACGACGGCGATGCAGCAGGCGATGAAAATGCTCGTCGACGACGAGCTCAACATCGTAAAGCTTTTCACCCCTCCCTTTTCCAGGACGGAACAGAACCCAGGCTACATCAAGAGCTACCCGCCGGGTGTCCGTGAAAACGGCGGCCAGTACACCCACGCAGCGACATGGTTCGTCATTGCGCTCGCCGAAATGGGGCGCGTCGACGACGCCTACCGCTGCTTCTCGATGCTCAACCCGGTCAACCATGCGCTCGACGAGGCCGCTGCCGAGCACTACCGCGTCGAGCCTTACGTCGTCGCGGCGGACGTCTACGCCGGGCAAGGCAAGGGCGGCCGCGGCGGCTGGACCTGGTATACCGGCTCGGCCGGGTGGCTTTATCGCGCGGCGGTCGAAGGCATCCTCGGCATCGAGCGCAGGGGCGAGCGCATCCAGTTCAGGCCGAAACTGCCCAGCCATTGGGATGGCTATGCGGCAACGCTCAAGGTGCTGGGGGCCGAGCTCAGGGTTCAGGTTGTCCGCGACAAGAAGGCCAAAGCCGTCTCGCTCGAGGTAAATGGTAAAAAGACGAAGGCTTCGTCTTTCGAACCGAAAGCCGGCGACAAGGCCGATCTGGTCGTCAGGATACCGGCGTAGCTTCAAGGATTTGGAGCGTCTTTGTACATCTTGAGGATGTGCGTTATTTAAAGTTGCTCGAGCAATTCTATTGCGCATGAGATGTCCCAAAAGCCGATGCAGGCTTTTGGGATTCGTACATGCCAAGTTGCTGATTAAAATTTCGGCAGTGCTTCCGGCCTGCCACGATTTTGCCGCAAGGCTGACATTTTACCTTTTTTCTCAAACCGTTAGGTGATCACGACAGATTTCGCAGCGTCGCCATCTTTTGTTCGCGAATTGGGAACTGAAGGGGTACGAGGGCATTGTTTCGCGACACGTCAACGAGTACGAGTCAGAAAATGATGCAGTGCACAATAACAATTTGCCGGAGTAGCTGAAGTGTCCCTTCTGCAAATCTACTGGAGAGCGCTCGGTTATCTCGCTGCCGACAGAAAACGCGTCGCGTTTATCTGTGGGGCGAATGTCGCGCTTGCGATTATCGCCATCCTTGAGCCGATCATGTTCGGACGGGTGATCGATGCCATTTCCGATAGCGGCTCGGTCTTTTCGACGCTCGGACTATGGGCCGGTATCGGCGTCTTCAACGTCATCGCCTTCGTTCTGGTGGCGCGCGGCGCGGACCGTTTTGCCCATGCGCGGCGCAGCGAGGTTCTTTGCCAATCATTCGAGCGCGTAATCACCATGCCGCTTGCCTGGCATCATCAGCGCGGCACCTCCAATTCCCTGCATACGCTGCTGCGCGCGGTCGAGACCTTGTTCAGCCTCTGGCTCGAGTTCATGAGGCAGCATTTGTCCACGGTTGTCGCGCTGGTTCTGCTGGTGCCGACGGCGCTCAGCATGGACATTCGCATGTCGATGGTCCTGCTGGCGCTGGGCGCGCTTTACGTCGGAATTGGCCGGCTGGTGATGCGTCGCACCAGGGAAGGCCAGGCGTCCGTGGAGCGGCATTTTCACCAGGTGTTCGCGCATGTGAGCGACTCGGTCAGCAATGTCGCCGTGCTGCAGAGCTACAATCGCATCGGCCACGAGACCGACGCCTTGAAGCGCTATGTCAAGAACCTGCTTGATGCCCAGTATCCGGTGCTCGACTGGTGGGCGTTGGCCAACGCCCTGCACCGTCTGTCGTCGACCATTTCGATGATGGTCGTGCTGTTGATCGGCTCCTATCTGGTCATGCATGGCCAATTGCGGATCGGTGACGTCATCGCGTTTACCGGCTTTGCCACGCTGCTGATCGCCCGGCTCGACCAGATGTCGGCCTTCGCCAACCAGATTTCGGAAGCCAGGGCCAAGCTCGAGGAATTTTATCGCCTTGAGGACTCCGCGGCCGAGGCCGCCGAGCCGGACGGGTTGCGTGACCTGGTCAACGTCACTGGTCATGTGCGTTTCGAAAACGTCAACTTCGAATTCGCCAATTCGGGGCAGGGCGTGAACGACGTGTCGTTCGAGGTCCATGCCGGGCAGACCGTGGCCATCGTCGGCCCGACCGGCGCAGGCAAGACCACGCTGATCAATCTCCTGCAGCGGGTCTTTTCGCCGTCCAGCGGCCGGATCCTGATCGATGGCATCGATACCCGCACGGTGACCCGCAAGTCGCTGCGCCACTCGATCGCCACCGTGTTCCAGGATGCGGGCCTGCTCAACCGCTCGATCGAGGACAATATCCGCGTCGGGCGCGCCGAGGCGACCTATGATGAGGTCCACGCCGCCGCGAACGCCGCTGCCGCGCAGGATTTCATCCTGTCGAAGAGCAACGGCTACGATACGGTCGTCGGCGAACGCGGTGGACAGCTTTCGGGCGGCGAGCGCCAGCGTATCGCAATCGCGCGCGCCGTGCTGAAGGATTCACCCATCCTGGTGCTCGACGAAGCGACCAGCGCGCTTGACGTCGAGACGGAAGACCGCGTCAAGGAAGCGATCGACGAATTGCGGCGCGGCCGCACCACCTTCATCATCGCGCACCGCCTGACCACTGTTCGCGATGCCGATCTGGTCGTCTTCATGGACAAGGGCAAGGTGGTCGAAATGGGTGGCTTTGCAGAATTGTCGATGCGCAATGGCCGCTTCGCCAGCCTGCTGCGCGCCGGCGGCCTGCTAAACGACGAGGAAGTCCGCCGCCTCAGCCGAACCATCACGGACGCGGCCGCCTGAGTTCTTCCCTTCTCCCCTTGTGGGAGAACGTGTCGCCGAAGGCGACGGATGAGGGGTGCTCCAGCTTGGCGCCGGCCTCCCTCAGGCCAGCACCCCTGATCGGACCGAGCTTCGCTCGGCCACCTTCTCCCACGGGGGGGAGAAGGCAAGACCCCGCCTGCGACACGGTGCTGTAGTTGCCCCAAGCCTGTCACCGGTTTATGTAAAGCTGCATGAGTGACATGACTTCGCGCCTCAGCGGCTGGATGGATTTCGCCAACCCGACGCGGTTTGTCGGGTTGGCCGACAAGGTGGTGCCGTGGCTGGCAACCATCGCCACACTCCTCCTGGCCGCCGGGCTCTACATGAGCTTCACGGCGCCGGAGGATTTCCAGCAAGGCATCACCGTACGTATCATGTACATCCATGTGCCCTTCGCCTGGCTGGCCATGATGTGTTTCACGCTGATGGCGGTTTCCGCGTTGGGCACGCTGGTGTGGCGCCATCCGCTGGCCGACGTCGCGCTCAAATCGGCGGCACCCATCGGCGCCGTCTTTACAGCGCTCGCGCTGATCACCGGTTCGATCTGGGGCAAGCCGATGTGGGGCACCTGGTGGGTGTGGGATGCGCGGCTGACCTCGGTGTTCGTGCTGTTCCTGATGTATCTCGGCATCATTGCGCTGACGCGGGCCCTCGATGATGCCGCGCGCGCCGCCTGGGCCGCTGCAGTCATCACCCTGGTTGGATTCATCAACATCCCGATCATCAAATTCTCCGTCGACTGGTGGAACACGCTGCATCAGCCGGCTTCGGTGATCCGGCTCGGGGGGCCGACCATCGATCCCAGCCTGTTGCGGCCGTTGCTGGTGATGGCTTTGGGCTTTACCGTGCTGTTCTTCGCGCTGCATCTGATGGCGATGCGCACGGAAATCCTGCGTCGCCGGGTCATTGCCATGCGCCGCGTCGCGGCACGGCAGGCCGAACGGCAATCAGCCTGACTCACTTCAGCTTTGCCCCTCGCAGGCTCAGGGGGTCAAAGCTCGAAAGCCAAGCAATTGGCTTTCCGTCCGCTCCGCGGACCGCTTCTCATCCCATGCGGCCGCGCGCCGCCACCGGCAGCGTCTCCAGCACCTGTTCTCCGGCGATCAAGTGAACTTCGTCGAACAGATTGGTGACGACGCAGCAATGGTCGGGCACGATGCGCACGCGCTCGCCGATACGCAGCCTGGCGTCGCCGGAAAGCGTGACGTTGCCGTGCTCCTCACTGAGGCTGGTGACGGTGGCGCCGGGAGTACCCAGCAATTCGCCGAAATCGGGCAGCCCCAGCGTATCGCTGGACAAGGCCTTGCTGCCGGCATCGAGGATGGCCCGTGTCGGCGTCGGATGGCTGACCACCGTCGACAGCACCGTCAGCGCGCAATCGTCGAGGCTGCCGACGCCCTTGGCGACCTGGTAGCGGTCGAGATAGATGTAGGTGCCAGGGCGGTACTCGGTGACGACGGAAGCCTCGCTTGCGCGCCACAAATCCGGCGTGCCGCCGCTGGAGATGCGTTCGCAGGCGAGGCCGGATGCGGCGAGCGCCTGGCGCGCATCGGCGAGCCAAGTCTCGGCCTCGGCGGCGCGGCCTGCCGCCGGATAGGTCATCAGCCCGCCGAAGGCGAGCCCCCTGGCCTTGTCGATCTCCCTGGCCAGCGCGACAGCCTCGCTGGCCGACTGGACGCCGCAGCGGCCCATGCCGGTATCGCACTCCACCAGCACCTGTAGCGGCCGGCCTGGATCGGTGAAGGTGGCGGCGAGACCCGCAAACGTCTCCATGCTGTCTGACGTCACCGACAGCGTCACGCGGTCGTGCAGCGCCTTGAGGCGCTCCAGCTTGGCCCTGCCCAGAATGTTGTAAGGCAGAAAAATGTCGGTGAGCCCAGCATCGGCCATCACCTCGGCTTCACCGATCTTTTGGCAGGTGATACCGACCGCACCCGCTGCGATCTGCTTCTTTGCCCAGTAAGGCAGTTTGTGGGTCTTGATGTGCGGCCTGAGCTTCAGCCCTTGGCGGTCGGCGTGGGCCTGCGCCCGCGCGATGTTGGCTTCGGCGCGGTCGACGTCGATCAGGATCGCCGGCGTATCGAGTTCGTCTATGCTCAGCATGGAATGCCACCATCAGGAAACTGGTTGCCGTTATGACCTTGATTGGACCGGATGTCATGAGGCCAGCTCATGCAGTTTACGTCGACACCGTACCGGGGTTCGGCTATTCGGTTTGGAGATCGCCTAGGCCGACTGGAAGGAACCACGACCATGAAACGCTCCGCTATCAACGACATCATCCGCGACGCCGATGCCTTCATCCGTTCGTTCGGCTACATCATGCCGCCCTTCGCCTATTGGTCGCCGGAAGAGATGAAGGCTCGCCGGCAGGATTCGTCGGCCATCTTCTCCTCCCGGCTCGGCTGGGACATCACCGACTACGGCCAGGGCAAGTTCGACGAGCTCGGCCTCTTCCTGTTCACCGTTCGCAACGGTCGCTACGAGGACATGAAGAAGGGCATGGGCATGCTCTATGCCGAAAAGATCATGATCTCGCGCAAGGATCAGCTGTCGCCAATGCATCGCCACAATATCAAGGCCGAGGACATCATCAACCGTGGTGGCGGCAAGCTGGTGCTGGAACTGTTCATGCACGATCGCGATGGCGGCATCGATCCGAAGGCCGAGGTGTCGGTGCCTGTCGACGGAACCATCCACAGGCTGCCGGCGGGCGGGCTGCTGAAGCTCGATCCGGGCGAGAGCGTCACGCTTTTGCCAGGCATCTGGCATGCGTTCTGGGCCGAGGGCAAGGATGTGCTGATCGGCGAGGTGTCGACCGTCAACGACGATCTCACCGATAATGTCTTCCGCGAACCGATCGGCCGCTTCGCGGACATCAACGAGGATGTAGCGCCGCTGCACCTGCTCGTGTCCGACTATGAGAAGTGGGTGGGCTAGGAGGCAGCCTTGCTGCTCTAATTTGCTCGATTGAGGAGCGCGCGCAGTCTGCGCACTTCGGCGATCAGGCGAGGAACATCCTGGCGCGCGGCTGCCATGAAATCCTGGTCCGCGACCGTCGCGGCGGTCATTTCGATGTCTTCGCCGCGATCCGCCCCTTGGCCGGTCTGGATGAAATTTGAGCCGCCTAGAAAGTCCCGGCCCTCGACCCATGATTTCCACGGGCCAGCTTGGGCCGCGGCAGCTCGGGCTTCCATCCCTTGAAGTTCAAGCTCGGATAGAGATGTGTTCATGGCAGCCTCGTTGGTCCAGCGTTGCTACCGCGCGCGTGCTTGTCGGCCTTGCGGGTGCCGAGAAGAAGCTTGCGTTCGAGATGCGCCCTGAGATCCGCGTAATACACGGTCAGGAACGGACGGGCGTCATGCGCCTGCGGCGTTGAGCCGATCTTGCGTCCGATCGTCTCAGCCACCGCCCGCAGCGCGAAATAGTCGTCGCGGCGCAGCACCTCCTCCAGCTTGTGCAGTTCGGCGATGCCATAGGCATCGAGCTGGGCGTGGCTGAACTGAAAAGTCCTGGCGACCGGATCTTTTCGTGCCGACAGATCCTCCATCAGCGTGCGCTTAGGCGCCTCGACGACCCAGGTTCCCGCCAGGAGGTCGCCAATCCGCAACCGGTCGCGATTGAAGAGCGGGAACAAGGCGAACAGCAGCGCCCATATCAGTCCGAAGACTGTCGTCAGCGTATCGGCGACGCCCATTCCACTCCGTCCGGCGATAATCGACAGCGGCAGAAAGACTTCGATCTCGCGCATCAGATTGCGGGCGATGACCTGATCGACCGACAGGCCGGCTCCGTTGCGTGATGCCACCCTGATGCCGATGATCCGCTTGCCGGGCGTGGACGCACGCCGGCCCGCCTCGAAGGCGATGAAGTAGACGTTTCGCAGAAAAAAGATCACGATGATCCAGACGATGAAAAGCGGCTGCAATTGATCGGTGCCGAAACCTGTTACTCCGAACAGCGCAACTATCGTGACCGCGATTGCAGCCGTGGCGATAAACACGACATCGAGCAGGAAAGCGGCAGCGCGGGTGCCGGCGTCGGCCAGCTTTATCTGGAGATCGACACCTTCAGGCGTGATCAGCGAGCGCATCGTCGCCAGCGCAGCGCGCCTAGCGGTCGCCATTGCGCACCACCTGGAACAGGTAGAAGTAGCCGATCCACAGTGCGAGCATGCCGGTGCCAATGGCATAGCGGGTGACGTCGCTGGTGATCGTCTGCCTGCCGATGCCCTCGAGCAGTCCGGCAAACAGCAGCATGACCGAAACGCCAACCATCGCGGTCGCCGCTATGCGTCCGGCATGGGCGGCTGCCGTCATGCGGGTCAACTCGCCGGGAAAGGCGATGCGCGTGCCGATCCGCATGCCGGCAGCGCCGGCCAGTGCGATGGCGAACAATTCGGTGGTGCCGTGAATGGCCAGCCAGCCGCCAAGCTCCATGCCAAGCCCCTTTGCCCAATAGACCTGGAACAGCGCACCCAGCATGCAGCCGTTGAACAGCATCAGCAGCACCGTCGGCACGGCGAAAGCAAATCCAAGCGCGAAGGCGAGGATTGCGACCTGGACGTTATGGGTGAAAAGATAAGCGGCAAAGCCTGAGAGAAAGCCATTGTCGCCATCATAAAGCATGCTGCGCAGTATCTCGGCCGAAGCGTCGGGACCGCGGCCGGCAGCCAGGCCTGACGGGATGATCGCGTCGAACCAGCCCTTGTCGGACGCTACCAGCCAGGCGCCGGCGCCGATGCCGACAATCATCAGCGCCACCGACACCAGCGTCTCGCGCCACAAATCGCGGATGGCACCCGGCCAGTCGTGCAGGAAAAAATCGGCGATGCGCTGGCGCAGCCCGCGGCGTGCCCCGTAGAGATAAAAATAACCCCGCAGCGACAGGGATTCGAGATAGGCGATCAGTGCGCTGTCGAGGGATGTCGCTCTCGCCACCGAAAGCGAAGATAATGCCGACCGGTAGAGCAGCGGCAGCGACAGCAGCTCTTCTTCCGACAGTGTTCGCGGCGCGCGTTTCTCGACGCGGGCGAGTAGCGCCTCGAACGCCTTCCAGTCGGCCTCGCGCTCCCGACGGAAGCTGGCCAGCGACTGGCGTACGGCATCATCGCGTCCAGCATCGCCGGGAACTGGCGCAGTCACAACAAATCCTCGCGCTTGAACTGCAGGTAGCGCTCGACCAGCGCCGGCCCCAGCCTGTGATGGTCGGCTTCGATCACATGCGCGCCGAGCAGCCGCAACCGGCCGATGACGACCTGCCTTTCGCGCAAAAGCCCGCCGGCGACGACGGCGCGGGCGACATCCTCGCCTGATGAAGGCGGCATGTCGGCCAAGCTCTCCAATTCGACATCTCTGATCATCATGAACAACACCAGATGCCGCTCGGTGAGCCGGCCGACGGTACGCAGCATCAATTCCGCGCTGATCGGATCGACGAAGTCGGTGAAGATGATTACCAGAGAGCGCCGGTCGAGCCGTGCCGCAAGCGTGGTCAGCGCCAGGGTGAAATTGGTCTCCTCGTTGGAATAGTCGATCTCAACCGCCCGCTTCTGGATCATTGCAAAGCTGGCCGAGCCGCGCACCGCGCCGCTGGCGACGCGCGGCCGCGCATCGAAGCTGAACAGGCTGACCATGTCGCCGCCCTTGAGCGCAATGAACGCCGACAGCAAGGCGGCAGCCACCGCCCGGTCCACCTTCGGGAGGCCGTCGACCGGCTCGCACATCAGGCGTCCGCTGTCGATGGCCAGCACGATGTTGTTGTTCTCCTCGATACGGAACTCGCGCGCCAGAAGCCTGCCGTGGCGGGCGCTGCGCTTCCAGTCGATCATCCGCCGGCCCATGCCGGGCTGATAATCCTTGAGCGCCTCGAATTCCCGGCCGTGGCCGGCCCGGCGCTGCGCATGCCCGTCGGGCAGGGCGTTGCGCTGCAGCAGCGTGATCGCCTGGTCGCGGGCGCTGCGGACGTCGGGCAACACTGCCACCTTGCTTTCCATCGGCAGGACGACCTGGTTCCAGACCAATCCGAACGGCCCGCGCCAGCGCAGCCACAGACGATCGAAGCTGGCGATGCCGCGCCGCAGCGCCTGGAACCGCAGGTCGAGAGATCCGCCATCTCCGGTGGCAGCCAGGGGACCGCCGGTACCGCCGATCGGCGCCAGGCGCGCATCATGACCGACGCGCGCCTCCAGGGTTGGCATCCGGCCTGAAAAACGGGCGGCGACGTGGACGGTGAACTGGCCGCCGACGCCGACCTGCGGCGGCGCGTGGAGGCTGGCGGCCAGCGATTTCCGCCCGCGTCCCGCCGCGGTGTCCACCGCCAGGAAGGCCAGCAGCAGGCAGATCCACAGCAATCCGAGATACCACAGCGACGGCAGCGCCAGCGCGACCAGGAAGGCCGGCACCGCGCCCGCCGCTGCCGCCCACACCGCTCGGCCGCTGGGATAGATCAACGCGGCGCTTCCGTCTGGTCGACCAGGTCGGAGACGATCTGCTCGACCAGCCGGCCATCGATCTGCGCGGCCGGCGACAGGACGACGCGATGGCGCAGCGCCGGCACCGCCAGCGCCTTGACGTCGTCTGGGACCACATAGGCGCGCCCGTCGAGCGCTGCCCGCGCCCGCGCCGCCCTGGCCAGCATGGCGCCCGCGCGTGGACTGGCGCCAACCTCCAAATCGGCGGTGTCGCGTGTGGCGCGCACCAGCGCCGCGATGTAGCCGACGACGTCGTCGACGAGGGTGACGGAGCCGACGGTTTCGAGTGCCTTCTCCAGCGTCTTGCGATCCGTCTGGGCCTTGATGCCGTATTGCGCGATGTCGTGCGAGGCGGAGCCGCCGCCGTGATGGATGATGATGGCCCGTTCCTCCTCGGGACCGGGATAGCTGACCCGATGCTTGAACAGGAAGCGGTCGAGCTGTGCTTCGGGCAGGGGATAGACACCCTGATGCTCGATCGGGTTCTGGGTCGCGACCACCATGAAGTTGCGGCCCAGCGAATGCGTGGTGCCGTCGAAAGTGACCGCATGCTCCTGCATCGCCTCCAGAAGTGCTGCCTGTGTCTTGGGCGGCGTGCGGTTGATCTCGTCGGCAAGCAAAAGATCGCAGAAGATCGGACCGCGCGTCAGCGTGAACTGTCCAGTCTGGAAATTGTAGATGTTCGATCCGACGATATCGCCAGGCATCAGGTCCGGCGTGAACTGGATGCGCCCGTAGGCGACACCCAGAGCCTGCGCGAAGCAGCGAGCGGTCATTGTCTTGGCCGTGCCCGGAGGGCCTTCCAGCAGGATATGCCCGCCGGCGAACAGGGCGGTCAGCATCAGGTCGACCGTGTCGTGCTGTCCGGTGATCGCCTTGGCCACTTCTTCCCTGATCCGTGTCGCCAGGGCCTTCACATCACCGACGTTCACCGAGCCTCCTTGCCGTCCAATCGTGCAGCCGCTCGGCTGCCTCGTGCATTTGTGTCAGGTTTTTCGCCTCGCCGGCGGCTTGCGCCCGCGCGGTGAATCCGCTGACTTCGTCCTTATCGCGAGAATCGAGCCAGCGGTCGAGCGCTTCGCCTTGCAGCCCCTGCGGCGCTCCCAGCAGTGCGCCGGCGCGCACCCGCATCAAGGCCGCGTAACGGCCTCCCAGTTCCTCGAGCCGCCCGGCGCGCCGCAACAGCATGGCCGTCGTATCCACCAGCGCACGCTTGCCGAAGGCAATGGCGCGCTGCTCGGCGCGCGGCGGGCCGAAACGGCCGAGGCCGCGCAGGAAAGCCAGCGCCGCCGCGGCCAGGATCGTCAGCGTCAGCGCCAGAAACGGCGGTTCGACCAGGAGCTTGGCAAGGTCGTATTTTCGCCCCGCGCCATGCAGCGTGAGATCGAACATGACCTGGCCCTTCTCGGGTTGCAGCAATGCAATCAGGTCGAGCGCGGCTGCCGCCTTGTCGGGATTCCCAATCGCGGCGTTGTTGATCAGGTCGGGGTCAGTCAGGACATAAAAGGGCTTGCCGTCCACTTCGGTGAGCACAGCCTTGTTGTTGCCGGCTACTATGATTGGATGCTCGTCCGCCACCCACTGCAATTCATCGGGGGCGGCAACAAGCTGGCCCTCGATGTCGAGTTGCTGCACCGTGCTTTGGCCGACGCCGATCTTTGCATTGGCGATCCGGCCGAGCCATTGGTTCACCACGGGATCGGGCAATCGCCCGAATTTCATCTTCCAACCTTCGTGCTCTTCCAGCGGCAGGGTTTGCCATTTCGGCAGCACGAAGAGGGTATTCAGGTCCTGCCGAAGTTCGAGGATGTGGTCGAGCGCGGCGGGATCGCTCTCTGGCGAAATGGTGACGATCAGCAGCATGTCGGTGCCGAGATCCTGATCGGTCCGCGCCATGGCTGGCGTCTCGCCGGTGAGCCGCAACCATTCCGCCAGGCCGGCATAGCCGACGCCGCTTTTCGACAGCGGCGTGGCGCTGCCATTGCCGGGTTGCCGGAAGTCGGGCGCATAGGTGGACAGCAGGAAGAAACCCGCTGCCGCAAGCAGGCTGGCGAAAATGCCCCAAAACAGCGTTCTTCGATTGAACGGTTCCTGTGCCGCTGGTTCGACCGTCGCAGCGCTCATATCCAGGCATCCCGGAAGACGAACCGCTCATAGGCGCCGCGTGCTTGCCGCCAGCCTTCGGCGCCGACCGGCCGGCGCGCGAACAATGCGGCTTCAACGATGCGTGCGATCTCGGCAAACGCCGCGCGGGCCTTGGCGGGAACCGAAGCAGCAGCGGCGATGTCGCGCGCCGTGAGCGACGGGCGCAAAAAATCCGGCAGCCGGCCGGCAATATCGGCGACACTGCGGCGAAGCAGGAGATGAACCGCTTCGTCATAGTCGCCTCGCGCGGCCAGCGCGTCGGCTTCCGACAGCAGGATCTGCGCGGCGCCGGCGTCGGGACGCCATGCTTCCTCCGCGTCGGTTTCGCGCCGTGCGCGCTGCCAAGGCAGGCGCCAGGCGATACCTTTCATCTCGAGGAAGACCAGGAGCAGGATAATCGCGACACCTGATAGCACCGCGCCCCAGAACAGATAGATCATATAGGGACCGAGCGACGACAACAGGTCCAGCAGCGGCTTCAGCCAGTCAGGCGGCTGAGGCGGTACATAGGCCGGCAGGTCGAACTGGATCGACTTATCCGAGATCAACTGCTCATGCGCTCTTGCCAGCCATTCGGCTTCCGCTGTGCCTGGCTGTGCCACTGCCAACTGTCCCCTGCAACCTGTGGTCCCCAGTCGACACTGGCAATGCACAACGGCAATTGCAAGTGGGCTAGACGTCGATCTCCAATGTTGGCACATTTGATGCGGGGATCACCAGCCGATATGCGGTGATTAAGCGGGGGACGCATCATGGTTTCAACGACATTGGAACGGCCGGACAAGTTTCGCATCGGCAGGGTTTTCAACGACAGCTTTGCTGTCATCAGCCGCAATATCGGTCTGTACCTTGGACTCGCGCTGCTGTTCTCAGGTCTGCCGGCGACAGTTCTCCGACTCTGGACCGAATCGACCTTGAGCGGGACTGCACTGGGCGACCCGACCGCGGTGGCCGATCCTAGTATGATGTTTTGGAATTCTTCCGTCGGCATTGCCGCCGGATTAGTATCCTTTATCCTGTCGCTGCTGCTCCAGTCGGCACTCGTGCGGGCGACGATCGAGGATTTGAACGGCAAACGGCCGTCCTTTGGCGACTGCATCCAGATAGCCATCCGCTATTTGCTCCCAACCCTGGGGATCGGCCTGCTCGTAGTGCTGGGGGCGGGCCTTGCTTCATTAGCTCTGCTGGTCCCCGGAATCATATTGTGGCTTGGTTGGTCGGTGGCTATTCCAGTTCTGATACAGGAGCGCCTAGGTGTGCTCGGCAGCATGTCGCGCAGCCGCGTCCTGACCAAGGGCAGCCGCTGGGCGCTATTTGGTCTTTTCCTTATCCTTATGATCATCACGATGGTCATTCAGTCGGTGATGGCGGCTATCGTTCTCCTGCTAGACGGAATTGTCGCCGATGTGGCGGCAACCATGCTGTCGACCGTGGTTTCTATGGTGCTGTCGGTAGCCACGGCGGTCAGCTATGTCGAACTGCGTCAGGTCCAGGAAGGCACCAGCGTCGACGAACTGGCGGAAATCTTCTCATAGCGGCAAGGCCGCGTTCATCGCATCAGGATCCGCCTGGACTGGACGGGTTACATCATGTCTTCAACGACACTGGAACGACCGGACAAGTTTCGCATCGGCAGGGTTTTCAACGACAGCTTGCCGTCATCGGCCGTAACGCCGTTCAGGCGTCACTGGTGCGCGCCACCATCGAGGACCTGAACGGCAAGCAGCCTTCGTTCGGTGACTGCATCGCGAGAGCAGTCTCCTTCCTCCTGCCGACGTTCGCCATTGCCCTGTTGGTTGGTTTAGGCGTGGGCCTCGGTTTTATCCTGCTGATTGTGCCTGGCATCATGTTGGCGCTCCGTTGGTCGGTCGCGGTGCCGGCACTGGTGCAAGAGCGGCTCGGCGTATTCGGCTCGATGGCCCGCAGCCACGATCTGACCAAGGGAAGCCGCTGGGCGCTGTTCGGCCTGTTCATTATCCTGATCATTATCGCCATTGCCATCGAGTTGGCGCTCGGCACTGCAACCGCGCTGTTTGGAGGGGGGATAGTGGGTGCGGTGGTGGATGCATTGGTGACGAGTGTAACGTCTATGGTGATGTCGATCGCCACCGCAGTCAGCTATGTCGAGCTGCGGCAGGTTAGGGAAGGCACCAGCGTCGACGAACTGGCGGAGATCTTCTCCTGACGCGAGAGGTCGCCTACCACATCATGAACGAACCGATCCGCGTCGGAGACCTTGCCGGCGCTCACGTCGGCGATTGCCTGATCGACGATGGCCGCGCCCTCTCTCCCGGATGTCCACAACGATTACCCGGTGCTGCTGTCGGAAATGACCCCGACGAGCCGAGCGACCTGTTCGGGATGCTGCTCAGGGCGGCATCGGCGAAGACTGCGCAGCCGGCGTTGTAGTGCCGGCGGGTAGCATTCCCGGCGGCAGGGGTGACAGCAGCAGACAAATCCCGTATACTCACATAAAGATGTCTTTATGTCGCTTAAGCGCGACCGTCGCCCTGAGGACGAAATATGTCGCAAAACCCATCGTCGTTGGACGACCTGTTCGGCCCCGTCGCGGCCAAGCCCGACGGTTCGGAAGTGCTTGCTGCGCTGACGGCGGCGGCGCGCGAACGCATCCTCATCCTCGATGGCGCCATGGGCACGCAGATCCAGGGCCTGGGCTTCGACGAGAACCATTTCCGTGGCGACAAATTCGCCGAGTGCGCCTGCCACCAGCAGGGCAACAACGACCTGCTGATCCTGACGCAGCCCAAGGCGATCGAGGAGATTCACTATCAATACGCCATCGCCGGGGCGGACATTCTTGAAACCAACACCTTCTCCTCGACCTCCATCGCCCAGGCGGATTATGGCATGGAGGACGCGGTCTACGCTCTGAACCGCGACGGTGCACGGCTGGTGCGCAGGGCAGCGGCAAGGGCCGAGCAGGAGGACGGCAAGCGTCGTTTCGTCGCCGGTGCGCTGGGACCGACCAACCGCACCGCCTCGATGTCGCCCGACGTCAACAATCCCGGCTACCGCGCCGTGACATTCGACGACTTGCGCCTTGCCTATGGCGAGCAGCTGCGCGGTCTCATTGACGGCGGTGCCGACATCATTCTGATCGAGACCATTTTTGATACGCTGAATGCCAAGGCGGCAATCTTCGCCTGCAACGAGATCTTCATCGAGAAGGGCGTGCATCTGCCGGTGATGATTTCCGGCACGATCACCGACCTGTCCGGCCGCACGCTGTCGGGCCAGACGCCGACGGCTTTCTGGCATTCGGTCCGCCACGCCAACCCGTTCACGATAGGCCTCAATTGCGCGCTGGGCGCCAAAGCCATGCGCGCGCATCTGGACGAAATATCCGGCGTCGCCGACACCTTTGTTTGCGCCTATCCGAATGCCGGCCTGCCCAACGAATTCGGCCAATATGACGAAAGCCCGGAGTTCATGGCTGCGCAGATCGAGGATTTCGCGTGCGACGGCCTGGTCAATATCGTCGGTGGCTGCTGCGGCTCGACGCCCGACCACATCCGCGCCATCGCACAGGCCGTGAAGAAATATCCGCCGCGCGCTGTTCCCGACATCGAGCCGCAGATGCGCCTTTCGGGGCTCGAGCCGTTCACGCTGACCGACGAGATTCCGTTCGTCAATGTCGGCGAGCGCACCAATGTCACCGGCTCGGCGAAATTCAGGAAGCTGATCACCGCGGGCGACTATGCCGCGGCGCTCGAAATCGCCCGCGACCAGGTCGCCAACGGCGCGCAGATCATCGACATCAACATGGACGAAGGCCTGATCGATTCGAAGCAGGCAATGGTCTGTTATCTCAACCTGATCGCCGCCGAGCCGGACATCGCCCGCGTTCCCGTAATGATCGACAGTTCCAAATGGGAGATCATCGAAGCCGGCCTGAAATGCGTGCAGGGCAAGCCGCTGGTCAATTCCATCTCGATGAAGGAGGGCGAGGAGGCTTTTCTGCATCATGCGAAGCTCGTCCGCGCGTATGGCGCGGCGGTGGTCGTCATGGCCTTCGATGAGGACGGCCAGGCCGACACCCAGGCGCGCAAGGTCGAAATCTGCACCCGCGCCTACAGACTTTTGACCGAGCAGGCCGGATTCCCGCCCGAGGACATCGTTTTCGATCCGAACATCTTCGCCATCGCCACCGGCATCGACGAGCATAACAATTACGGCGTCGACTTCATCGAAGCCGCTAGGCAGATCACCGCGACGCTTCCGCATGTCCACATATCGGGCGGCGTGTCGAACCTCTCCTTCTCGTTTCGCGGCAACGAGCCGGTGCGCGAGGCCATGCATGCCGTGTTCCTCTACCATGCCATCCAGGCCGGCATGGACATGGGCATCGTCAACGCCGGACAGCTTGCCGTCTATGACACCATCGATCCCGAACTGCGCGAAGTCTGCGAGGACGTCGTCAACAATCGTCAGCCGAAGGGCGGCGGCAGCGCGACCGAACGCCTGCTGGAACTCGCCGAACGTTTTAGGGGCACGGCGGGCAAGGAAGCGCAGGAACGCGATCTCGCCTGGCGCGACTGGCCGGTCGAGCAGCGCATTTCGCACGCACTGGTCAACGGCATCACCGAATTCATCGACCAGGACACGGACGAGGCGCGGCGCGCCGCCGAGCGTCCGCTGCATGTCATCGAAGGTCCTCTGATGGACGGCATGAATGTCGTCGGCGATCTGTTCGGCGCGGGAAAGATGTTCCTGCCGCAAGTGGTGAAATCCGCTCGCGTCATGAAACAGGCCGTCGCCGGCCTGCTGCCGCACATGGAGGCGGAGAAGCTGGCGAATGCCGCCAAAGGCGTCGACACCGGTGAACGCCAGACCGCCGGCAAGATACTGATGGCGACGGTGAAGGGCGATGTCCACGACATCGGCAAGAACATCGTCGGCGTGGTTCTGGCCTGCAACAATTACGAGATCATCGACCTCGGCGTCATGGTGCCGGCGGCAAAGATCCTGCAGACGGCGCGCGAGCAAAAGGTCGACATCATCGGCCTGTCCGGCCTGATCACGCCCTCGCTCGACGAGATGGCGCACACGGCCGCCGAGATGGAGCGCGAGGGTTTTGACATTCCGCTGTTGATCGGCGGTGCTACGACCAGCCGCGTGCATACCGCAGTAAAGATCCATCCGCGCTATATCAGTGGCCAGACCGTCTATGTCGCCGATGCCAGCCGCGCGGTCGGCGTGGTGTCGGCACTTCTGTCGAACGAGACCAGGGGCGGTTATGTCGACAACGTTCGCGCCGAATACAAGAAGGTCGCCGATGCGCATGCGCGCAGCGAAGCCGACAAGCAGCGCCTGCCGCTGGCCAAGGCGCGGGCCAACGCCCACAGGATCGACTGGTCGGCCTACGCGCCGCCAAAACCGTCCTTCCTCGGCCTGAAAACCTTCGAAGCCTGGGATCTGGCCGAGCTCGCGCGCTATATCGACTGGACGCCGTTCTTCCAGACCTGGGAGCTAAAGGGTCGCTATCCCAAAATCCTATACGACGAGGCGCAAGGGCCGGCGGCACGCCAGCTCTTCGACGACGCCCAGGCGATGCTGGCCAAGATCATTGCGGAAAAATGGTTCGCGCCAAAGGGCGTCATCGGCTTCTGGCCGGCAAATACCGTCGGCGACGACATCAGGCTGTTCACCGACGATGCTAGGTCGCAGGAGCTGGCGACCTTCTTCACGCTGCGCCAGCAGCTGACCAAGCGCGACGGCAAGGCGAACGTCGCGCTGTCGGATTTCGTCGCGCCGTTGGACAGCGGCAAGGCCGACTATCTCGGCGGCTTCATCGTCACCGCCGGCATCGAGGAAGCGGCGATCGCCGAGCGCTTCGAACGTGCCAATGACGACTACTCGTCGATCATGGTCAAGGCGCTGGCCGACCGTTTCGCCGAAGCCTTCGCCGAACGCCTGCACGAGAAGGTGCGCAAGGAGTTCTGGGCCTATGCGCCGGATGAGGATCTGGCGCCGGACGAGCTGATCGGCGAACCCTATCGCGGTATTCGCCCGGCGCCCGGTTATCCGGCGCAGCCCGACCACACCGAGAAAGCGACGCTTTTTCGACTGCTCGACGGCGAGCGCAACGCCGGCGTCAGCCTGACCGAGAGCTTTGCGATGTGGCCGGGCTCCTCCGTGTCGGGTATCTACCTGTCGCACCCCGAAAGCTATTACTTCGGCGTGGCCAAGGTCGAGCGCGACCAGGTCGAGGACTATGCGCGCCGCAAGGCCATGCCGCTAGCCGAGGTCGAGCGCTGGCTCGGCCCTATACTCAACTATGTGCCGACCCCCTTCGCCGAAGCCGCGCAGTAAGGCAGCAGCTTTGACCTGACATCGCGGTCGATGACCAGGTGAATCGCTTCGAGAGCAACGGCCTGGCCCACTCATCATGCGATGAAAGGAGAGGCTTGCCGAATTCGCTGACCAATCGATCAGCCCCGGTGGTGCACCGTACCGCCACGGATTGACGCGCGACACTTTAGCTGCAAGGTATATTAACGTTCTGTTTACCATATATATTGGTCTCGGCAGGGACTTGAGGGGGCAATTTGGAACCGTTTCTGGGCGCGAACCGCCTTAATTGGGATGATCGAGCCGAGCTGCATTCGACCGACACAACGGGCAGCTACCACATAGAAAATGTGCTGGCTGGCGGATCCAATCTCTATGAGCTGGAAACGCGCGAGGTCGGTGACATTGTCGGCAAGGATATCGTCCATCTGCAATGCCATATCGGGCTCGACACGATCAGCTTGAAGAATCTGGGCGCCGGCAGCGTGACCGGCCTCGACTTTTCACCGACGGCGATCGCAGCGGCGCGGGATTTCGCTGCAAAGGCAGGCACTGACGTGCGCTTCGTGGAGGCGCCACTGTTCGAGGCAGTCGAAGCGCTTGGCCGGACCTTTGACATCGCTTACGTTACCTGGGGTTCGGTAAACTGGCTTGACGACGTGTTCCGCTGGGCGCGGGTGGTTGCCGATCTCCTGCGGCCCGGCGGCCGGCTCTATCTCGCCGAGGGCCATCCGTTGATGTTCCAGTGTGACCGCAAGGCTGCGGCGCTGGAGTTCAAGCATGACTGGCGAACGCCAATAGCTCGACCACTCGCATGGAACGAAGAACTCACCTATACCGGCGACGACCGCATCTTGAAACATCCGCGCTACTATGAGTGGATTCATCCGGTCAGCGACGTGGTGAACGCGCTGATTTCAGCTGGGCTGACGCTGGATTTTCTCAATGAGCATGACACGGTTTCGTGGCAGCACTTTTCATTTGCCGTGAGGGCCGGCAAGGATATGTACGGCTTGCCAGAGAACTCTCCCAAGATTCCAATGGCCTATTCCATTGGCGCGACGAAGCGTAGCGTCGGCAAGATACCCTACCTGGTTACCGCCAAGGCGATTGAGGGCCACTAATGCATGTCGCGCAAAAGCATGCCATCGGGCTTGAACCGAGGGTGTGCGGCGGTTTTGCAGTAACGACATGCATAAAACAAAACTTGAAGGGCGTCGCATGAATCCATTCAGCCGCGACGCGCTTTAAGTCGTCAGCCGGAGCCGCAGGTCCGTGTCAGCCACTCCGGCCACCTCAGGCGGTTGGAGGGTGCAAAATTTTTTAGGACCCGTGAAGGTCAAAATTAAACATTGATAGCTAATATACCTTGGTCGGGTTGGCCCAGAACCTGAATAGTATCTGAGGAATCGCCTATTGGCTCCTTTCCGCGCTAGGTTCGGCGGTATCAAGAAGGCCGTTTTCTCGTCGGCAAATATCCCGGCGGCAATGGCGGTGATCGTTATTGCCGTTGGCACAGCGTTCGCGGACCACCAGAACAAAGTCGTCTCGGATCAAGCCGCCCGAGCGGATGTCCTGGCCAAGGTCAATCTTATCCGCGCCAAGCTTGAAGGCAACATCAACGGAAACCTTCAACTGGTGCAGGGACTGGTCGCGGCGGTCGTGACTGAGCCCTATATGGGACAGCAACGCTTCGCCTCGCTGGCGAGCAACCTGTTTGGCAGGGGCTCGCAATTGAAGAATATTGCCGGCGCGCCCGATCTGGTCATTTCTCTGATGTACCCGATGAATGGCAACGACAAGGCGATAGGCCTCGATTACCGCAAGGACGAGCGGCAGCGTCTGGCCGCGCTCAGGGCGCGAGACAAGCGCGAGCTAATTCTTGCCGGTCCCGTCGACTTGAGGCAGGGAGGGCAAGGCTTCGTCGGCCGTATTCCCGTCTTTGTACGCAGTGCGGGCAACACCGAAAGGTTCTGGGGCATCATTTCGGCCGTCGTCGACGTTCAGCGCCTCTATAAGGCGAGCGGCCTGCTTGACGATGATCTCGGGATTGACATAGCGCTGATCGGTAAGGACGCTCTCGGTCCAACCGGAGAGCAATTCTTCGGCAATGAGCGCGTCGCCAAAAGCAATCCGGTGACAGCCGACGTTCTGCTCCCGTCCGGTTCGTGGCGGATCGCAGCCATTCCCAAAAACGGCTGGCCTTCGACGCCCGACAACGCGTGGTTCTTGCGCGCCATCATGGCGGTGGCCGGGGCATTGGTTGTGATCCCATTCCTGGTGACCGGTCGCCTGATTGGCGAGAGACAGCGCAACTATGCGGAACTGAGTCGATTGTCGAGACGCCTGGAACTCGCTCTGGAAGCGTCGGCTATTGGCGTTTGGGAACACGATCTCGCGACCAACGAACTGACGTGGGACGACCGCGTCAATGAAATATACGGCAAACCAGCTGGGGAGGGCCGCGGCTACCTGGACTGGGCGGGAGCAATCCACCCGGATGATTTGGCTGGCGCCAACGCCGATTTCGACCGCGCGATGGTCGACGGCGGGCCATATTTGTCGGAATACCGGATTATTCGGCCGGATGGCGAGATACGCCATGTCCGATCCAAGGCGATAATTTACCGGGCCGCAGACGACACCCCAAAAATGATTGGCGCCGAATGGGATGTGACAGCCGATGTCCTGTTGAACAAGGACCTGGTACGCGCAAAACAGCTTTCCGAGTCGAAAAATGCAGAACTCGAGTCGGCCAAGGCGCGCATAGAGCACATTGCGCTCCACGATTCGCTGACCGGTTTGCCCAACCGGCGTTACCTCGACCAGGTGCTGGAAGACTACGCGGCAAACGCCAGGCGGACCGGCGGGTATGCCGCACTGCTCCACATAGATCTCGATCGGTTCAAGCACATTAACGATACGCTTGGCCACGCCGCAGGCGACGCAATGCTTGTTCACGCCTCGACCGTGCTCCGATCCAAGGTCGATGGCGAGGGATTCGTCGCTCGGATCGGAGGAGACGAATTCATCGTCCTGTGCGCGGTGCATGACGATATCGAGCAACTGGCGCTGCTCGCTGACCGCGTCATCAGCCAGATGCGGGAACCGGTCTACTATCAGGGCCATCGATGCCGTTTTGGCGTGAGCGTGGGAATTGCAGTCGATAACGGAAAAGATGTCGAAGCCAAACACCTGCTGGTCAACGCTGACATCGCGCTTTACCGGGCAAAGAGTCGTGGGCGCAATCGATACGAGTTCTTCACCGAGGCGATGCAAAGCGAGATCGTCGAGACAAAACGGATTGCCGACGAAATTCTCGGCGGCCTTGAGCGCAACGAGTTCATTCCCTTCTACCAGCCGCAATTTGACGCAAAAACCCTTGAAATTGTTGGGGTTGAGGCGCTGGCGCGATGGCGGCATCCGGAGAAGGGCATTTTGGCGCCCGACGTCTTCCTAAGGATTGCGGAAGAATTGAATGTCGTCTCGATCATCGATCGAAACATATTAGAGCAATCCCTTTTGGATCTCGAAGGGTGGTCTGCTGCGAATCTCCATATTCCGCGGGTGTCAGTCAATGTTTCGGCACGCCGCCTTCAGGATGAGGAACTCATAAAGAGTCTTAGGGAACTAAATATCAAGAAGGGAACAGTTGCCTTCGAGCTCGTTGAGTCAATTTTCCTTGACGAAAATGATGATTTTGTTACCTGGAATCTTGAGCAGATAAAAGAGCTCGGCATTGACATAGAAATAGACGATTTTGGCACGGGCTACGCCTCTATAGTCAGCTTGCTCAAGCTGCAGCCTCGCCGGTTGAAGATAGATCGCCAATTGGTCATTCCTATTGTCAAATCGCCGCAACGAAGGCAGGTCGTCTCATCGATCATTGAAATCGGCAAATCCCTGGGTATCGAGGTCGTAGCCGAGGGTGTCGAGACGATGGAGCACGCACAGACACTCAAGAGCTTGGGCTGCGACATATTGCAGGGTTATGCCTTCGGGCATGCGTTGGATGCCGACGGACTAAAGGCATTTGTTCGATCTCGGCGTCTGCGCCCGAAACGGGTTTTGGATGAACCGCTCCGGTTGGGTAGAGTATAAGCGCATAAGCCTCACGTCACAGAGTAGCGCTTCGCTTGAGTCTTGGGATTTGGAGATTGGCCGATCACGGCAGCGAAGTTCTGGGGGCCTATGCACCCGATGAGACCTGGCCCCGGACAGCTGATCGGCGACCCCTATCTCGGCATCGGCCCGGCGCCGGAGGCAGGACCAAACGCACAATGGCAGCCTTGGCGGTTGTCCAGGCAATGGCGCGGATATGTCGGCAGACGATCGATGATCTACCAGATTAACTGGGAACTAGTCGCGATGTTGCTCGCCGGTTGCGAAGGGGCGCTGTCCTTCATCATGAGGGGGATGTGAAACGTCCGGCTCTTCTGCAGGACGTCGTCGCCGATCGCCCGGCAATCGCGGCGGCCGGCGAAGCAGGCCGAAGTGCACTTGTCACTGACCAGGGAACGATATCGGTCCCCATGTGTTAGAAATCCATGGACACTTTGGAACCCCAGGGTCACGGGACGGTGGCCGACATTTTGACGTCGGAAGTTGCCAATGCCAGGCAGCGCATTCACCGGACCGAGCTCGCGCTTCAACGCACTGAAGAAATGCTGGCCGAGAACCTGGCGCTGCGCAACAGGATACGAACTGCGGTCGAGGCCGCAGACCGCTTGGTGAAGATCGATCCCCCCAGCTTTGAAGGACGTCGCGCGGGTTGAACTGGGCCGGCGTTTCATTCGTCGCGCCCTTCAGGCCACCGGCGCCACCACTCTCGCTCCAGAACTTTGCCAACCACATCTACGTCTGGGCTGCACGCTCGCCAACAGCCGGAACCAACGGCGACCACAAGCGGTTTACCAATCAAAGGGACCGCAATGGATTCGGAATAATGGAACTTTTAGATATGGAACTGGCGCGAGCCCGACAGCGGCTTAATCGGGCCGAGCGCTCCCTTGAGCGTGCGAACGAGATGCTGGATGATGACTGCGGTGTCGGCATCAATATCGCGCTGTGCAGCAGGATACGGGCTGCGCAACAGCGCGTAATTGAGGCCAGATCGCGGTTGACGAAGATCGATCCCACCAGCGCTGACGGAATTCGCACGGGTTGATCCGGCCCGTCGACGTGCCGCCTCGGGCATATAGGACGATCGGTTCGGCACTCCGGCGGTCGCGCATCAAGCAAGCCAACGCACTGCTTGAGGCGACGCGTTCGGTCCTAAGGCCAACCATTTTGCTTGGCGATCTCAACGAATGGCGGGTGCACAGCAGATCCTCGTTGCTGGCGCTACTGCCGCATTTTGGTCCAATTCACACCGTGCTGTCCAGTTTCCCTTCGCAATTCCCTTGTTGCGCTCGATCGGATCCTGGCCAAACCACCAAGTCTGATTTCCAGCCTCGAAGTGCACCATACATCGCTATCTCGGATCGCCTCCGATCATCTACCGATCATGGCACGATTAAATCTCCAGGGGATTCGACAGCTACATTTGCAACCAGATTACCTTTGAAGGGTTCTTGCTACGATTTTGAGCGAGGCCGGGTTTCTATCGCTGAAGGGTAGAAAATTTTATGGAAGTATCCATTACGCGGATTGCACACGACAACATCAAAGCAGGCAAGAGCGGCTTGCTGCTGGTCCCGGACAATTATGACGCCTTCGCCGGGCGCGTTCTGGCGGCAAGGAGTGCCGTTCGCAGTCTCGATCTCATGTACTACCTTTGGCACGATGACCACACTGGCCGCTTGCTCTTGCAGGAAGTTTTCCGGGCCGCTGAGCGCGGCGTGCGAGTTCGCATGCTCCTTGATGACGCCAATCCGCGAAAGAACGATGCGGCCTATCTGGCCTTGAGCAATCATCCAAACATCGAGTTGAAGTTGTTTAATCCGAGCGGCGTCAGGCAACGCAGCGTCATGCGCGCTGTGGAAATTGTGTTGCGACTATTTGCGTTGACCCGGAGGATGCACAACAAGGCATGGATCGCTGACGACAACGTTGCTATCGTAGGCGGGCGCAACGTTGGCGATGCCTATTTCGACGCAGCAGAAACCAATTTTCGCGACTTAGACGTGCTGCTCCTCGGTCCTGCCGTGCAGCAAACCGCCGAAATATTTGAGGCATTCTGGGCTTGCGAGGACGCGAAATCAATCAGTGTCCTGGGTCCAGACGCGGGGAACGAGCATTCCGGTTTGTTTTCAGGAAGCGATCTCGAAACCGAATCAATGCTTTTGAACGGGATCGGTGACCGAGGGTCCATCGCAGAGTTCATCGCGGCCAGCAACGACGTGCATTGGGTGGATCGAGTTCGGGTGATTTCCGATCCTCCAGAGAAGGTGAGAGGTTGGAGACGTCGCAGCTGGCTTACCAAGGAGTTGCTTCCCCTCATAAAGTCGGCGCGCAACAATCTGGAAATTGTATCTCCCTATTTCATCCCTGGCAAAAGGGGCTCCGCGGTCCTGATGGACCTCGTCAGCAATGGGGTTGACGTTTCCGTTTTGACCAATTCCTTGGCCGCTACAGACGTCGCCGCGGTTCATGGGGCTTATGCAAACTATCGCAAGCGATTGCTGAGGAATGGCGTAAGACTGTTCGAGCTCCAGCCCTTCACTCGCGGTCAGGGAATTTCGGTGTTTGGCTCGAAGGGTGCCAGTCTGCACACCAAATCGTTCACCGTTGACGACAGGGCTGGCTTCGTCGGTTCCTTCAATTTTGATCCCCGGTCAGTGTCTTTGAACTCGGAGATGGGCGTGCTCTTTGAGGATGCCGAATTAGTCGGTGAACTTCGGCGCTTTTTTCAAGCGGAGATATCACTAGAAGCCAGCTATCGGCTGGAACTAAAGAACAATGTGCTGCACTGGCATGGATGCGAAGAAGGCAAACTCCAAGAATACACACACGAACCAGAGGCCGGAATTTTTCGCCGGGTTCTGGCGGCCTTGGTCCGCCACCTTCCGGTTGAGTCTCAGCTTTAGCCAGACCCACTAAGATAGCATAGGTGCTAACGGCGGGATCGACGCGGCGTTCTTGCCGCGCGCGGTACGGCATACCTGAAGAACGGCGACGTGAATGTGCCAAGCACAGCGCCGGGGCCGCGGTGGAAAGGCCGGGAGCATGAAGCATCCGCCCTCTGGCAATTGTCAGCTTGCTGCCGCCGATCGCGTGAAGACGATGGTGACCTTCGTCCCTTCGCTAGCGCTCGAGGCGACGTTGAACTTTGCCTTCGCGTTCTCTGTCAGCGAGCGCGCGATCAGCGCGCCGAGCTTGCCGGACTTGGGCCATGTCTCCCCTTCCGGCAGGCCGATACCGTCGTCCGCAACTATCACCAGGCAGCCGTCGCCATCGGCGATGCTGTGCAGCTTTATCGTCCCGCCTTCACGCCCTTGGAATGCATGCTTGAGTGCATTTGTGAGCAATTCGTTCACGACCAGTCCCGTTGGCATGGCGACGTTGATCGATACCGGATAGGTATCCACCTTCATGTCGAGGCGGATCCCCTCAACTGCATGCGACCCCATCACCGCGGAGGCGATCTGGCTAAGATAAACGCCGAGATCGACCTCATCCTTCTGCTCGTCTGCCGATAGCGTCTGGTAGAGGATCGCCAGAGCGTCGACGCGGCCGGCGAGCCTCTCAAATCTTTTCTGGTCGGGCTCGGTCGCGTTACGGGTTTCTAGACGGATCAATGCGGTGATCATCTGTAAGTTGTTCTTCACCCGGTGCTGCAGTTCGCGCAACAGGGTGTCCTTCTCGCGGACGCGCTCCTCCACCAAGCGCGCTTCTTCAGATTCGCCATGGGATGAGACGTCGACCAGAGCCACCAGTCGGAAGCAGTTCGTGCCGTTATCGTCCACGATGATGTTTGAATAAACGTCGACAAGAGCCGGGTTGGCCCCGACGGGCTCCAGCCGGAAAGTGCCGACGAAATCGGTTTCCTCGACCAAGGCCTCGGGCAGAGGCCGGCCCTTCTGCTGGTGGATGCCAATGCCGGAAAGTGCTCCCCAGTTTTGCCGGGTAAGCTCGGCTGAATTCAGGCCTGACACTTTTTCGAATTCTGGATTAGCATAGACGACGCGCTCCTTCGCGCCTAAGTCCGACACGGCGATAGCGATCGGCACCTGGTCAAGAAATTTTTTGAACTGCTCGCTTTCCAGCGCGGTGGCAAGGTCCGGTGTATCGAGCAATTGCTCAACTGCCTCAGCCTTGTCTGAATCTGATGTCATCTTGGTCGCCTGTGCTTTGCGTGGGAGCCTCAGTCTCAGTCATGCACTTTGCTCGACACCGACACCGCTGGAAGCGGCTGCGCGATGTCAGGAGTAGGACGAGCCCGCGTCACGGAGCGGCAGAGCCATGGGCAACACAGGCCGTCTTGCTGAGAGTTCAGTCAACCTTGCGTCACTTTGCACGGCCACGACCTTTTTTCCAACAGCGTTGTGCCAAAATCCCGTCTCTGCCCATCGAAATTGACGATCTGCACGTCGCCGGAACTGCCGACAGAATATTTCCGCCATTTGCAATGGGCTCACCTGGCAGCGGCGGCGCCGGTGGCGGCATGCGGTGGCCAAACCGCACCCCGCATGTGCTCATCCAGGTCTGGCTGCTTCGCCGCGACACGATGGGCGAAACGGTATGCTGCGTCGGTTCCGGCCGCCTTGGAGTTGCCCGGGTTGGCTCGCGGGACCTATCGGGTCATCGCCTGGGATACCGCGGCCGGCAGGCAAACGGGGGAATGGCAAGCGAATTCCGACATGGCTGAAACTTGATGTGCCGCCGTTCTCTGCCAATGTCGCGCTTGCCATTCGCCGAACCTGAGCAGGATGGAGACTGCGCCTGAAGGTATTCATTTGCTCGCTGATCTGACTTGTCATTGCCCAAGGTCTTTGCAACTTCGTCGCCAATGCCGATCTCAGTGATCTGCGCCAAGCGAAGTTGCGCGGAGATCTCAGGAGATCTGCGCATTAGGTGTTGCGCTCGCCCGAACCCCTATCCGGGCCCGCAAAATCCAAACAGAAGGAGTAACGAGTGTTGGCCAGTCAACGAGGAACGCGCGTCCGCGCTGAGATTGCTCTTGCCCAGAACCTGATGCTCGCACCCTGGGTTGTGGGGTTGCGGTTGCCGATCCTGGTTGCCGAGGCAACCGGTTCGCTGGTTTCAGGTCGGCCGGAAACCGTCAAGGCGGTGAGCGAAAAAGTTTCGGCCCTTGCGCAGGGGATTCTTGCGGCACAGGTGGCTTGGACGCGGGGCGCATTGACATTGCCGCTCGCCATAGCCGACGCGTCATCGCCGCTGGCCGATATCGGGCGATCAATGGCCCTTGCTGCTCTTGAGCCTGCGGGGCGGCAGGTTCGCCTAAATCACCGCCGGCTTTCCAGGCGCCGCAAACGGTTAAGCCGCAAGAGGCGAAAACACCCGCAGCAACGCTGCAACTGCCGCAGTCCATCGATGAATGTGCGATGGCAGTGTAAAACTTGGCGGAATTTCAATGAAAACCTCTTCTGGGGCGGCGGCGCAGAAAATGATTTCTACCACCGTATACCGGGCGGTCGCGATCACCTGACAGACGCGAAAAGAACGCGCCGTCGGCGGATTGACACTTCAGTTGGGATACAGCTCCTTGCCGTTAATAGAGGCGTCGGGAACTGAGCTTCGGTTCGGCGGTTAAAAAGAGGAGAGTTACGGAGGTTAAGGTGAACGGCTTGCTGAAGACTGGACTTTCGACAGGCGTGACCGGAACGGTCGCAAGTGTTGTGACGGCGGCGTTCCTCGCCCTTCTGGCCAAAGCCGAAGGAAAGTCGGCGCTGCAGCCGACCAACGCCACCAGCCACTGGCTCCACGGCGACAAGGCTGGTGCGATTAGGAAGGCCGACCTCGCGCACACGGCGGTCGGCTTGGGCACCCATCATGCTTCGGCCATATTCTGGGCCGCTCCTTTCGAGGCTTGGCTCGCCAGAAATCCTCCGCGGTCGCCGCTACTGATGCTGCGCGATGCCTCCGCGTTAGCCGCGATCGCCGCGGCTGTGGACTATCTCGTTGTGCCGAAGCGGCTGACCCCGGGCTGGGAGACAGTGCTTTCTAAGCGCTCCATCGCAGCTGCGTATGTAGCGCTCGCTGTGGGTTTGGCTGCCGGCGGACTAGTCGCGCAGGAGATGCGAAAAGGCGAGGTAGGGCCATAGCGCCGGGCATTTCGTGGCCATTGAACTCCTGTGCAAAAGCTTCTGCACTACGGCACGAAGTGGAGAACGTACGGCCGCGACCGCGGGTGTATCGATTCAGTTCGTGAACATAAACCCGGACGGCCTGTTGCTCGAACTGCCGAGCCAAGGCGGCAATGCTCACGCCGCTTTCGGCAGGAAGATTGCCGACGTTCTCCCGTAGCCAGTTTTCGAAGAACTCTTTTGTAGGGCTCATGCGCATCTCCTTCGGGAGATGAACGCCCTACGGCCCGAGGGTCCAGGCACCCCTTAATTTGAAGCACGCTGCTGCACGACCATCTGTCGACGATCGAGGGTGGAGAGAGATTCGCGCCGGCAAAAGTTTGCCGCCTTACAGGAGGGCTGCCAGGCGGCCAGACCGCTATCTACTTTGTTTGAGCAGTTCCAAGGAACCAACGGGTTTTCCCGCAGTTTTGTCAGTCAATGGAGGAAATTATGAACAACCAAAACACGGAACGGGATTCCGCGCCAAAGACACCAGATGACAGTGCAAAGAAGGACGTTGGCGCAACAGTGAGCGGTGCGTTCTCCAAGGCATCCGATTTAGCTCAAGAGGCAGCCGATACGGTCAAGCAGTCGGCCGCTGATGGTGCGTCAACAGTTGCCAGCCAAGTAAAGGAAATGCTGGATCGTCAGGTCGGCAGCGGTGCCGAGGTGATGGGTCAGCTCGCAAGCTCCACAAAACGCGCTGCCGAGGACCTCGACGAAAGCGCACCGCTAGTCGCCGGTGTGGTCCGTACGTTCGCGAACCGAATCGACGGGTACGCAGACGATCTGCGGGACCAGTCGGTCGATCAGCTGGTCCGCGCCGCCTCCGATTTGACAAGGCGTCAGCCGGCATTGGTGTTCGGACTTGCCGCCCTTGCGGGTTTTTTGACATTTCGAACGCTGAAGAGCGCACCTCCGGCGTCGCCGCTTTCCAACGAGCCTATGCACGAACGTAACCGACAAGGAGCGAACGAATTCCATGGCACATGAGCAGCTCAAGAATTCCACGCTTCCTCGCGCACTGTCCGACGTCGTTGCCGACCTTGCCGATCTTGTTCAGAAGGAGCTGCGACTGGCGCGCGCGGAGTTGTCTGAAAATCTCTTTGCCAAATTTCGGGCGGGTATTTGGATGTCAACTGCTGGCGTGCTGGGGCTGATCGCGGCATTTTTGGCAGTGCAGGCGATTGTCTTCGGGATAGCCAGCCTTGGGATTGCAGTGCACTGGTCCTGCCTGATTGTTGCCGCCATCACGGCCGGGGCTGGAGCGCTCGCCTGTTACAAGGGCCGCATGGACGCACACAAAGAGATAACGCCGACCCGTTCCATCCATCAGATCAAGCAGGACATCTCGACAACCAAGGAGCATCTGTCATGAGCCGCGAATCACGTACGGCCAATCTCGGAACGGCGGAATGGCTCATCGGCGCCGCCAAAAACAACCCGGAAGGTCTTCTCCTCGTTGCGGCCGGCTGCGCATTGTTGATGCGCCGCGGCGGGTCATCGGCCATCAGTAGCTTCGGGCATGCTGAGGAATCCCGCGGAAACAATGGCCACCGAAAGGCTCAGTCAAGGTCTTCGAGCACGCGCCCCGATAGACACGAGGCGGAAACCAGAGAAGGCGGCGCCCCAGCGGCGGTAGAGGCAGCACGTGAATATGTTACCGAGATCGGCGAGAAGGTGGCGGCAACCGCAAGTTCCTACGCATCCTCGGCATCGACATATGCGGACGAGGCGCGGCGCAACGTCTCCGAGACATCGGAACAATTCGCCCGGCAGGCCCAATCCACTCTCCAGGATACGATGAGCCGTGTGGCGCAAGAGCAGCCACTGACGCTGGCGCTGCTCGGTTTTGCCGCCGGGGCGGCTGTTGCAGCTGCCTTCCGGACCACCGACATTGAGAACCGGACCCTTGGCCCAGCCGCAGAGCAGCTGACGGACACCGTAGAAAGGGCTGGCGAACGGCTAAAGGAATCGACAGAGGAGGCGGGCAAACGTCTCAGGAGGGCAGCCAAGGAGCGCGGCCTTGATGCCGATGGCCTCAAGGAGGTTGCGAGCGACGTGGCTGGTGCGTTCGGCAGCGCCTTGTCGGGCGAGCAGCCAACCGAGTCCGCGCAGGCGCCATCCGCGAGTTCGGGTGGATCGCGCGCTCAATCGGCTCAGCGCGGCATGCCCCAGTCGGGCGGCATGGGCCGCTCGCAAGATAACTCGGCCAAATCGGACCAATCGCCACAATCGGATGCCTCTCGGCCGAGCAAATCCGGACGGTCTAGCGGCAAGCGAGGCTCATAATGGGTGAGGCAAGTCTCCGCCAGCTCGAACATGATGTAGAGGCAGCCCGGGCTAGGCTCGCCGAACATCTGTCGGCGCTGCGATCGCCAAATACATTGTCCGAGTTTACCGACGAGCTGAAGCAAGAGGCGCTCGAGGCAAAGGACGCGCTGGTCGAAAAAGCAAGATCGACCGCGCAGTCGACGGCGCAGGGGATCGTCGATGATCTCAAGGCAAAGGCGGCAGCCAACCCGAGCGCCGCATTGGTGATTGGGGCTGGTCTCGCTTGGCGCCTCCTACACCGTCCGCCGATCGCAACTGCTTTGATCGGAGCGGGACTATTCAGCCTGTTGCGGACACCTTCAATACCAGATATGGGCGAGCAAGTTGATCATTTCTCCTACGCCACAGAGCGCTTGAAGGAGCAAGCCGGCGAGCTGGCGGAGAAGGTCGGCGAACTGGGCGCCGAGACGGCGGAAGCAGTGAAGGAGCAAACAACTGAGCTGGCCGGCGCCGTCAAAGAGAGAGTGCGGGATTGGAGCGCCGGGACGCCGAACATGATCGACGATATGCGGCAGACCTCCGGCGAGGCGGCCCAGCGAGTAGCCGCCACAGCCGGCCGGGCATCATCGGCTGTTCAGGGCGTCATGAGGGATCAGGAGACGCGAGACAAACTCCTGCTGGGGGCCGCGGGAGTAGCCATAGCGGCCGCTATGGCTCTTGCGTATCAGCGGCGGGAAGGGGAGAGGGCGGCGGTCGATTGATCCGGAAAGCGGAGTGAACTCGAACAGCAGCCACTGAAGCTTGCGCACGAGCGACAGTCGTGGGAGACGCTGGTCTGGTCAAGATATCGCGCAGGAGCCTCTTGCTGGCCGCCGCCGCGGGACAAGCAGTTTCCACCGTACAAACTGTTTCCGCCGAGGACGTGGCTGTGATGAATAAGGTTGTGCTACTAGGCGATTCGGTGTTCGACAACAGCGCCTATGTCGCCGATGGAGCAGATCTATTGGCCCACGTTTTGCGTCAGCTCCCGATCGGCTGGTTGGCCATGCTGCTTGCCGTTGACGGCAGCCTCATGGCGGATGTGGGCCGGCAACTGAACCGCCTGCCATCCGACGCCACTCATCTGGTGGTAAGCGTGGGAGGGAACGACGCACTCGGCGTCTCCTCCGTTTTGAACGCTCCATCGCGGTCCGTTGCCGACACTCTGCTGAGGCTCGCCGAAATTAGAGAGCAATTTTGCTTGGAGTATATGTCGACCCTGGATGCCGTTCTGGCGGTAGGGCTGCCGACCGCGATTTGCTCGATCTACGATGTCCGGTATGCCGACCCCGAACAGAGACGCATTGCGGTAACGGCCCTGTCGATCCTCAACGATTGCATCACACGAGCAGCCGCCGTGCGCGGCGTTCCGCTGATCGACCTTCGCATCGTCTGCGGCGAGGACGCCGACTTTGTCAACGCCATCGAGCCTTCGGAACAGGGCGGCAAAAAGATTGCCGCGGGGATCGTGTCGTTCCTTACCAAGCACGAATTCCGAAGCGGGCGTGCCGAACTGATTGTTCGGTAGCAGCGCTTGCAGTTGCCATTCATGGTCGATCGGGCCTTCCTCGGCGTTGCGGAGGACGAGGCAGCCGCTGAGGGGCGTTTGGGGCCCTCCCAAGCGCGGACTTGTTCTCCCCCATCGCATCAGATTTGGTCAATGAGAAGCGGTCCTAGCCAAGTGACCGGCGCGAACAAAACCGTTTCTGACCCGGTTCTCTCGCCCTGGTGACGCGCCTTCGTGTTCGGAGAACGAAATTCTCATGGTGCCTCACCAGGATACGAAGTCAGGCGCCGATTGCACTCACCAGCTTCAATCCTCGACCGTACGAAAGACGCTCAGCGGCCGGATCGCCCCGCCTTCCTCAGCAATGGCGCCGCCAAGCGTCTAAGACCCTCGAAATCACCCGAGTAAATGAGGAGAGCCAATGATTGGACGGCTCCAGTCGGGAACAAAGTCGAATACCCATGATTTGTACGTTGCCCAGAGTGGCAGGACCGATAGCTATCCAACGGGTGTTCCATGGATTCTCCAACGTTGCCTCCGCCGCCTCCGACTGAACTCAGCCAAGCACTGAAACGCAATATCCAAGCGATTGAGGAGCGCCGGGCGAAAGAAGCCAGCGATGCAACTTTGGAAGAGAAAATCGCTGAGGCGATTACTTCTTTTACGGGCAGTATGCGTTTCGTGTATCTTCACTTGGCCGTGTATGGCGGCGTCTCGAACTTGGGCTGGATACCGATCACTCCGCCATTTGATCCGACATTCGTGATATTGGCCATGGTAGCTTCCGTCGAGGCCATATTTCTCTCGACCTTTGTACTGATCAGCCAAAACCGGATGTCAGCTGCCGCAGACAAACGGGCGGATCTGGACCTTCAGGTGAGCCTGCTGACGGAGCACGAACTCACAAAACTTACTGAACTTGTCGATTCGATAGCGGATCGGTTGAATGCAAAACCAGCCTTAACCGATATAGAAGTCGGCGAGATTAAGAGGGACATTGCGCCAGAAGCAGTGCTGGACGAAATCGAATCGAAGCAGCTGGAGGCTGCGAAGAAGCTGGACCAGCGCTGAATCGACACACCGCCCTAGTGTCGTGATTTCGAAATTCGGTTGTTTGATTTCCGGCTTCGGTCAAACTTCGAAGTCAAAACGACAGTAGAAATCACAGATTGCTAATGTCGGCAACGCCGCCCTACAGGAACTTCATATCGCCATAGGTGGTGACAAAGGTCGCTGACGTGTTCAGCCTCGTGAAGCGAGGTCTCTTTACAGCGCGCCTTGGTCTTCAGCGAGAAAATTGCTGCGTGACTGCCTCCCGACCTTCACCGGTCGCCTTGCGGTAGTGGCTTCTGGCGACCCGTGCGTTGGCCTTGAAGCGCCGCTCTCGAGGTCATGGCGTAGGTCGCCTTGAGGTCCTGCTCGTGTGTGGCGAGCACGCAGGCGATGTCGGCCGTGCTATAGCCCGAAACCGGCCAGCGCCTCCACCCTGGAGGGAGCTCAGTGGCCGGTTTTCCAGAGGAGCTTCGATATCGGGGCTCATTTGGCCCGGTCCGCGTCCCAGAAGGTGACGGCATCGTTTGCTGGCGGCGTACCAGCAGGAGTCTTGCCCAGGCTACAGGATCCGAGCCGCGAAGGATGATGCGGCGGATCTCATGCACCTGTTCGGGCGTTCAGATCGGCGACACGGAAGGCAGTAAACCACCCTTAATGGCCCATTCGTTGGCACCGGCTATCATGGACACGCCGCGCTGAGTCAGCTTTCCACCCCAGCAAGACCTTCGATGCGCATTTCGGGCGTTCTCCGGCTCAGATGTTTGAACCAGCGGGAAGCGCCACTTTCGGACCTTCGAGCCCGCCCAGTTAAAGGTGCAGTTCTCGACACCGAAGCGGTCCTTGATCGGGAGGCGGGGGCACATCACCATTCGTTCGTGCAGTCGACCTCAGTCGCAGACCTCTCAGAGGGTCTGGCGGTGCGTCTCGCTTCACCGATTGGGCAGTCCCGGCCATGCTCCGCCGAAAGGTAATCGACGCCCAAGGCGCGGTGGTCGGTGGAGGGCGAGGTGGCGGCACATCGCACAGATTATTTCCAACACTGCGGAGCCTTTGGACGTGGTGCCGCAGACGCCAGCGTCAGGCACTGCTTCACAGGGTCTACGACCTGCTGCGCCGCTGGTTGATGTTGGTGTGGTAGGCTGCGCTGAATGCCTACTCTCGGGAAAACAGTCAACGGGGAGATTTGACCCTATGTGGACACGCATTCGGCACCTAGGTGTGAGCATAGAGGCTACGGTGGCCATTGCTGGTTGTGCTTTGACCGGCTATCGGTCTGACGTTTAGCTCACGTGCCGGGTGTGCAGAGCGAATAGACCGATCACGCTTCGTAGAACCTCGAGTTTTTCGATGCCTGGCTTGGCTGACGGCCTGCAGATCAAGCGGCCTCGTCGAAATTCGAACCCGTCCAGCCCTAAAATGTTCTGCCGGACTGGGGCGGAGGGCTTTGTGCGGAAGATGATCGCAATCGCTTCGGGTCCTATGTCGACCTGCCTCAAGCCTAACGCCGCCGCATCCATTCGCAATCGGGTTACCTCCAGCAGCG
Source organism: Mesorhizobium sp. WSM4845 (assembly GCF_055811455.1). Classification (NCBI taxonomy): domain Bacteria; kingdom Pseudomonadati; phylum Pseudomonadota; class Alphaproteobacteria; order Hyphomicrobiales; family Phyllobacteriaceae; genus Mesorhizobium; species Mesorhizobium sp. WSM4845. The sequence continues at coordinate 61,388 of NZ_JBVVQA010000037.1, forward strand.
TAGCCACTTCGCTCGGCATGGCTCCAAAGCGATCCTCCACTTCCTCGGCAAATGCATTGAGATCCGAATGCGTGCTCATGCGAAACAACCGCGAATACAGGCTCAGGCGTATGGCTGGCTCCGGCACATAGCTTTCTGGGAATGACCCTCCGGCCTGCAAGTTGATGTCCGGAAGTTGCGTGTCAGCGCCGGGCCCGCCTCGAGCAACCGATGAGGCACGCTCGAGCAGTCTATGATAGAGCCCGACGCCGATCAGCTTTACGTGGCCCGCCTGTTCTTCGCCGAGAAAATCGCCGGCGCCGCGTAGGTCGAGGTCCCTTTGGCTGATGGCCAGGCCAGAGCCAAGCCGGTCGAGAGCTACAAGAGCCGAAAGTCGGGACCTTGTGCCTTCAGCCAATTCCTTGCCGGGCTCGGTCAAGAGAAGTGCAATGCCTTGCACCCTTCCTCTGCCTACACGACCCCGAAGCTGATGGAGCTGTGCAAGTCCGAAACGGTCGGCCCGCCAAATGAGAATGGTGTTTGCCCGCGGTATATCAAGTCCGCTTTCGATGATGTCAGTGGCCAACAAAATGTCGCCTTCGCCTGCTCCGAACCGGACAACTATCTCGTCCAGTTCACGCCCTTTCATTTCGCCATGCGCGATCTTCACCGAGAGCTGCGGAACCAGCCTGCCCAGTTGTTCAACGACAGTCTCGATGTCATCTATGCGTGGTACGACAAAGAAGCTTTGTCCCCCGCGGCGGTATTCGCGCAATAGAGCAGCCTTGGCCGAACCGGCATCGAAAGGAGCCAGGATGGTGCGAACCGGACGCCGCTTGGCAGGTGGTGTGTTCAGGACGCTGACTTCCTGCGCGCCCGCCATCGCCAATTGAAGCGTTCGGGGTATCGGCGTAGCGCTCATGGTCAGTGTGTGGAGGCATGGCGCCAACCGTCGCAGTGATTGCTTCAGCTTGGCCCCGAACCGATGCTCTTCGTCGATTACGAGCAGCCCGAGATGGCTAAAGGACACCCCTTTGGCCGCAATAGCATGGGTCCCGACGACGACTGCGATGTTACCACTTCTCAGACCATCCTTCACTTTCCTTGTCTCTGTCGATCCGACCACCCTGGACAGGTGAGAAACTTGGATGTTGAACCCTGCGAAACGCCGGCAGAACGTATCGTAGTGCTGACGCGCGAGCACCGTGGTGGGCGCAACGATAGCAACCTGATTGCCGCAGAATGCGGCCGCAGCACACGCCCGAAGCGCCACCTCTGTCTTTCCAAAGCCGACGTCGCCGCAGACCAGCCGGTTCATCGTTTTGCCCGACGACAGGTCATCCATTACGGCTCGGATTGCGGCGGCTTGGTCGGGGGTCGCGGGGTAAGGGAATCGCGCCGCGAAGCGAGCAAGATCAGCACGCGGCGGCTTGATCATTTCGGCGGATTGGCAGGACCTGGCCTTCGCAATGGCGACCAACCGCTTGGCTACCTTCTGGATCTCGCGGACTACAGACTGGCGCCGCTTCTTCCAGCCTTCACTGTCTAGTCGGTCCAAGGCTATCGCTTCTGGCTCGGATCCATAGCGCCATATACGGCCAAACTCCTCCACTGGTACCAGCAAGGAAGCTCCACCATGATATTCAAGCTTCACGACATCCTGTTGCAGGCCAGCCACTTCAATTTGTTCGATCGCGGCAAGGACGCCCACGCCATGGTCTTCATGGACAACCAGATCGCCGAGCCGCAGTTCGGGTTCGGCTATGCCGTTGCCGGAGCCCGCGTTTGCAGTCGATGACGGGCCGAATATGTCCGCTGCCGCGACGACTGCAATTCGGGATGGCCCGTCGACAAAGCCATCCGAGAGATCGAATTCCGCCTTGAGAAGAGAGCCTCTTTCGACAGAGAGGATTTGCGGCCAATCGGCGACCGGGTCCATCTTGCGACCGAACTTACGGTCGAGCAGCCGTTCTGCTCGGCGCAGTTCCGAAGTTTCGCCCGTGACCACCACACTAAACCCCGAGCTTGTGCGCGCCTGGGCGAACTCGGCGAATCCGTGCCCGGCTCGCGGCAGGTGGAAGAATTTGGGAATTCGGCCAACCGGGATCGTAAGACGCAAGCACTGGCGATCCCGTAGCGAGTCGTCCCATTCCTCACGCGACAAATAAAATTGTTTCGCCGCGGGCCGCCCCATCGCGGATACTTGCCGCCTGCCGCGCCACGCCTCCTCTATGAGGTCTAAGACGCGAGCTAGCGAGATTTCTTCCAATCCATCCAGGAAGCAGATGGTAGCTGTTGATGCGACGTCGAAGAGCGCCGGCAAATCGGAGTAGAGCGAGACTAGACTTTCCTCCATCGGGATCGTGCGCATCGCTGCAGGGTCGAACTTATTGCCGGGTTCCAACATGAGCTCGGACGCCGGGCCAATTACGACTCTGTGCAGCGATCGCTCGCTTCGTTGAGTGATTGGGTCATATGTCTTAAGTTCGGAGATGGCGCCGCCAGCGCCCAGTACAACACGAATAGGGCGGTCACGGTCAGCAGGAAAAACGTCGATAAGATCGCCGCGGATGGCCATCTCGCCTGGTTCGTCGACCCGATCGTCGACAACATAGCCACTCCTCTCAGCCAATACACGAAGTGCCCTCGGGTCCACCTCCTGTCCGATCTGCAGGGTCGCGAAACCCTGGCCGATTGCCGAGGGAGGCGGTACCCGCTGCAAGGCAGATTCGACCGAAGTAACCGTGATGCGGGGTCCTTTCGTAGCGGCCGCAACAGCATGAACAACGCTGACCCGCCGCCCCATAGTGGCGCGAGTGGGCCACACCCTGTCGTATGGCAGGCAATCCCACGGCGGCATATACAGGATATCAGCTTTTGGGAGGAAGTGGCGCAATGCCTGGGTTATGTCAGCGGCACTGCGTTCGGAACTCGCGATATGGAGCATGTCCCCATTTCGAGTGGTTTCCAAAGCGCTGATCAATGCCGCAGCTACCGCGGCAGCTGGCGGTGGGTCGCCTTCTCCTCCTGTTGCAAGTTCGCACTCAAATTGCTCGAGTTGTTCAGCCTCACCGGCATTGCAGGTCTCTCTATCCACGTCTCACCTTCCGAACCTAGGACAAAACGGCCGTGACGCGCCGGCGTTCCGTTGGGACGGCACAGTTACCGACGCTCGGCTTTCAGCAACGTCGCAAAGCGACAATCCGTTGCCTTGCCCAGCGTGTGATCCGGATCGTGCGCCGTGAGAATAGAGTGCCGCACTGTCTAGCAATTCGTGGATGGCGAGGTTTCCTGAGGTCAGATCGACCCGTCGTTTGTCACCCACACTGCCGGGCTCGAACAAGGACCCGGGATGTACAAGATCTTTCGCGACAAGCAGGACAGTTGCGTAAAAGTCGTACTGAAGCCATAGGATCAGTGTCATGAACATGCTTAGCAAACTCGGCAATCTCTACAGATGGCCAAGTGACCCAAGGGTCGTAAAATCTGGCCCCGAAGGCGCTCGCGCCCTCCGATATTGTAGCGCGCAAACTTGGATGGTTTAGCATAGCGCTGGGCACGGCCGAACTCATAGCCTCCGAGCGCATCGCCCGCGCACTCGGCATGCCTGGTAAGGAAGGCCTTATCCGCGCCTATGGAGCGCGGGAAGTCAGCAGCGGTATTCTGTCCTTGTCGGTGGACAAACAGTCGGGACTTTGGAGCCGTGTGGCCGGTGATGGGCTCGACATCGGAACACTCCTATGGGCGTTCCGGCACGACAATCCAAAACGTGACAACGTCGGACTTGCATTGGTGCTCGTTGCCGGTGTGACACTCATCGATTTATTGACGGCGCAAAAGGTAAGCGCCCGGCACGCTCAAGGCCGCCGGCAACCGCAGAATTTTAGTAACCGCAGCGGCTTCCCACGGGGTCTTGAAGCTGTGCGGGGCCTTGCACGAAAAGACATGTCGTCACTTGCCAGAATTGAGCGGTGACCAACTGACGCGAACCTGATCCTCCTTCTCTCATTGTCGCCGCCGATACGCTCGGCGCTGATTGCGCAGATACTTGACTCATCCGGAACCGCGATTTCAGGAAATTGTCGCTCCAGGCGACCAAGGCCCGTGCCTGCTGCAGGTGCACCGTTCCCGACGGAAAGTTCCGACTCCGGCACAGCCAGCCTCGAACCGGGCTTCGGCTACCTTCCCGTCGGGCGTGAAGAAACGCCGTGGACCATGCGCCCGCGACCCAAGGTTAGCCGGGGCATGATGCCGATCCGTCCCAAGCTGCAGATAGGCAAGGTGACGCGTGATGCTGTTTGCCCCATCGCCACATCCTGCGTCGCAGCGCGGTCAGCCGCCAGCAGTCTGGTCTGGCCGACCAAATCCTTTCTTTGCAGCGAGTTTTTGCTTTTCTTTCAGCACCCGAACGATCGCGTCGACGGGCGGCGTAAGGTCGGGCGGCGACTTGCTGTTCGAGTGCCACGAGTGTCCAAGGACTGTTCTCAGTATGCGCATTGTCGTTACCTCCTGGACCACCAAACTTGGCTTGGGCGTTGTTGTTCCTGAACGGCACCAAGCGCCGCTGTCCGAAGGCGAACTCCATGGCAAGCAGGCACGGCTGGAGCCTGGACTGGAGATTCAGGAACTCGTCACTCCAGAACTCAGCCACGATCGCTCCGGGTTGCAAAGGCTCGTCCATTCTTCCGATCTGGAATTCGGTGAGACAAGCGACTTGGCTGAAATTGACCGAGGGCAGGTTCTGGCGGGGGGCGAGGGGTGTCGTGGCGATCACCGACAAGCTGAAGGATCGGGGCGGGGAACAGTTCGAGCGGGGGCGCATCTATGTGGCTTCACCCGGGTTCCATCTGCTGCTGCACCACGATCATATGCTGCTCCGGCGCGGCCCTCGCGAAAATCTCGCCCGGCCGGCGATCGATCCTCTCTTTCGGTCGGCCGCATGCAGCTATGGAGCTCGGGT
>NZ_JBVVQA010000038.1:0-66229 GCF_055811455.1 Mesorhizobium sp. WSM4845
CCCCCCCCCCCCCCCCCCCCCCCCCCCCCCCCCCCCCCCCCCCCCCCCCCCCCCCCCCCCCCCCCCCCCCCCCCCGGGCCCCCCCCCCCCCCCCCCCCCCCCCCCCCCCCCCCCCCCCGGCGGTAGCCGTGCCGGCACCGGCGGCAGGCGAGGCGCCGCCGGAGGCAGGCGGGGCGCCACCAGCGGCAGGCGCGTTTCGCGCCGAGTTGCGTCCGGGATTCGACGCCAGGAGGCCGGCCACGCTGACCGAGGTGCAGGCGCAATCCTCGGCTGTCGAGCCTGTCATCGCGCGCGTGGAGCTGCCGGTGCGTTCCGATCCGGCTCCGGTCAAATCGCCCGTGACACTTGCTGGTGACAGGGTGGCGGCCGAAGCGGCCCCGGCCGCCAAGCCGGAGCCGAATGCGCCTGCGATGGCAAGGGTTGCGGAGACGACCGACAGTATCGTTGCCGGGTGGCGGCGTGACATCGCCGCAATCAGCGAAGCGAAGACCGCGGCCAGGCCGGACAGGGCCCCAGACAGGGCTGAGCTGCGACAGACGCCGGATGCCGAACGGAAGGCTGAGGTTTTGGAGGACGCGGCCGAACCTGCTTTCGAGCCGGCCGTGCCGCGAAGCGGGTTGGCGCGCCCGGCGACGAGCGAGGCACCGTCCGCTCGTCCGGCGATCCTTTCCGAACATACGGGCCGGCAAGTTGCCGCCGCCTTCGGCGAGCTTTCCGATGCGTTCGCCAGCCGCAGCAAGAAAACCTTCGACGAGATGGCTGAGGAGATGCTGAGGCCCATGCTGCAGGACTGGCTGGACAACAATCTGCCGACGCTGGTCGAGCGGCTGGTACGCGAAGAAATCGAACGCGTGGCGCGCGGCGCGCAGTAACCGGCAAATCGCCGAAGTCGGCGCCGCCCCTCATCTGCCTGCCGGCATCTTCTCCCCGTATAGGGACGGGGAGAAGGGGCTGGCCGCAACCTGGGCGCACTTTCTGCAACGCTGGAAATTGGCGAAATCTTTTGCGATGTGTCTTTCTCCCCGTCACTATACGGGGAGAAATGCCCGGCAGGGCAATGAGGGGCAGCGCAAGCCTCTAAGCGATTGCCCTGCGACGCTCACTTCTGCAAGTTGCCCCGATCTGCCCAGGCGCTATTTGCTGGCATGGCCGTCTGCCGCTCGCTTGCGGTTGACTTGGCCAAAACCTTCCGATTTACACCGGACCAGCAAAAACCCGACAGCCCGGACGCCTTTCCATGCTCGAAAAAACCTACGACGCAAAAATCGTCGAGCCGAAGATCGCCAAAGTCTGGGAGGAGGCCGACGCGTTTCGCGCCGGCGCAGGCGCTGAGGAGGGCGCGGAAGCCTTCACCATCGTCATCCCGCCACCGAACGTCACCGGTTCGCTGCATATGGGCCATGCGCTCAACAACACGCTGCAGGACATTCTGGTGCGCTTCGAGCGCATGCGCGGCAAGAACGTGCTGTGGCAGCCCGGCATGGACCACGCCGGCATCGCCACGCAGATGGTGGTCGAGCGCCAGCTCATGGAGAAGCAGATCCACCGCCGCGACCTGACGCGCGATGAGTTCATCGAGAAGGTCTGGGAGTGGAAGGCCGAATCCGGCGGCGCGATCTTCAACCAGCTGAAGCGGCTGGGGGCCTCGGCCGACTGGAGCCGAGAGCGTTTCACCATGGACGAGGGTCTGTCCAGGGCGGTGCTCGAAGTGTTTGTCACCCTCTACAAGCAGGGCCTGATCTACAAGGACAAGCGCCTCGTTAACTGGGACCCGAAGCTGTTGACTGCGATTTCCGACCTCGAGGTCGAACAGCAGGAGGTCAACGGCAATCTTTGGCATTTCCGCTATCCCGTCGAGGGCGAGGTCTTCGATCCGGAAAATCCAAAAACCTTCATCACCGTGGCGACGACGCGGCCCGAAACGATGCTGGGCGATACGGCGGTGGCGGTGCATCCCGACGACGAGCGTTTTCGGCATCTGGTCGGAAAGAACCTCGTCCTGCCGATCGTCGGCCGCAAGATCCCGGTGGTGGCGGACCAATATTCCGATCCGGAGAAGGGCAGCGGCGCGGTCAAGATCACGCCGGCGCACGACTTTAACGACTTCGAGGTCGGCAGGCGCCACAAGCTGCCGGCCATCAATATCCTCACCGTCGAGGCGGCGGTCGCCCTCACCGACAATGACGAGTTTCTCGCCAGGCTGGAGATAACGCCCGAGCGTCGGGCCGTCTGGGATGAGCTCAACGGGCTCGATCGTTTCGTCGCGCGCAACAAGATCGTCGAGCTGATGGAGGCGGGCGGTTTCCTCGAAAAGGTCGAGCCGCATCGCCATGCCGTGCCGCATGGCGATCGCGGCGGCGTGCCGATCGAACCGTTCCTGACCGAACAATGGTATGCGAACGCGGCGGAGCTCGCCAAGCCGGCGATCGCCTCCGTGCGCGAGGGCCGTACCAGGTTCGTGCCGAAGAACTGGGAGAAGACTTATTTCGACTGGATGGAGAACATCCAGCCCTGGTGCATTTCGCGCCAACTCTGGTGGGGACACCAGATCCCGGCCTGGTACGGGCCGGACGGCCGCATCTTCGTGGAGAAGACCGAGGAGGAGGCGCTCGCCGCCGCAATCGAATATTATCTGGCGCTGGAAGGGCCGTGGAAGGCCTGGGTCGAGGACAAACTCGAGAATTTCAAGCCGGGCGAGATCCTGACCCGCGACGAGGATGTGCTCGACACATGGTTCTCGTCGGCTCTGTGGCCGTTCTCGACGCTCGGCTGGCCGGACCAGACGCCGGAGCTGAAGACCTATTACCAGACCGACGTGCTGGTAACCGGCTTCGACATCATCTTCTTCTGGGTCGCTCGCATGATGATGATGGGCCTGCATTTCATGGGGGAGGAGCCGTTTCATACCGTCTATGTCCATGCGCTGGTGCGCGACAAGAACGGGCAGAAGATGTCGAAGTCGAAAGGCAACGTCATCGACCCGCTCGATCTCATCGACGAATATGGCGCCGACGCACTGCGCTTCACGCTGACGGTGATGGCCGCGCAAGGGCGTGACGTGAAGCTCGATCCGGCTCGTATCGCCGGCTACCGCAATTTTGGCACCAAGCTGTGGAACGCGACGCGTTTTGCCGAGATGAACGACGTCGCGAGAAACGACGATTTCTGGCTGAACGACGCCAAGCTGGCGGTCAACCGCTGGATCCTGACCGAACTGACGCGCGCGGCGCGTGAAATCACCGATGGCATCACTTCATACCGATTCAACGAGGCTGCGACTGCTGCCTACCGCTTCGTCTGGAACCTGTTCTGCGACTGGTACCTGGAACTGCTGAAGCCGGTCTTCATGGGCGCGGACGAGGCTGCCAAGGCCGAGAGCCGGGCTTGCGTCGCCTTCGTGCTCGACGAGATCTACAAGCTGCTGCATCCGATGATGCCGTTCATGACCGAAGAGCTGTGGGCTGAGACATCAGGTGAGGGCAAGCAACGGCCGTCGCTGCTTTGCCATGCCGCGTGGCCGTCGCCCGACTTCGAGGACGAGGCAGCGGCCGCCGACATCAACTGGCTGATCGACCTGGTCTCAGGCATCCGTTCCGTGCGTTCGGAAATGAACGTGCCGCCGGCGGCGATCGCGCCGCTGATGGTGATCGGCGCCAATACCGCAACCCGCGAAAGGCTTGAGCGTCAGGCATCGGCCGTCAAGCGACTGGCGCGGGTCGGCGACATCTCGCTTGTCGATACGGCGCCCAAGGGCTCCGCCCAGATCGTGCTCAACGAAGCCACCATCTGCCTGCCGCTCGGCAGCCTGATCGACCTTGCCGCCGAGGCGGCGCGGCTGCAGAAGGAATTGGTCAAGGTGACCGAAGAGATCGCCCGCCTGCACAAGAAGCTGTCCAACGACAAATTCGTCGCCAACGCGCCGGAAGATGTCGTCGAAGCCGAGCGCGAAAAACTCGCTGAGTATCGCGAGGCGCAAGAGAAGCTTTCGGTGGCGCTGACACGCGTGCGCGAAGCCGGTTGACCCATCTGTGGTATTTGAGAACCGAATTGGCGGAGGAGCGGATTTGCCAACCGGCTTCCGCTTCTTGGGCGCCTGATGCTCAGGATTCGCGAGTTCTGTGAACGCGCTTTTCGGGCGGGCTTCCTGCACGAAAAATAGGCATTCCGCAGGGTAAATCTTGACGTAAACGGAATGTTTTAGCCCCATTGTTGCCATAATGTAACAATGGGCTCAGTTGCCGCAAAACGGGCGGTTTTTGCGCCGTTCCATGTGCGTTTTTCCGAGTTTTTGCTCGATTTGCCGCACACAAGCCGTTTTCCGGCTTTGCTGTGGAGCTGTCACCCTGTCTGAAATGCGGTCGGCGAAGGCGTACATGTACGCATCGAGAATTCGTTGTTGCGCCGTTAACCTGAATTGGGTCTAGCTTAGTCCATTCGTACTAGGGGAGGAGATTCATGAACAATTTGCGTCTGAAAGCGCTGCTGGGGGCGGGGTGCTTTTCGCTATTGATGTCGGGCGTTGCCAACGCCGGCGGCTTCGACCGGGGCGGTGTCAACATCGACCAGTTGTTCGATGCCGCGCCATATTCGTTCGACGCCGGCGTCACCTATGTTTCGCCACAGCGCACACTGAAGAATGTGCAGCGCCTGGATTCTCCGCCAGCCCCGGTTGCGTTGTCGTCCTCGTCGGTGGACGTTGGCGGCGACTATGCGGTGCCGCGCGTCGGCATCAAGGCTAACATTTTTGAACCAGTGGATTGCCTTGCGACCTATACGGAACCGTATGGCGCGGAGGCGGACTTCGGAATGAACAATGCCTATTCGCCATCAGCGGTCGAATACTACGTCAGAACAAATGATTTCGGCCTTACCTGTTCCTACAAGGTGAATGTCGGCAAGGGAGCCCTGCGGTTCATTGGCGGGATCTCCTACCAGGAGGTCGATGCATTTCTGTCGCGCCAGACCTTGCTGGCCTTCGGCAATACCGGCCTTGGCAAATTCCAGCTTTCCGATGAGGCATGGGCTTGGCGCGTGGGTGCCGCCTATGAAATTCCCGAAATCGCCTTGCGCGCAAGCCTGGTCTACTCTTCGCGCTACAAATATGACGAGTTGTCGGGAACCGTCGACTCCACCGGTTTCAGGGGCACCCCTCCGGCGGATCTTGTTCCAGGCTCTACCGGGGTGTTCCCTGTGTCCGCCTCGGCCGAAATACCCCAGGCCGTGGAACTCAAGCTGCAGAGCGGCATAGCGCCGGGCTGGCTGGCGTTTGGTTCTATCCGCTGGCAGGAATGGAGCAAGCTTGGCATAATTCCGATCCAAGGTGTCCGCAGCCCTATAACCGGCGGCATACCTGGCTCCCCAGACTCGCCCGTTTCCTTCGACCTGCTCTATCGCGACGGCTGGACGGTTTCGGGCGGCATAGCGCACAAGTTCACCGACCAGTTGTCGGCCGCGGTTTCGCTGACCTGGGATCGTGGAACCTCGACGACCTCCGGCTATCAGTCGGACACCTGGTCCGTGGCCAGCGGCGTCTCCTATTCGCCGAACGACAAGATCGAGGTCAGACTTGGTGGCTCGATCGGTGTCCTGACCAGTGGGTCGTCGACCTTCACCGGTGTTGGCGACACGGCAAATGCCGTCACCTACACATATGACGACGATCTGCTCCTTGCTGGCTCAGCTTCGGTTAAGGTCAAGTTCTAAACATCTGTTTTTAACAGCAAAAGGGCCGGGCAATGCCCGGCCCTTTTGCTTGAGGGGCTTGCCCGCGACCAGGCGGCGCTGCAACGACGCCGATTCCCTCTGTCTCACGCGATCGTGATGTTTTGGCAACAGTTTCTGAACAACCCTCGCGCCACAACCGCGCCCGCCGACATTGCCTACTTCCCGCCATAAACCCGGCGCACCTCGAATGCGTCCCAGGGCATGCCAAAAGGCTCGGCGTTGGGGCAGGTCGCACCGCTCGCGGCAAGGGAAGAGAATGAACGCCAGAGTCATCTCCAAGGCCAAGCTGCCCAGCCGCTATGTGACCGTCGGTCCGGCGCGTGCGCCGCACCGATCCTATCTTTATGCGATGGGCTTGTCGGCGGCCGAGATCGCGCAGCCACTGGTCGGCGTCGCCAGCTGCTGGAACGAGGCGGCACCCTGCAACATCTCGCTGATGCGCCAGGCGCAGGTGGTCAAGAAGGGCGTTGCCGCGGCTAGCGGCACGCCGCGCGAATTCTGCACCATCACCGTCACGGACGGCATCGCCATGGGCCACCAGGGCATGAAATCGTCACTGGTGTCGCGCGAGGTCATCGCCGATTCGGTCGAACTCACCATGCGCGGCCATTGCTACGATGCGCTGGTCGGCCTTGCCGGTTGCGACAAGTCGCTGCCCGGCATGATGATGGCCATGGTGCGGCTCAACGTGCCGTCGATCTTCATTTATGGCGGCTCGATCCTGCCCGGTTCCTACAAGGGCCGGCAGATCACCGTGCAGGATGTGTTCGAGGCCGTCGGCCAGCACTCGGTCGGCACGATCGGCGATGCCGAACTCCTCGAAATCGAGCAAGCCGCTTGTCCGTCGGCCGGCTCCTGTGGCGCCCAATTCACCGCCAACACCATGGCCACCGTCGCCGAGGCGATCGGGTTGGCGCTGCCCTATTCCTGCGGGGCGCCGGCGCCCTATGAGATGCGCGACCGCTTCAATTTCGCCTCCGGCGAAAAGATCATGGAGCTGATTGCAAAAAATATCCGCCCGCGCGACATCGTCACTCTGGAGGCGCTGGAGAATGCGGCGACCGTGGTCTCGGCCACCGGCGGCTCGACCAACGCGGCGCTGCATCTGCCGGCGATCGCGCATGAGGCGGGGATAAAGTTCGACCTGTTCGACGTCGCCAGGATCTTCCAGAAGACGCCTTATATCGCCGACCTGAAGCCGGGCGGCAAATATGTCGCCAAGGACATGTTCGAGGCCGGCGGCATTCCGCTCTTGATGAAGACGTTGCTCGACCACGGCTATCTGCATGGCGACTGCCTGACCGTGACCGGCCGCACTTTAGCCGAAAATATGGAGCACGTTGCCTGGAATGATAGCCAGGATGTGGTCCGTCCCGCCAACCGACCAATCACCCGAACGGGTGGCGTCGTGGGCTTGAAGGGAAACCTTGCCCCCGAAGGCGCGATCGTGAAGGTCGCGGGCATGTCGGAGCTTAAATTCTCTGGCCCGGCACGCTGCTTCGATTCGGAAGAGGAATGTTTCCAGGCGGTTACGGATCGCAGCTACAGCGAAGGCGAGGTCCTCGTGATCCGCTACGAGGGACCGCGCGGCGGTCCGGGCATGCGCGAAATGCTGTCGACGACGGCGGCTCTCTATGGCCAGGGCATGGGCGGCAAGGTGGCTCTCATCACCGACGGGCGTTTTTCGGGCGCGACACGCGGTTTCTGCATCGGCCATGTCGGGCCGGAAGCCGCCGTGGGTGGCCCGATCGGGCTGCTCAGGGATGGCGACTTGATCTCGATCGATGCGGTGAACGGCACCATCGAGGTGGCGCTGTCCGACACCGAACTGGCGACCAGGGCAAAGGCATGGAAGGCGCGCGCGACCGACTATCAGTCGGGCGCGATCTGGAAATATGCACAAACGGTAGGGCCTGCCCGCGACGGGGCGGTCACCCATCCCGGTGGTGCGAGAGAAACACATTGTTATGCGGATATCTGAGTTGCTGAGGCTGTCTGTCATTTCGGCACTGGTCGCGATCGCCACTTTCGGCGCGACCTTGGGCGCCGCGGGCCAGGCCATGGCCTTCGACGACAAGGTGTTCGACGACAAGACCGGCGTGAAGCCGCAGTCGAGCCCGTGGGCAGTGTTCCAGTTCGGCTTCTCCGCCTACAAGAACGGCCGCAAGGAGCAGGCTGCGGAGGCTTATAAATACGCGGCCGAAAACGGCCAGATCGGCGCCACATGGAAGCTTGCGCGCATGTATGCCGAGGGCGACGGCGTCGAGCGCGACGACTACGCGGCCTTCAAGTTCTTCAGTGAGATCGTCGACCAGGACGTCGAGCCCGGCTCGCCCGAAGAGAGCTATGTCTCGGATGCGCTCGTGGCGCTCGGCGACTATCTGAGGAAGGGCATCCCCGGCAGCCCGATCAAAGAGAACGAGGTGGCGGCCCAGGAGTACTACATGCGCGCCGCCGCCAACTACCGCAACCCGAATGCCCAGTTCGAGATGGGCCAGATCTTCCTGAACGGCAAGGGCGGCGTCAAGGCGAGCATCAAGCAGGCCGGACGCTGGTTTCAACTCGCTGCGGAAAAGGGCCATGCCGGCGCGCAGGCGACGCTCGGCCATCTGCTCTTCCAGAGCGGCAAGATCGTTCGGGGGCTGGCGATGATGACCGCGGCGCTTGAACGAGCCGCGCCTTCCGACCAGCCATGGATACGCGGCATGCAGGAAGAGGCGTTCGCCGCCGCAGGCGAGGCCGACCGCCGCACCGCGATTTCGCTGGCCGACGACATCCTCACCAAGGGTGGCGGCGACCGGTAGTCGCGAAACCAACAGCCAGGAAAGACTGGGTCAATAGTCAGGAAGAGTGGGGATCTCGAAAAGAAAAAAACGAGATCAATTCTCGGTCGGTTGCGTTGGAACGGGACCGGACTCCGGCGTTGAAATCGGCGTGGCCGGCGGCGCCAGCTTGGTTTTAGGACAATCGTCGCGGATCCTTGTCCATGACGTGTTGTTGAGCACCATGTCGCAGCGGGCGAGATGGCTCCGGCCGGAAAGCGTCAGGCAGGCGACCTGGCCGATCTGGAATGATGTTCCGTTGGCCAGGCATGCAGGATTGGCAAACGCCGACGTTGCCGCGAGGGCGAGCGCGGCGGCACATGGGCAAATCGCAAACCTGATCGTCATCCTGAACCCCGGCCGAACCCGGATTGCAGCGGAAACCCCGATTGTGGCGATATGACGGTCTATCAACCGGCAATCCGGCGGTTCGCGCCCCGAAATGATCAGATTGGCGCAAAACCCAGTTCGATGGCCACCGGCACGTGGTCCGAGGGTTTTTCCCAGGCGCGCACATGCTTTTCGATCGAGGCCGAGGAAAAGCGATTGGCGGCCTCGGGCGAGAGCAGCAAGTGATCGATGCGGATGCCGTTGTTCTTCTGCCAGGCGCCGGCCTGATAGTCCCAGAACGTAAAAATGTCCGGCGAGTCGCTGACCGCGCGCACGGCTTCGGTGAAGCCGAGGTTCTTCAGCCGGCGGAACGCCTGCCTGGTCTGCGGCTGGAACAGCGCATCGCCGAGCCAGTTCTCCGGGAACTTCGCATCGATCGGTTCGGGGATGACATTGTAGTCGCCGGCCAGCACCAGCGCCTCTTCGAGCGAGAGCCGTTCCTCGGCCCAGCGCTCCAGCCGCGCCATCCAGGACAGCTTGTAGGAGAACTTCTTCTCGTCATCGATCGGATTGCCGTTCGGCAAGTACAGCGAGGCAACGCGCAACGCGCCCTTGTCGGTCGAGAACACGCCCTCGATGAAACGCGCCTGATCGTCGGCATCGTCGCCCGGCAGGCCCCTGATGACCTCGTCGAAGCGCAGCTTCGACAGGATGGCGACGCCGTTGAAACCCTTTTGGCCATAGATTTCGACGTTGTAGCCAAGCGCCTCGATCTCGGCCCGCGGAAACTGCTCGTCGACCGTCTTGATCTCCTGCAGGCAGGCAATATCGGGCGCGCTTTCCGTCAGCCAGTGGGTCAAATTGCCGATACGGGCCCGAACGCCATTGATGTTCCAGGTGACGATTTTCATGACGGCCTCATTGCTGTTCAGGCGGATGGCGTTCGACGAGGCCGATCGTATTGCCTGCCGGATCCTTTAGGAAGGCCATCCATTCGCTTTCCCCCGCCGGCCCGAACAGGCCCTCGGTGTCGCGGTGGACGAGCATCGGCGGCGCGGTGAAGGGGACACCGGCGGCTTTTGCCGAGGCGTGGAAATCGTCAAGGCCCGAAATGTCGAGATAGACGGTGCCGGCCGGCAGGCCATCGGTGAACAGCAGCCGCACATCGCCGGCCATGATGAAGGCGATGCCAGGCGGATCGAAGCGCACGTGCACGGCCATGCCAAGCACATCCTGCCAGAACGCCAGCGTTGCATCGAGATCGCGCCCGGCTGAAAGCGCGACCTGACGGACCGCGCTAATGGTAGGCATTCCCTAAATACTGAAGCTGGTGCCGCAGCCGCACGAGGCGACCGCATTCGGGTTCCTGATCTGGAACGACTGGCCCATCAGATCGTCGACGAAATCGATCACCGAGCCACCCATATAAACCAGCGAGAGGTCGTCGATCAGCACGGTGGCGCCGTCCTTCTCAATGGCGACGTCGTCATCGTTGCGGGTGTCGACCAGGTCGAACTTGTAGGAAAAGCCGGAACAGCCGCCGCCCTCGACCGAAACGCGCAGCGCCGTCTTGCCGGCTTCGCCAGACACAATCTTGGAAATCCGCTTGGCGGCGGCGTCGGTCATCTCGACTTTCATGGCGGTCTTGGCATCAGCGCCCATGGGCGTCACCTTGCTTTCGGTTTCACATGATAGGTATGAAGCGCGAGGGGGCAAGTCAACTGCGGCGTAGGCTATGGAAATTGGCGGGGCTATGGAAATTGGTTGGGGCTATGGAAATCGGTTGGGGCGATGACAAATGAGTTGGGCGACATCGGATTCGGCTATCGGCCACGCGCCGCCTATGCCTGCGATCCGGCAAAGTCGCGCGGGCGGCTGTTCGACGAGGTGGAGAGCCCGACCCGGACGCCGTTCCAGCGCGACCGCGACCGCATCATCCATTCGACGGCCTTCCGCCGGCTGAAGCACAAGACGCAGGTGTTCGTCGCGCATGAGGGCGACCATTACCGCACCCGGCTGACGCATTCGATCGAGGTGGCGCAGATCGCGCGCGCCCTGGCGCGGGCGCTGCGCGGCGACGAGGACCTGGCAGAGGCGGTGGCGCTGGTGCACGATTTCGGCCACACGCCCTTCGGCCATACCGGCGAGGATGCGCTGAACCAGAAGATGGCGGCCTGGGGCGGCTTCGACCACAATGCACAGTCGCTGCGCGTGGTGACGCGGCTGGAGAGCCGCTATGCCGAATTCGACGGGCTGAACCTCACCTGGGAGACGCTGGAGGGGCTGGTCAAGCACAACGGACCGCTGACCGACGCCAGCGGAAACGGGCTGAAGGGGCCGGTGCCGCAAGCGATCCGCGACTATTCGGAGCTGCACGACCTCGAGCTCGACCGCTTCGCCGGCATCGAGGCGCAGTGCGCGGCGATCGCCGACGACATCGCTTACAACAGCCATGACATCGATGACGGCCTGAGGTCGGGCCTTCTGAAATTGGACATGCTGGAAAAGGTTTCGCTGCCCGGCTCGATCCTCGACGGCGTGCGTCAGCGCTATCCGGCGCTGGACGATGTGAGGACAGGGCACGAACTGATGCGCCGGCAGATCACGATGATGGTCGAGGATGTCATCGTCTCCACCACCGCCAATCTGGCCCGCATTAAGCCGGACAGCGCCGACGCGGTGAGGGCGGCAGGCGAGACGATGGTGACCTTTTCAGCCGAAATGGCCGCTTTCGAAGAGGAATTGAAAGCCTTTCTCTACAAGCATCTCTATCGACACAGCGAAGTCGTGCGCGTGCGCAACCAGGCCGAGCAGATCGTCAACGACCTGTTCGAGGTCTATTTCGCCGATCCGCGCGCCATGCCCGATGGCTGGCGCGAAGGGCTCGACCGGGCTGATGATCGCATCAAGGCGCGCAGCGTCGCCGATTTCCTGGCGGGCATGACGGATACCTACGCTTTGAAGGAACACCGCCGTTTGTTTGACCATACGCCTGAATTAAGCTAGGCGGGGCTCGATTTTGCCGGCCAATAGACCGGTTTCCCGCAAAGCCGCCAGAGCCAGGGCCACACCAATGAACATCTTCGCCGATTTCAACGCGCGAATTATAAAGGCCGTCGAAGCGCTTGATTTGAAAGACAAAGACGGCGGTTCGCTGGACTTGTTGCGCGTCGCCGTCGAGCCGCCACGCGACGCCAGCCATGGCGACCTGGCGACCAATGCGGCAATGGTGCTGGCCAAGCCGACCGGCCAGCCGCCGCGCGCACTGGCTGAAAGGCTGGCGCAAGCGCTGCGCGCCGACCCGGACATCGCCGCTGCAGACGTTGCCGGTCCGGGCTTCGTCAATCTCAGGCTCAAGGACGCGTTCTGGCAGGTGCATCTGACTGCGCTGCTCGGCGAAGGCCGCAATTACGGCCGCTCGACCGTTGGCGGCGGCAAGAAGGCCAATGTCGAATATGTCTCGGCCAACCCGACCGGACCGATGCATGTCGGCCATTGCCGCGGCGCGGTGGTGGGTGATGCGCTCGCCAATCTGATGGCCTTCGCCGGTTATGACGTGATCAAGGAATATGTCATCAACGACGCTGGTTCGCAGATCGACGTGCTCGGCCGCTCGGTCATGCTGCGTTACCGCGAGGCGCTCGGCGACGACATCGGCGAGATTCCTGCCGGGCTCTATCCAGGCGACTATCTCGTGCCGGTCGGCCAGGCTCTGGTAAGCGAATTTGGCCGTTCCTTGCTGCAGATGCCGGATGAGGAAGCGCTTGCCATTGTCAAGGACAGGACGATCGACGCGATGATGGCAATGATCCGTGAGGATCTGGCGCTGCTCAATGTGCATCACGACGTCTTTTTCTCGGAGCGCACCCTACACGCCGACAACGCCCGGAAAATCCGCTCGGCGATCAATGACCTGACCCTCAAGGGCCATATCTACAAGGGCAAGCTGCCGCCGCCCAAGGGCGAGAAGCCGGACGACTGGGAGGATCGCGAGCAGACGCTGTTCCGCTCGACAGCGGTCGGCGACGACATGGACCGGGCGCTGGTCAAGTCGGACGGCACCTTCACCTATTTTGCCGCGGACGTCGCCTATCTGAAGGACAAGGTCGATCGCGGTTTCGTCGAGCTAATCTATGTGCTTGGCGCCGATCATGGCGGTTATGTGAAGCGCCTGGAAGCGCTCGCCCGGGCGATTTCCGGCGACGAGGTGAAGCTCACCGTGCTGCTTTGCCAGTTGGTAAAGCTTTTTCGCGAGGGCGAGCCGGTGCGCATGTCGAAGCGGTCGGGCGATTTCGTAACGCTGCGCGAAGTGGTGGAGGAGGTCGGTCGCGACCCGATCCGCTTCATGATGCTCTACCGCAAGAACGATGCGCCGCTCGATTTCGACTTCGCCAAAGTGACCGAGCAGTCGAAGGACAATCCGGTGTTCTACGTCCAGTACGCCTCGGCGCGCTGCCATTCGGTGTTCCGGCAGGCGAGCGAACAGCTGGGCGAGGCCAATTTCGACCGCAATCGGCTGGCCGCCGCTACCGCTTCGCTGACCGACGAAGGCGAGATCGGCCTGATCAGGAAGCTTGCCGAATATCCGCGGCTGATCGAATCCGCGGCACTTGCGCTCGAGCCGCACCGGCTGGCATTCTACCTCTACGATCTCGCCTCCAGCTTCCACGGACATTGGAACCGCGGCACCGAAAATCCCGACTTACGTTTTGTTAAGGTTAACGACCGACAATTGACCCATGCCAGACTAGGGCTGGTGCAGGCTGTTTCGGACGTTTTGACGTCCGGCCTGACGCTGATCGGAGCCGATGCGCCCACCGAAATGCGTTAGGTTTGACTAAAAAACCTGTCACCTTTTGCCCACATTGCGCTGGTAAGGGCCAACCCTGCGCGACGTCCACGGCGTCCGAATGAGTGCGAGTTCGGGAACAATAATGGCAGACAGAACCCAGCTGAAAGCAGCCGCCCAAAACGATATCGCCAACGATGATCCGTTCGCGGAACTGACCAGGATCATGGGCTTCGACCCGCGCCAGCCGGTCAAGCCGCAGGCCCAGTCGACGGCGGCTGCAGCAAGTCAGCCAGCGGACGACGGCGATTTCGGCATCGACCTCGAGAAGGAACTGATGGGCGAATTCGGCGGCGACGCCAATGACAGCGCAGCCGAGCTTCGCGAGCCGGCTTTCGACGCGGCTGCTACTGACCCAATCGACGACGAGCTTGTCGCGTCGCTCGAACAGGATCTCCTGCTCGACGACGATGCGGTAGACGAAATCGCCGATGCCGTTGCTATCGACGATGTTCGCTCTGGCGTTGCCGGAACTTCCTCGGCTGCTGAAGCTGCTTTCGACGACGATTTCGACGAAGCGCTCGTCAGTTCGCTCGAAGACGTGTCGCTATTCGAAGACGATTTGCCCGTGGACGACGGGCTTGGGAACGACGAGCTTGGGAACGACAGGCTAGGGAACGACAGGCTTGCCGCGTCGCTCGAACAGGATTTCCGGCTGGACGACGACACGGCGGACGAAACTGCCCATGTCGTTGCCGCCGCCGACCTGGGTTCCGGTGTTGCCGAAGTATCCGCGCCGGCTGTTGAAGCGGCGTTCGACGACGATTTTGACCATGCGATCGCCAGTTCGCTCGAAGACGTGTCGCCGTTCGAAGACGATTTGCCGGTAAACGACGAACTCTCTGCGTCGCTCGAACAGGATTTCCGGCTGGACGACGATGCGACGGACGAACAGAATACCGTCGCCGACATCTCCGCGCCGGCCGCTGACCCCGCCTTCGACGATGAATTCGACAACGCCGTCGCAAGCTCGCTCGGAGACGAGCTGACGCTCGACGAGCACGTGCAGGTGGAGCAGGCTGCCGAAGCCGCCGACATCGCCGCGCCGGCCGCCGAATCCGGGTTCGACGATGAATTCGACAACGCCGTCGCAAGCTCGCTCGAAGACGAGCGGACGCTCGACGAGCATGAGCCGATCGAGGCCGCTGTCGAGGCTCCCGCTGCGGCTGTTTGGGCCGTTTCGGATGAGTCCGACGAGGACTTTGCCGAACACGACACTATGGCCGACGTCGCCATGGATGACGTCGACATGGATTTCGACATTTGCACGGCTGAGCCGATCGAAGTCGACGAGCCGGAAATTGACGAGCCGGATTCTATCGCCGCCAACGACGACGAGCCTTCCGCCGCGACCCCGGAACATGCGTTGGACGACGACCTTGAATTGAGCTTGGACGACACGCTTGCCGATGAAGCCGAGGAGCCGGCTACTCGGGCCCCCGGCGTTGCAGCCGAACCGACGGCGCCAGCCGCCGTCGCTGAGGAGCGGAGCCTCGAAGACGAATTGAACGCGCTGTTGGGCACCATGAGCGCACGGGCTGCCCCGGTGGCAGCGTCCGCGGCCGCCATGGTCCAGCAACCTGTAGCCGCGGCTGGAGAAGCCGCCGACGAACCAGTGGATCCCACCGACGAACTGGCCGGGAGCCTTGACGAGCAAGACCTTTCGGAGCAGTCGAATGAAGACGCGGTCCAGGCCGCCGACGCCGATCTCGACACCGTTCTCCTCGACGGGCTCGTGGGCCATGATTTCGGCGCTGAAGATGCTGCCGGACCGGCTGATATCGATTTCGACGACGATGCATTGCACGCCGCCTTCGCCAAGGACATCGGTCTGGATCATGGCGATGACGTTGCGGCCGCCGCTCCACAGCAGGATCCGAATGATTCGCTCAGCTGGATGACGGCACCCTCCGCCGCGCCTGCGCCGGCCCGTTCGTGGAGCCGCGTAACGCCGGTCGCACAGCCGCAGCCTGCCTTTGCAGCCCAGCCGACGGCTTCGGCGACCACAGAAACAACGACACCGCCAACGGCTGCGGCACCCTCCTATCAGGATGAGCCGGCCTATCATGATGAGCCAGCTGAAGGCGATGCCGCCGATGCGGCGCCTGCGCCAGTGCAAAGCGAACAAGCCTCTGCATATGACGAGATGCCCGATGTCGAGACGGTCGATGTGCCCGAGCGCGTCGTGGCGCTGGCGGACGACCTCGATATTCCGGAACTCGACTCCAATGAAGACGAACTGCCGGCGCCTGCCTATGACGATCTCGATACCGAGTTCGCCAACCTTCTCTCGGAAATGAATGCCGTGGACGTCGCTGCCGGGCCGGCGCGCAGCGCGGCCTATGACGACGAATCCTACAATACCGGATTCAAGCCGGGGGCCGGACCCCAGCCGAGGGCAGGGTTCCAGTCAGGCCATGAGTCCGACCGCGTTGAAACGCGAACCTATGCGGCGAGACCCGCAGTATCGCCCGTCAATGCCTCTTACGCCGATGCCGCCAGCGGCTTCGATCTGGGCGACTTGCCCAGCGGCCGACCGGTTTCGCAAGTGCAAGCCAACGACTTTGCCCTGGACGAACTCGACTACGACCCCGAACTGGATGAGGCCATGTCGGTTCCAGGCCTGGCCGAGCAGGATGCCGCGAGGCCCCGGAGCCGCGGCCTGCTGGTCGCCGCAGTCGTCGGCGCCGTGGCGATCGCCGGCGGTCTCGGCGCCTTCGCGCTGTCTTTCGGCGGCAACGGCGGCACCGATGCGCCGGTCATCGTCAAGGCGGACAACGCACCGATCAAGGTCAGGCCGGAAAACCCGGGCGGCACCGTCGTGCCGAACCAGGACAACAAGGTTTACGACGCCGTGGCCAAGGGGGGCGCGAGGCCTGCCGAACCGGTCCAGGAAAAACTGGTCACCAACACCGAAGAGCCGGTGGACGTGGCGGCCAAGGAACCGCCGCAGAGCCGTGTGGTCGATCTTTCGCCCGACGACATCGACACGGCTGAAGCCGCCGATGCGGCCGGCGGCACGCAAGCGGCCGGCGGCACGCAAGCGGCCGGCGGCACGCAAGCGGCCGGCGGCACGCAAGCGGCCGGGAATGCCGACGCCGCCGCGCCGGCACCCAAGTCCGAGGATCGTATCGCCCAGGTTCTGCAAGAGGCCGAGCAGGGCATCGAGCCGGATGTCGTCGCCGTTGCGCCACGCAAGGTGAGAACCATGGTGGTCAAATCTGATGGTTCACTGGTTGCGCGCGAGGATCCGGCGCCTGCGGCATCGCAGGTGGCTGCCGTCGAGCCTGTCGATCCAGCGCCGCAGCTTGTGGCCCCGGCGGGTCAGGCCGGCGAAGCGGCGCAGACCGGTACCGTAGCGTCTGTTGCCGACCAGGCAAGTGGCGACCTGTTGGGCGGCGACCCAGTGGCCGGCGACCGGGCCGAAACCGCCACGCCGGAAGCAGTCAATCTGGCCGCCGTGCCCACGGCTGAGGCTGAAGCTCAAACCAACCAGCCTGCCAACACGCCGGCCACGGTTCCGGTGGCGCCGCAGCGTCCGTCCGACCAGCCGGTCGACGTCGTCGGTGAGGTCAAGCCCGACCAGGTTGCGTCCATCAGTCCGGCGGCGGCCTCGACCGGCGGTGGCTCGTGGTCGATGCAGATCGCCTCGCAGCCGACCGTCGAAAGCGCCCAGTCGACCTATCAGGATCTGCAGCGTCGCTATGGCAGCGTGCTTTCCGGCCACACGGCCAACATCGTCAAGGCCGAGATCGCCGGCAAGGGAACGTTCTATCGCGTTCGCGTCCCGGCGAAGTCGCGCAACGATGCGATCAGCCTGTGCACCAACTACAAGGCTGCCGGCGGCAACTGTTTCGTGTCGCGCTAACCATTTTCAAATCTCCCGCCCTTGGGCCGAAAGAACCGGCGCGGTCACAGACCACGCCGGTTTTCTATGGTGGAAGGAGTTCCTCGTGTGGAAGGGATTCCGGCTCGAGCGATGTGGCTCGATGCGATTCCCTTTGTCTGCGTGAAGCTCTAAACTCCCGCCCATGACCGAATCAAAATCCATGATCCTTGGCTGCGCCGGGAAATCGCTCACACGCGATGAAATCAGTTTCTATCGCAGCGAATGCCCGTGGGGATTCATCCTGTTTGCCCGCAACATCGGCGAGGCCGAGCAGATCCGAGATCTGGTCGCCGCGATGCGCGATTGTGTCGAGCGCCCGGACGCCCCGGTGTTCATCGACCAGGAAGGCGGCCGTGTGCAGCGCCTGCGGCCGCCGCTGGCACCGAATTATCCGGCCGGTGGCGCGCTCGGCGCCTTGTGGCGCAACGACCACGATGCCGGCAACCGCGCAGTATGGCTGATGGCGCGGCTGCATGCTTTCGACCTGCTGCGCTACGGTATCACGGCTGATTGCCTGCCGGTGCTCGACGTGCCGATCGAGGGCGCCAGCGACGTCATCGGCGCGCGCGCCTATGGCAAGGAGCCTCGTGCCGTCATCGAACTGGGCCGCGCCGCGGCGGAGGGCCTGATGTCGGGAGGCGTGCTGCCGGTGATGAAGCATATTCCCGGGCATGGACGGGCCTTTGCCGACACGCATTTCGAACTGCCGACCGTCGATGCCTCGATGAGCGACTTGCAGCGGCATGATTTCGCCCCGTTCAGGGAGCTCAATCATTTGCCGATGGCGATGACGGCGCATGTCGTCTACAGCGCGATCGACCCGAAGAACCCGGCCACCACCTCCGGCAAGGTCATCGACGAGATCATCCGCGGCGAAATCGGTTTCGACGGGCTGCTGATGAGCGACGACACCTCGATGAAGGCACTTTCTGGGGATTTCCCGACAAAGGCGGCGGCGATCCTTGCGGCGGGCTGCGATCTGGTCCTTCACTGCAACGGCGTTTTCGAGGAGATGGTCGGCATTGCGTCGCGCACAATGGGGCTTGAAGGCACGTCGCTGCAACGCGCGCAACGGGCGCTGACCTATATCAAGAACCGCGATCGGGCTGATGAAGCCGAGATACGCGCCGAATTCGCCACCTATTTCGATGCGGTGACCTAGACCATGATGCCGAACGGAGGGAGCCGGTTTTTCGGAACAGATCACGGTCAAACAAGAAGATAGAAGCAAAGGACGCGACAGGAAGTGGCGGAAACGTTGGACAGCAAGGCCGGCAAGGCCGCACCGATGGACCGTCTTTGGGCCGAGAACGACGATTCGCGGCTGACCGGCGATCCCGCGCTGGTCGTCGATGTCGACGGTTTCGAGGGCCCGCTCGATCTTCTGCTGCATCTTGCCCGCAACCAGAAGGTCGATCTGTCGCGCATCTCGATCCTGGCGCTTGCCGAGCAATATCTGGCCTTCGTCGAAAAGGTGAGGGCGCTCAGGCTGGAGCTTGCCGCCGACTATTTGGTGATGGCGGCGTGGCTGGCGTTTCTCAAGTCGAAGCTTTTGATCCCCAAGCAACCCGGCGACGACGGTGAAAGCGGCGAGGAACTGGCGGCGGTGCTGCAATTCCGGTTGAAGCGGCTGGAAGCGATGCGTGACGCGGCGGCACGCCTGGTCAATCGCAATCGGCTCGGGCGCGACGTGTTCGCCCGCGGCATGCCGGAAATGGTCATCGTCGAGAAACGCAACGCCTATTCGGCCTCGCTCTACGATCTGCTGACCGCCTATGCGGCGCAACGCCAGAAGCAGGCGATCACCAATGTGACGATCGCCAGGCGCGGTGTGTGGTCGCTCAAGGATGCGCGCGACATCCTGAACAGACTGATCGGCACGCTTGCCGACTGGACGGCGCTGGACCGTTTCCTGGTCGAATATCTGACCGACCCGGACGAGCGGCGTACCGCGATTGCCAGTTCGTTTGCGGCGACGCTGGAGCTGGTGCGCGAAGGCAAAATGGAAATGCGGCAGGACGACGTGTTCGCGCCGCTCTATCTGCGCGGTCGTGCGCAAGGCATCAGGGCAGTTGAGGTGGCATCATGAGCGAGCGTACCAACGCTTCGGTCATTCCGTTCAAGGTCGACGACGAGACCGAAGACGGCGTGCTCGCCGAGGTGCCGGCAGAAAGTCAGGCCCAGAACTTGTCCCAGAATCCTGGCGAGCGGCTGCATATGGCAGAGGCCGTGCGCATGGCCGAGGCGATCGTGTTCGCCAGCGCCGAGCCGGTCAGCGAAAGGCAGCTTGCCGGGCGCCTGCCCGACGGCATCAATATTGCCGCGGCGATGGCTGAACTGCAGCAGATTTATGCGCGGCGCGGCGTTAATCTGGTGCGCGTTGGCGATGCCTGGGCGTTCCGCACCGCCGGCGATCTCGCTTTCCTGATGAGCCGCGACACGGTGCAGCAGAAGAAGCTTTCCCGTGCGGCGCTCGAAGTGCTGGCGATCATCGCCTACCACCAGCCGGTGACGCGCGCCGAGATCGAGGATATCAGAGGCGTCGAGACCTCGAAGGGCACGCTGGACACGCTGATGGAGACCGAATGGGTGAAGATGCGCGGCCGGCGCCGCACGCCCGGCCGTCCCGTCACCTACGGCACCACCGACATCTTCCTCGACCATTTCGCGTTGGAGGAGATTCGCGATCTCCCAGGCATGGAGGAATTGAAGGGTGCCGGGCTGCTTTCGGGCCGCATGCCGTCGAATTTTTCCATTCCGATGCCGCCGGCCGACCCGGACGTGCTGACCGATGACGAGGATCCGCTGACCGACATCGACCTTGAGGAACTCGGCCTGTTGACGCCGCGTGTCGAGGAAGATTGACCGCAAACGACGTGCCGAAAGCGATGGTATTTAGCGGCTGCGCCGATAGGTAGCGGGCTGAGGCGCCGAAACTGCGTGACTTCGGCCACTCATTTATAAACTCTGTCGCGGTTGTGTTTGAATCCCGGCGCGAAAGCGCATAGATCATCGTCAGAGAAAACTTTCGAGAGAGATTGTTATGGGTTCATTTTCGATTTGGCATTGGCTGATCGTGCTGGTGATCGTGCTGCTGGTATTCGGTCGCGGCAAGATTCCCGAGCTGATGGGTGACATGGCCAAGGGTATCAAGAGCTTCAAGAAGGGCATCGCCGACGACGAGGTTGCTGAGGACAAGCGCACCGTCGAGCACCGTGCGGACGAAACCGTTTCGGCAGCGAAGGAAAAGGCCAGCAAGAGCTGAGCCCAAAACTTTAGTCGGAACGTATCGCCATGTTCGACATCGGCTGGACCGAGATGCTGGTGATCGCGATCGTCATGATCGTGGTCGTCGGGCCCAAGGATTTGCCCAAGATGCTGCGCACTTTTGGCCGCACGACGGCGAAGATGCGCGGCATGGCCGCCGACTTCCAGAAACAGTTCAACGATGCGCTGAAGGAGGCCGAGCTTGACGACGTCAAGAAGTCGGTCGATTCACTCAGAAGCCTCAACCCGGCCGCCGAGATCAGGAAACAGCTCAACCCGTTCGAGCAGGCGGCGGCCGACGTCCGTTCAGGCGTCGACGCGGTGATGAAGCCGAAGCCGGCCGCAGACCCGGTCGCGCCGGCTGCTTCGACGCCGCAGGATACCGAGCTGAACAATGGCGCGACGGTGCTGCCGGGCGTCGATGCCCCGGAAGCGGCGCCGGCGGCGCCGACCTTTCCGGCGATGACCGATGGTTCGGTGACACCGCCTGTCGCGACGGCGGCGCCGGCCGCATCGCCAAAGGCCTCGGCGGCGAAGACGGGTGCCGCGCCAGCGAAAGCGATGCCGGCCTCCAAGGCCGCAGCGAAGCCAGCGGCAAAACCTGCTGTGACAAAGACCGCGGCTAAAAAGGCCGAGCCGAAGCCCGCACCAGCAACGGTTAAGAAGCCGGCCGCAGCCGCCAAAAAGACGGCGGGAGCCGCCAAGTGAGCATTTCGGAAAAGGACGAGATCGACAAGTCGGCGGCTCCGCTGATGGAGCATCTGATCGAGTTGCGCCGGCGGCTGATGTGGTCGATCGGCGGGTTCTTCGTCGCCTTCCTGTTCTGCTTCTTCTTCGCCAAGCAGTTGTTCAACCTGCTGGTCATCCCGTTCAAATGGGCGACGCAATGGGCAGGGCTCGACCCGCACAAGGTCGAGCTGATCTACACGGCGCCGCAGGAATTCTTCTTCACCCAGGTCAAGCTGGCGATGTTCGGCGGCATGGTGATCGCCTTTCCGCTGATCGCCACCCAGATCTACAAATTCATCGCGCCCGGCCTCTACAAGAATGAACGCAACGCCTTCCTGCCGTTCCTGATCGCTTCGCCGATCCTGTTCCTGATGGGCGCGTCGCTGGTCTATTTCTTCTTCACGCCGATGGTGATGTGGTTCTTCCTCGCCATGCAGCAGGCCGGCACCGACGACCAGGTGCAGATTTCGCTGCTGCCGAAAGTGTCGGAATATCTCAGCCTGATCATGACGCTGATCTTCTCCTTCGGGCTGGTGTTCCAGTTGCCGGTGGTGACCAGCCTGATGACGCGGGTGGGCATGCTGTCGTCCGAGGCGCTGGTCGAAAAGCGCAAATGGGCAATCGTCATCGCTTTCGTCGTCGCGGCTATTCTGACGCCGCCCGACCCGATAAGCCAGATCGGCCTGGCCGTTCCCACGATCCTTCTCTACGAGGTCTCGATCTGGTCGGCCCGGCTGATCGAGCGCAGCAAGGAACGGGAACGTCTGGCGCGCGAGAAGCGGGAGGCTGCGGAAGCGGCGGCCGAGAAGCCGGCGGACGCGTCGTCGACCTAGCGGCATCGCCGTTATCTTGAGGTTTGCGGGACAGCGCGGGGCGCGAGGGAACTCGATCTTCACATCTTGCATCGGTCAAGGATGCGGTTTACGCCCCCTCTAGCCTACTTGAGGACGAACAGACCATGCTTGACATCAAATGGATTCGCGACCATCCGATGGCCCTTGTCGAGGCGCTCCAGAAGCGCTCGTGGTCGGCTGCGGAGGCGGAGTCCACGGTCGATGATCTGATCGCCAGGGACGAGGCGCGGCGCGAACATCTGACCGAGCTGCAGACCAGGCAGGAGCGCCGCAACGCCGCCTCGAGAGAAATCGGCAACGCCATGCGCTCGGGCGACGCCGCCCTTGCCGAAAGACTGAAGGCCGAGGTCGGCGAGATCAAGGCCTTCATCCAGAACGGCGAGGCGCGCGAACGCGAGCTCGACAACGCGCTGAACGACGCATCGGCGGTGCTGCCCAACGTGCCGTTCGACGACGTGCCGGTCGGCAAGGACGAGCACGACAACGTCGTCAAGCGCACCGTCGGCAAGGTGCCGGCCCGCCCGAACTGGGTGAAGGAGCATTTCGAGATCGGCGAAGCGCTCGGCATGATGGATTTTGAGCGGGCGGCGAAACTGTCCGGTTCGCGGTTCACGGTGCTCAAGGGCGGACTGGCACGGATGGAGCGCGCGCTCGGCCAGTTCATGCTGGACCTGCATACGACCGAGCATGGCTACGAGGAGGTCCAGCCGCCGCTGATGGTGCGCGACGAAGCGCTTTTCGGCACCGGGCAACTGCCGAAGTTCGAGGAGGATCTGTTCTTCGCCCCGCATGGGGACGGCAGGCTTGGCCTCATTCCCACCGCCGAAGTGCCGCTGACAAATCTCGTGCGCGAAGACATCACGCCGCATGAAAGACTGCCGCTGCGCTATACCGCGCTGACGCCGTGCTTCCGTTCGGAAGCGGGCTCGGCCGGGCGCGATACGCGCGGCATGCTGCGCCAGCACCAGTTCTACAAGGTCGAACTGGTGTCGATCACCGACCAGGACACCTCGCTTGCCGAGCACGATCGGATGACCGAATGCGCTGAGGAAGTGCTGAAGCGGCTCGGCCTGCCGTTCCGCACCGTGACGCTGTGCACCGGCGACATGGGCTTTGGCGCGCGCAAGACCTATGACATCGAGGTCTGGCTGCCGGGCCAGAACGCCTATCGCGAGATTTCGTCCTGCTCGGTCTGTGGCGATTTCCAGGCGCGGCGCATGGATGCCCGCTACAAGGATAAGGACGGCAAGGGCAACCGCTTCGTCCACACGCTGAACGGTTCCGGCACCGCCGTCGGCCGCGCCCTTATTGCCGTCATCGAAAACTACCAGAATGAGGATGGCAGCGTAACCATTCCTGAAGCGCTTCGGCCTTACATGGGCGGTCTGGAAAAGATCGAATCGAGATAATGCGCATCCTCCTGACCAATGATGACGGCATCCATGCCGAGGGCCTTGCATCGCTCGAACGCATCGCCCGCACGCTGTCGGATGATGTCTGGGTGGTGGCGCCGGAGCAGGATCAGTCCGGCTATGCGCATTCGCTGTCGATCTCGGAGCCGCTGCGCCTGAGAAAGATCGGCGAAAAGCACTTTGCCGTGCGCGGCACGCCGACCGACTGCGTCATCATGGGCGTAAAAAAAATCCTGCCCGCAGCACCAGACCTGATCCTGTCCGGGGTCAATTCCGGCGCCAACATCGCCGACGACGTCACCTATTCGGGCACCGTTGCCGGCGCCATGGAAGGCGCATTGCTCGGCGTGCGCTCGATCGCGCTCAGCCAGGCTTATTCCTATGTCGGCGAGGATCGCCTCGTCCCTTACGAGACCACCGAGGCGCTGGCGCCGGCGCTGCTCAAAAAACTGGTCGCCATGCCGCTGCCGGATGGCGTGCTGCTCAACGTCAATTTTCCGAATTGCCTTCCCGAAGAGATCGCCGGCACGGTGGTCACCTCGCAAGGCAAGCTCGTCCACAGCCTGTGGGTCGACGAGCGCCGCGACGGCCGCGGGCTTCCCTATTATTGGCTGCGCTTCGGCCGCGAGCCGGTCGAGGGCAAGCAAGGCACTGATCTCCATGCCATGCGCAACCGGCTGGTGTCGGTGACGCCGCTGCAGCTCGATCTAACAGCGCACGAAATCCGCGATCAACTAACCAAGGCGCTCGCATGAACCTGAACCATGGTCCGACGGCCGATGACCGCGAAGGCTTCGCCGCTTTCCTGCTCCGCCTGCGTGGCAAGGGCGTGGTGCCGAAGGCGCTGATCGCCGCCTTCGAGGCGACGCCGCGGCGCGGCTTCCTTTCCGCACAGTTCCATCCGATCGCCTGGTCGGACCGCATGCTGCCGATCGAATGCGGCGAGGCGATCGAGGGCGCCGATCTGCAGGCTGCGGTGATCGCAGCACTTGCCATCGAGCCGGGCAACCGGGTGCTCGAGATCGGCACCGGGTCGGGCTACACGGCGGCGGTGATGTCGCGGCTCGCCGCGCGCGTCGTCACCATCGATCGCTACAAGACGCTGGTCGAGCAGGCCAAACAGCGCTTCGAGGCGCTCGGCATCGGCAATGTCATCGTGCGCCAGGCGGACGGCTCCAACGGACTGGCCAATGAAGCGCCGTTCGACCGTATCGTCGCGTGGGCGGCCTTCGACAGCCTGCCGCGCTTCCTGCTCGATCAATTGTCGAGCGGCGGCATCGTCATCGCCCCGATCGGACCCGAGGAGGGCGAGCAGGTGCTGGCCAAGCTGACCAAGGTCGGCAGCCGCTTCGAACGCGAGGACATCGGTCTCGTACGCCTGCAGCCGATCCTGCGCAGCGTGGCCGCCGTCATCTAGGATCTGTCGATATTCAGGTGATGCCCGCAACTTACCTGTCTGGTCCGTCTCCGGCTTACCTGAGCTGGACCACGCCCGTCCAAGCAGCTTTAAATATTTTAAGAAAATTTGCGTCTGATTCTAGAGGTTTAACCGGCCGGTAACATTAACGCGCTTTAATCACGGTCAGTCTGTACCGGGTATCTGCGGGTAAATGCGATGCAATTCAGTATTTTGAAGGCAAACGGACGCAACCTGGCGCGGGGTATCGCCGTCCTGATGGTTGCGGGCACTACGGCGGGATGCAGTTCCCAGGTCTCGCGGTTCAACAGCGTCGACGATGTCTTCACGTCGTCGACAAACAACCAGCGCGCCATAATCGACAAGCAGGACGCCGCCCAGCCCTATCCCGGCGATGCCGCCGCGGTTTCGGCCGCGCCGTCCGACGGCAGCCACACCCAGTCGGTAAGCCGTTCAAGCCTCGAACCGGTCACGACGCAGCAATTGCCGCCGGTCGACCAGGCGCAGCCGGCTACCGCGTCGGCGCCCGCCGCCAGTCCGGCTCGCACCGCTTCGGCGCCAGCCGCTCCCCGGGTCGACCGGACTGCGACCGGAACCGTGGCAAAGCCGTTCAAAGAGTCACAGCCCGATGCTCCGCGCATGGCGACTGCGGGCGGCGAGCCGCGTGCCACCGAGATCATCGTCAAGGACGGCGAGACAATTTCCGGCCTGTCGCGGCGCTACGGTGTGCCCGCCGACGCGCTGATGAAGGTCAATGGGCTAAGCGCGACCAACGGGCTGAAGACCGGCCAGAAGATCGTCATCCCGGCCTATGCCTATTCGGGCAAGAAACCGGCCCCGAAGCTTGCCGACGCCAAGCCTGCGAACGACACCAAGCACGATGTGCCGGCCAAGGCACCGGAGATGGTCGCCGTGCTGCCGCAGCAGCCCAAGCTCAAGGAGGGCAAGTCCACCGCGCAGGTGGATGCATCGGCCGCAGCAAGCCAGCCGAAGGACGCCGCACCCAAGGCGGCTGGTGCCGGTGGCTCCTACACCGTGCAGCAGGGCGATACGCTGTCGGCCATCGCCAGGAAGACCGGCGTCGGCGTGGTTGCGTTGAAGCAGGCGAACGGCATGCAGGACGGTCTGCTCAAGATCGGCCAGACATTGAAGGTGCCGGCCGGCGGAACCGCGACAGTTGCCAACGCCAAGCCGGCAAAGGTCGATCCGGTAACAACTGCCACCACCCCGCCTGCGGCGAAGACGACGCCGTCGGAAACGCTCGCCGCCTACACGCCGCCGAAGAAGGAAAAGGTCATCCAGCAGGCCGAGGACGACGACGCGGTCGCGCCGAACGCCACCGGTATCGGCAAGATGCGCTGGCCGGTGCGCGGCCGCGTGATCTCCAGTTTCGGCGGCGGCAAGGACGGTGTCGACATCGCCGTGCCGGAAGGAACGCCAGTCAAGGCGGCCGAGAACGGCGTCGTCATCTATGCCGGCGATGGCCTCAAGGAATTCGGCAATACGGTGCTGGTGCGCCACGAGAACGGTTTGGTCACAGTCTATGGTCACGCCCGTTCGATAGAGGTCCAGCGCGGCCAGAAGGTCAAGCGCGGCCAGGAAATCGCGCAGTCCGGCATGAGCGGCACCACCGACTCGCCGAAACTGCATTTCGAAGTGCGCAAGAATTCGGCGCCGGTCGATCCTTCGACCTATCTTGAATAAAGAAAGTCGATCGTTCGACCTATCTTGAATAGAACAAGAAAAGCGATTGCGGGCCGCCTGACCTCCAGTCCGGCCCGCCGCTCAGCCCGCTCCGCAAGGGGCGGGCTTTTTTAGGGGCTTTTCCGGACCATGATCTTGTCCGAAAACCGGGCTCCACTTTTTGCTACGCTGACCTTCGGTTCGGGATCATGGTCTAATCCTGGAGCGACTTGCCGAGCCGGCCTGCCAGATCCTGGGTGTACTGCCAGGCGACACGGCCCGAACGGCTGCCGCGCGTCGTCGCCCATTCCAGCGCCTCGGCGCGCAGCGTCTCGGGATCGATGGCAAGTCGGTGATGGCGGACATATCCGTCGATCATGTCGAGATACTCGTCCTGCGAGCATTTGTGGAAGCCGAGCCAGAGGCCGAAACGGTCGGAGAGCGAGACTTTTTCCTCGACCGCTTCCGACGGGTTGATGGCGGTCGAGCGCTCATTGTCGATCATGTCGCGCGGCAAAAGGTGGCGCCGGTTCGACGTGGCGTAGAAGATCACATTGGCCGGGCGGCCCTCGACTCCGCCTTCGAGCGCCGCCTTCAGCGACTTGTAGGACGTGTCGTCGTGGTCGAATGAGAGGTCGTCGCAAAACAGGATAAAACGGTAAGGCGCTGCCTTCAGCAGCGCCATCAGCTTCGGCAGCGTGTCGATGTCCTCGCGGTGGATCTCGATGAGCTTGAGTGGCAGGTCCAGCTTTGCCGATGCGTTGACCGCCGCGTGCACGGCCTTGACCAGCGAGGATTTTCCCATGCCGCGTGCGCCCCACAACAGCACGTTGTTGGCTGCGTAACCGGACGCGAAACGCTCGGTGTTGTCGACCAGTATGTCGCGGACGCGGTCGACGCCGCGGATCAAACCGATGTCGACGCGGTTGACCTTGCGCACCGGCTCCAGATAGCCGGGATCAGCCTGCCAGACGAAGCAGTCGGCCGCGCCGAGATCGGTTTCCGGCACCGGGGGCGGGGCGAGGCGGGCGACCGCCTCGATCAGGCGGTCGAGCTTCCTGTTCAGGGCTTCGATGGTGCTGTCGGTCATTCTTGTCTTTTGTTTTTGCATTCAGCAAGCAACGGACCCTGTCGATTCCGGCGGCTTCGCAACCGGCTCCAACCTTTTGTTAGGGCACGATCTTTTTCGAGAACCGCGCTCCGTCTTTCGGGACCATGCTCTAACACGGCTCAACCAGCCGGAAAAGCAGCTGAAATGCTCGGCCGCAGTTGCATTGGCAACTTTACCGACTATATTCCGGCCAAATTTCACGGGGCCGCCAAATTACCCGTTTGGCGGCTGTTTTTCAAAATTCAGGAGTACTTCGATGTTCGTGACACCGGCATATGCCCAAGGCGTCGGCACCTCCCCGGATATGTTTATCAGCATTTTGCCGTTTGTCCTGATTTTCGTGATCATGTATTTTCTGATCATCCGGCCGCAGCGCACGCAGTTGAAGAAGCGCGGCGAGATGCTGGCGGCGGTGCGCCGCGGCGATACGGTCGTCACTGGCGGCGGTTTCGTCGGCAAGGTGACCAAGGTCATTGATGACAACGAGCTCGAGATCGATCTCGGCGGTGGCACCAAGGTAACGGCGCTGCGCTCGACGATCGCCGATGTGCGCGTCAAGGGCGAGCCAGTGGCGAACCAGAACGCCAAGAAATAAACCGATTGTCGGCGAACTATCTGCGGATACGCCCAGACCGACAAACGCCATTTGCTGTATTTTCGCGCTTCAGGACGAACCTGATCTGGCTGGCCGCCGGTATCACGGGGCGCCAACGATCTCGTGATGCCATTGCGCGCTGGTCCCATGCCGGCAAGATTGACAATAGTTGAAGAAAGCCCGATGGCAGCATCAAAGTGAACTGCCTTGTGCTCGACATCAACCTTTGTGCGGACCACGGCGAGCCAGTGGCGAACCAGAGCGCCTAGAAATAACCCAATTCCAGGCGGAACGATCCGCCCGAATGCCGTGACGGACGACGCCATATGCTCTATTTCTCGCGCTTCAAGATGATCCTGATCTGGCTGGCCGTGGCCGCCACAGTGATCCTGGCTGCGCCCAATCTTTTTTCGGCAAGCACGCTCGCCAAGCTTCCCGACTGGGTGCCGAAGCGCCAGATGACGCTCGGCCTCGATCTGCAGGGCGGCTCGCATATCCTGCTCAGGATGGATCCGAACGATCTGATCAAGGATCGGCTGGAGACGACGCGCGACGAAATCAGGACGCGGCTGCGCGATGCCAAGATCGGTTATACCGGCCTTGCCGGATCAGGCCGGGCCGTGCAGGTCCGCATCACAGATCCCGGTCAGGTCGAAGCCGCCAAGACGGCGCTGAAGACATTGACCGACCCGGTGGCCGCCGGCCTGTTCAGCGGCGGCTCTGTCCAAGAAATGTCGCTGGATGATTCCGAGCCCGGCCTGCTCAAATTCGCCTTCACCGATGCCGGCATCAAATATCGCACGTCGACGGCGCTGGCGCAGTCGCTCGAAGTCGTCGAGCGCCGCGTCAACGAACTCGGCACCACCGAGCCGATTGTGCAACGCCAAGGCGACGACCGCATTCTGGTCCAGGTGCCGGGCCTGCAGGATCCGCAACGGCTGAAGGACATTCTAGGCCAGACCGCCAAGCTGACCTTCCAGATGGTCGACCAGTCGATGCCGGTGCAGGACGCGCTCAACGGTCGTCCGCCGGCCGGATCCTCGGTGTTGTATTCGCAGGATGATCCGCCGGTTCCCTATCTGATCGAGAACCGCGTCATCGTTTCTGGCGAGAATCTCGTCGATGCGCAGGCGACGTACAATTCCCAGACCAATGAGCCGGTGGTTTCGTTCACCTTCGATTCCAAGGGGGCGGCGCGTTTCGGCCAGGCCACCTCGCAGAATGTCGGCAAGCTGTTTGCCATCATCCTCGACAATCAGGTGATTTCGGCGCCGCAGATCCGCGAACCGATCCTTGGCGGCAGCGGCCAGATCTCAGGCAATTTCACCGCCGAGAGCGCCAACGACCTCGCCGTGCTGTTGCGTGCCGGCGCGCTGCCGGCGACGCTGACGGTGATCGAAGAGCGAACGGTAGGCCCTGGGCTCGGCGAGGATTCCATTCACGCCGGCAAGGTCGCCGGCGTGATCGGCTCCATCCTCGTCGTCGTGTTCATGTTCGTGGCCTATGGCTTTCTCGGCTTCATTGCCAACATCGCGCTGGCGGTGCATGTCGCGATGATCATCGGGTTGTTGTCATTGCTTGGCGCGACACTGACATTGCCCGGCATCGCCGGCATCGTGCTGACCATCGGCATGGCGGTCGATTCAAACGTTCTCATCTACGAGCGCATCCGCGAGGAGCGACGAAACGGTCGCTCGGTAATCCAGGCGATCGACACGGGCTTTTCCAAAGCGCTGGCGACCGTCGTCGATTCGAACGTCACCTCGCTGATCGCGACCGTGGTGCTGTTCTGGCTCGGGACCGGCCCGGTGAAGGGCTTTGCCGTAACCTTCGCCATCGGCATTCTGACCACCGTCTTCACCGCCTTCACCTTCACCCGCCTGCTGGTGTCGATCTGGCTTCGCCGCGCCCGCCCGAAGGAATTGCCGCGCGCGCCGGTGACCTTCGTCCCGCCGGGCACGCGAATTCCGTTCATGGGCATCCGCCGCTGGACATTCGCGCTGTCCAGCGTGCTGTCGATCCTGGCGGTCGTGCTGTTCATGACCGTCGACATCAATTACGGCATCGACTTCAAGGGGGGGGCGCTGATCGAGGTCCAGGCCAAGGATGGCACCGCCGATATTGCCGACATCCGCGGCAGGCTTTCGGAACTCAACATCGGCGAAGTGCAGGTGCAGCAGTTCGGCGACCCGAACGACGTCTTGATCCGCGTCGGCACGCAGGAGGGCGGCGAGAACGCCGAACAGACCGTCATCGACAAGGTGCGTGGCGAGTTGCAGGACCATTACGATTTCCGCCGCGTCGAGGTGGTGGGACCGACGGTTTCCGGCGAGCTTGCCAAGCAAGGCACCATCGCCATGCTGATCGCGCTGCTCGGAATCCTGGTCTATGTCTGGTTCCGCTTCGAATGGCAGTTCGCGGTCGGCGCCATCATCGCCACGGTCCACGATGTGGTCATGACCATCGGCTTCTTCGTCATCACCGGTCTCGAATTCAACCAATCGTCGCTTGCGGCGATACTCACCATCATCGGCTACTCGCTCAATGACACGATCGTCGTCTATGACCGTGTTCGCGAAGACTTGCGAAAATACAAGAGGATGCCGCTGCCGCAATTGTTGAACAACGCCATCAACGAGACGCTGTCGCGAACGACGCTGACCTCGGTGACGACGATGCTCGCGCTGCTGGCGCTTGTGCTGTTCGGCGGCGAGGTGATCCGCTCGTTCACGCTGGCGATGCTGTTCGGCGTCGTCTTCGGAACCTATTCGTCGATCTTCATCGCCGCGCCATTGCTCATCCTGTTCAAGCTGCGGCCGGAGACCGCGACGGCCGACGTGGGGAAGCCGGTGAGCGGCGGCAAAGCCATAGCAACCTGACGGGCGGCCAACGGGATGACCAAAGGCATTGTCATCCGTGAAGCGCATTTCCCCGGCCGTGCGCCGATCGAGGCATATGGCAATGGCGGGTTTCGTTTCGCCGACATGTCGCATCGCGGCTCGCTCCTGTGCCTGCCGTCGGGCATCTATGGCTGGGAACCGGCTGATCCCTTGGCACTGACGGCGGCGGATTTCGCCAAGCTGCTCAACGAGGCTGACCAGGTCGAGATCCTGCTGGTCGGCGCCGGCAAGGATCTCAGGCCGTTGCCGGCGGCGCTGCGTGCTGTGCTGAAGGCGGCGGGCATTGCAGCCGATCCGATGTCGACTGGTGCTGCCGTGCGGACCTACAATGTTCTCCTGGCGGAAAACCGTGCGGTGGCCGCCGCGCTGATTGCCGTCGAGTGACGTGAGCGAAAACGCCAAAATCGTCATGGAAACGGTGCGCTCCGCCGACCATGATCGCTATGTTTGCGCGCTCTATGCGCCCGAGGACAAGCGTGACGCGCTGTTTTCGCTCTATGCCTTCAATGCCGAGATATCAGGCATTCGCGACCGTATCCGCGATGCACTGCCCGGCGAGGTGCGACTGCAATGGTGGCGCGATGTCATCGCCGCCGAGGACGCCGGGGTAGGCACAGGCCATCCCGTCGCCGACGCGTTGAAGGCGACGATTTCCGCCCATCACCTGCCGAAGCCCGCCTTCGAGAACATGCTCGAAGCCCGTATTTTCGATCTCTATGACGACCCCATGCCGTCGCGCACCGATCTGGAAGGCTATTGCGGCGAGACAGCAGCGGCGCTCATCCAGCTTGCAGCCATGGTGCTCGATCCAGTCGCAGCACCGCAGTTTGCCGAACTTGCGGGCAGGGCAGGTTGCGCACAAGCGATGACCGGCCTTTTGCTGCTGCTGCCATTGCATCGCAAGCGTGGGCAGTGCTTTGTCCCGGCCGACATTCTGGCCGCGGCAGGATCGTCGTCCGAAGAGTTCGTTGCGGGCGATGACGGGCCTGGAGCACAACGCGCCGTCGCCGCAATGAGCGCGCTGGCGCAAGAACATCTTGCAGCTTTCGAAAGCGGGGCATCGTCGTTGCCGGATTCGCTCAGACCAGCATTTTTGCCGCTGGCCTTGTCGCGCGCCTATCTCGACAAGATGGAAAGTTCTCATCAGTCACCTCTCAACGAGGTGGCGCGGCTCTCGGCCTGGCGCCGGCATTTTCTGTTGTTGCGCCGCGCGACGCGGGGCTGGCCGGACGCCTGAAGGCTGCCAAGCATGAAGGAATCCGGAAAGCCGGAACTATCACGGCAGCCGTAGACGTCTGTCACGACGCCTCGCTCGATCCGCCATCGCGCATCAGCGCCTCATAGTCGCGACCGCCATAGAAGATGTTGACGATGCGGACGACATCGTCATCGACAACGTAAGCGATGATGGCAGAGTGCTCGAACGGCACTGTTCGCAATCCCGGCGCAATGTCATCGCGCGACCGGCCGCCGCGAGGCGCGTTGCCGATGCTCTGGCAGCGGGATTTTCAGCGCAACTTCCGGACTTCCGCCAGCCTCTATGATGTTCCTGAAAATGTCGGCCAGATCATTCCTGGCGGTTTCTCGATACTCGACTTCAAGCCGCTGAATCATCAGAACGGCTCGAAAGTCGGGCGACGAAACCCCGAAGGTGAGCGCGAACCTCTTCTCCTGAATAGCCCGGCCTTGTATCCTCGATCGATGCCTTCACGCGCGCCCTGCTCGAGGCCATGCGCTCGGCATGCTCTTCCTCCTCGCGCTGGAAGGCGCGAAGGGCTGCACGGATGACCTCGCTCGCCGATCCAAAGGTGCCATCCTCGACTTTTTCGCGGATCATGCGCGCCATGGCGGGCGTGACAGTGACGGACAGTTTCTCGGCGGGTTCCATGGAATTGCTCCCTATAAGTAGGATATTATCCTACTCTCCTGTCGACCGATCGAAACAGACAGGCGGACTATTCCGCCGCTTCCGCCGCCGATGATGCCAGCCCAAGCCATTCGCGGCAGTCGGCCAGCGCGCGCGATGTCACCGCACGCCGCTTGGCGACGGTCTTGTCCTTGCCGCGCAGGCGTTTTCCCTCGGCTTTCGGCGCTTCCACCGGAGGGAACAAGCCGAAATTGATGTTCATCGGCTGGAATGAGCGCTTTCCCGGCTCGTCGTCGGAAACGATGTGACCGCCGGTAATATGGTTGAGCAGCGCGCCAAAGGCTGTGGTCATCGGCGGCAGCGCCGGCGCGCGGCCCAACCGCTCGGCGGCGGCAAAGCGCCCGGCAAGCAGGCCGATGGCGGCACTTTCGACATAGCCCTCGCAGCCGGTGATCTGGCCGGCGAAGCGCAGGCCGGGCCGTGATTTCAACTGCAGCGATTGGTCAAGCAACGTCGGCGAATTGATATAGGTGTTGCGGTGCAGGCCGCCGAGGCGGGCAAACTCGGCGTTTTCGAGGCCCGGGATGGTGCGGAACACGCGCACCTGCTCGGCGTGCTTCAGCTTGGTCTGGAAACCGACCATGTTGTAGAGCGTGCCCAACGCATTATCCTGGCGAAGCTGCACGACGGCATAGGCCTTTACCGACGGATTGTGCGCATTGGTCAGCCCCATCGGCTTCATCGGCCCATGGCGCAGCGTCTCGACGCCGCGCTCGGCCATGATCTCGATCGGCAGGCAGCCGTCGAAATAGGGCGTGCCTTCCCATTGCTTGAATTCGGTCTTTTGGCCGTCGACAAGCGCCTGCACGAAGGCAAGATATTGCTCCTTGTCCATCGGACAGTTGATGTAATCCTTGCCGGTGCCGCCAGGTCCGACCTTGTCGTAGCGCGACTGGAACCAGCAGATGCCCATGTCGATCGTGTCGAAATGGACGATCGGCGCGATGGCGTCGAAGAAGGCGAGCGCATCGGCGCCTGTCACTTCCGCGATCGATTGGGCGAGCCCAGGTGCGGTCAGCGGGCCGGTGGCGATGATCGCCTGGTCCCAATCCGCCGGCGGCAGGCCGAGCACTTCCTCGCGCTGGATGGTGATGAGCGGGTGCGCTTCGAGCTTTCTTGTCACCGCTCCGGAAAACCCGTCGCGGTCGACAGCCAGCGCTCCGCCGGCCGGCACCTGGTGCGCGTCGCCGGCGCTCATGATCAGCGAACCGGCCAGCCGCATTTCGGCGTGCAGCAGGCCGACGGCGTTGGTCTGCGCATCGTCGGAGCGGAAGGAATTGGAACAGACGAGTTCGGCCAATCCATCCGTCTTGTGCGCATCGGTGCCGCGGATGGGACGCATTTCATGCAGCACGACGGGAACGCCGGCTTCGGCCGCCTGCCAGGCGGCTTCAGAACCGGCCAGGCCACCGCCGATGACGTGAATGGGATTCTTGTTCATGAGCGCCGAAATAATCCTTTGTAGCTGCGATTGCAATTACACGAGCCGGCCGCGTTGTTGCCGCCAAGTGCTGCAATCGTCTACTGTCGGAGAATGGACGGGATGCTTGGGATCTTTGCCAGAGCGACATTTCTGACAGTCGTGATCGCCGTGGGCGGATCAGCGGCCGCCGGCGAACTGGCTGCGACGGCTTCCAAGCGGATCCCCATCTGCCACGGCTACAGCTGCAACTATCGCACGATGCTGGCGCTTGGCCCCGGTGACGGCGCGCGTTTCCGCTCTATCCTGCGTGCCGGCGCCGGTTCGCCGCAAGCCGAGCGTGCGGCTATTTCGAAGGCTGTTCGCTATTTCGAGCAGCGCATTTTCCGGGCCACCGGCATTCGCGATCTGCCGCAGTCGGAA
Organism: Mesorhizobium sp. WSM4845; assembly: GCF_055811455.1. Taxonomy (NCBI): domain Bacteria; kingdom Pseudomonadati; phylum Pseudomonadota; class Alphaproteobacteria; order Hyphomicrobiales; family Phyllobacteriaceae; genus Mesorhizobium; species Mesorhizobium sp. WSM4845. The sequence goes on from NZ_JBVVQA010000038.1 coordinate 35,353, forward strand.
TTCGGCGCATCGCGCATCAGGGGCCAGATGGATTGTGTCGACGAATCGACCAATACCCATGCGCTGCTGGTCTATCTTGCCGAGCGAAAATTGCTCAGGTTCCACAAGGTCGAGGACAAGGCCTCGCGAGGCTTGTTTGTCGACGGGCGCTATCCCCATTGGACGGCGGTGATCAGCGACCGCAGAGGCACCGAGTGGGTGGTGGATTCCTGGTATGCGCCGATGGGCGGCGCACCGGACATTTTTCCGCTCAGCCAGTGGAAGAAGAGGGGCGTGCTGGAAAGCGGTGCGCTCGACTGACAACAGGGGCTTCCCCGCCAGGACGAATTCCCAGAACGATTCTCAAAGTGTGCGTCGACCCTGAAAAACAACAACACCCGCCGAGGGAGGATCCGGCGGGTGTCGTTTTGCTGGTCGATCCTCGGGAGGAGGTGAAGATCGACCGTATTCGCCATCGCCGGGGAGGAGGTCGGCTTTGACGAAATTCCTTTCGCCAGATGAAAGGGGGCGAAACCCTTTTGGACGAAATCGCTTCGCCTTGGGGAAACAGCGCCCGCCGCGGGAGGAAGGTGCGGCGGGCGCCGTTTTTGTGGTCAACCCTCGGGAGGAGGTGAAGGCTGACCGTATCCGTCAGGGTCGGGGAGGAGGTCGACCCTGGCGAAATTCTGACTAGATCGCCTTGCGGGCGATGCTCTTGATCTCTTCGCGGACGATGCCGAGATCATGCAGCTGGCGGTTCGAAAGGCGACCCAGCTCGGTAACCGTCGAGCGATAAACGCGCCAGTTACGATAGTTGCGGATCAGGTTCATGGTCGTTCTCTTTTCAAGTCAAACTGGTTCGGACCATTTGCGGTCCGAAGAGGATTAGACCGCCTTGCGGGCGACGTAGTGGATGTCGCTGCGGCTGATGCCGAGGTCGGTCAGTTCACGGTTGCTCAGGCGGCTCAGCTCGGAAACGGTGTCCCGGTAGCGGCGCCAGTTGCGGTAGTTGCGGATCAGGTTCATGGTATTCTCGTTTCGTCTTTCTTCCGGATCATTCCGTCTTTGTGTACGCCATGAAGATAGGTCGGGTCATATCGATTTAAAAGCGCTATTGGTGCATAGCAGCAATGCAAATTGTGCAATGCACAATCCCGGCGATTCTCGTCTTCGACAGAGATAGGCCCGAATCGGAAAATGCCGTAGCGTCAACGGTTTGTCCGGGTCGGCTGAAGAAACGACCAAGCTGGAGGGAAAGGCATGGCGAGCTATTCGTCGCGGGTCAGGGCCGATATCACACGATGGCTGCAGGCTGGCCTGATCGACGCCTCGACGGCCGACGCGCTGACGCGCGACGTCGAGGCCAATGAGCGCAAATCACTGAGCTTCGGCTCGATCCTGGCGATGATGGCGGCGCTGCTTTTTGGTGCGGCCGTGCTGATCTTCGTCGCCGCCAACTGGGAAGCCATCCCGCGACTGGCGCGGGTGGCAGCGCTCTTCGCCATCATCTTCGCCGGCTATGTCGGCGGCGCCGTTCTGAAGACACGCGACCATGCTGCAATCGGCGAGGCACTCTGGATCGTCGCCGCGGCGGCATTCGGCGGATCGATCGCGCTGATCGGCCAGATGTATCAATTGTCAGGCGACGAAGCGTCGGCGTTGATCACCTGGGGCGCGGGCACCGCCCTGGCGGCAGTTGCGCTGCGCTCGAACCCGCTGACCGTCGCTTCTGTCGGCATTGCCGACGCATGGCTGTTCCTGAGAGGGTTCGATTATTTCAGGCGCACGGAATTTCCGCACCTCTTCGTCGTCATGGCGATCGTGTTGTTCGCCATTTCGTTCTGGACCCGCAGCCAGGCGGCGCGGCATCTGATCATCCTGTCGGTCATCTTTTATCTCGTGCTGTTGTTTACGGAATACGAAACGCTGCAGGTCGCCGTCCCGCTCATTGTCGTGTCGGCGCTGCTTTTCGCGGCTGCGATCTTCGCTGCCGAGCCTGTCGACGGGGTCTTGCAACTCGGTGGCAGGTTGCCGTTACACGCGCTGATCGGGTTTCTCACCGGCCTGGCGATGATCCAGTTCGAACTGGCCGGTGACAGCAATAACAGCGGCTTCGGCATTGCCTCGGCCATTGCGCTTGCCGGCATTGTCGCGGCAATCGTGCTGGGCGGCCGCGAGAGCAGGGGCTTGCGCTGGGTTGCCTATGCCGGCTTCGCCTTCGAACTCGCCATCATCTATGTGGTGATGCTGCAGTCGATGCTCGACACGGCAGGCTTCTTCCTTGCAGCCGCTGTGCTTCTTGGCCTGCTTGCCCTAGTCATCCTCCGCGTGGAGAAGCGCATGAGGCTCCCGAGCGTAGAAGGAGCAGCGGCATGATGACCGGCAAGAAACTGATCATTTCAGCGCTGGTGCTGGCACTCGTCCAGATCGGCTTCCTGAGCTGGATCATCGCCGGCCGGGCGGCGATGATCCGCGACGGCAAGCACGTGCTGCTGAGCGTCGAACCGATCGATCCGCGCGATCTCCTGCGCGGCGACTACATTATACTCAGCTATGATATTTCGCGCCTACCGGTGAAGCTGATCGCCAACATTCCGACCGGCAAGCTGGTGAGCGACGATACGCCGATCGTGGTCAGGCTGAGACAGGGCGCCGACGGCTATTGGGGCGCAACCACGGCCTGGTTCGGGCAAGCGCCTGCGCCGGCAGCATCCGATGAAGTCGATATCGTCGGGCATGTGTCAGAAGGCTGGGATCTCAGCGTAGCCACGACGATCGCGCCGGATTACGGCATCGAGCGCTTCTATCTGCCGGAAGGCGAGGGGATGGCGATTCAGAACGACATGCGGGTGCGGCCGTTTGGCGTCCGCGTCGCAATCGCGGCCGATGGCGCCGCGCAGATCAAGGCGCTGATGGACGGCGACAAAACGCTGTTCGAGGAACCGCTCTATTAGAATTGGCCCGGATTGAATTGGCAAAGCGTGGCCGGCTCGGACAGCATCAAACATGACGATTTTCGTGACGAGACGAGAAGACATATGGACGACGGAAGCACGCGCCGGCCGCTGCCGCGATGGCGATGCTGGCGGTGATCGCCTCGCAGGCGGACTCGACCCCAACGCCTTCCGGTACTGGAACCTTGATCCACTGTTCGAGGGGAGCAGTGGTGCGGGTAGAGGGACTCGAACCCCCACGTTCTCACGCCAGAACCTAAATCTGGTGCGTCTACCAATTCCGCCATACCCGCTGGCTTCGTGTCACCGTGACATGTCTATGTCACAACCCATGTCACAAGTTCAACACTTAGATTTTCGAGGTTTTTGGGCCTCGCATTGGTGGGGGGGCACGGCGCGGACTTTCTGTCCAAAGTAGGCGACGGCGGCGCGAACGAACTCGTCGGCGGCCGGGTCTTCCTGCCCAAGGATGTATTCAAATTCTTTCAAATTGATTCGGAATATTTTTCTACCCGTAAGTCATGACCGCAACATTGTTTCGTGTTAGCGATTCAAACACTCTCTGGGTTCGTTATTGCTAAAGTAGCAAATTTGAAACTGCTGCTGTGGGGTAATTTCCAAAGGAGAGTGTCATGGCAAACGTCGTTAACAGCTTCGCCGCAGCTTTGGCCTGTAGTGCACTTGTTTTATCTCTTTCTTTTCCCTCCAGCGCAGGCGGCATTAGCGTCGGCGCCGGCGCATCGGTTGGCGGCCGAGGCGGCGTAAACGCCGGTCTCGGCGCCTCGATCGGCGGCAGTGGCGGCGTCAATGCGGGAGTCGGCGCTTCGATCGGCGGTAGCAGCGGGGTAAACACGGGAGCCGGTAAATCGATCGGCAGCAAGAAACGCATTATCGCGGGTGTCGGCGCTTCGATCGGCGGCCGAAGCGGGGTGAATGCCGGCGCCGGTGCGTCGATCGGCGGCAGCAGGGGCGTTAGCGCTGGTGCCGGCGCCAACGTCGGCGGCACTCGTGGCGTCACGGCTGGCCTGGGTGCCAATGTCGGCGGCACCCGTGCCGTCACGGCCGGCCTGGGCGCCAGTGCCGGCGGCACAGGTGGTGTCACGGCCGGCCTGGGCGCCAATGCCGGCGGCACCGGCGGTTTCACTGCTGGCGCAGGCGCAAATGTAGGCGGCACCGGCCTCGTTGCAGCGGGTGTGAGTGCCAATGTTGGTGGGACGACCGGGGTCGGCGTCGGTGTAGGCGTCGGCGGTGGGACCCTTGCTGGCACACCCGCGACTCCTGGAACACCCGGGACTCCTGGCGTGAGCGTGGTCGCGCAGATGTCCAGCAGCCAGTTGATACGGATGAAGAAGCGCTGCGTGGATGTGCTCGGGAGCGGCGGCACATACGATCGCGACCTGCGTGAGCTTTGCTTGCTGATCGCACGCCGCTGAGAAGACTGTTGCGCAAACGGGAGTGTCGCATCGGCCGTACAGGCTTTGACAACACTCTCCTGGCCTTGCGGCCGGCCCGCCACTCGGAAGGTGGCGGGCTTCTCTGCGTCAGGACCGCTGCGCTGAGCGGATGACGACTTCGGGGTAGCTACACCAGCGGGAGCCAAGTCGGAGTGGTGCCTAAAATCCAGCGCGTCCAGCAATTCCGCCGCATCCGCGTTGCCCGCAGGCAGCCATCATTCTGTCAATGTCGCGGTCAAAATAGCGGCCGTTCGCCGGCGCATGATCCCGAAAAACGAAAAATCGTATTTTTGGCGATCATGCGCCAAAATCAAGGTGCTCCAGCTTCCTGTGCGCGTCCAAGATGACGCGCGGCGCTGTAGACGCGAAGATGGTTGAAAATCGGCCGCGCCTGTGACAAAAGGCGTGTCGAATGTGACGGGATGCGACGATCCACTTCTGCAGAATGTGATAAGAAGTCGGAAAAACAAAGACTTATTCACATTTTGGAGCGTGTTTCTGGACGATTTTGAGCCGCGTTGAGTGGACAGATCGCCAAGTCCCGCACCAAAAGCCATTCCCGGCAAGATCATACCGGCAGGCTGTAAACGGCAAGAGCCGTTTGGCTGCGGAAACGAAGGTTCTATGATGCAGGTCACCGAAACGCTCAACTCCGGTCTCAAGCGCGAGATCAAGATCACCGTGCCGGCCGGTGACATGGAAGCCAAGCTGATGGCGCGGCTTTCAGATGCCAGGAGCAAGGTCCGCATCAACGGCTTTCGCCCCGGCAAGGTGCCGGTGCAGCACCTGCGCAAGGTCTATGGCAAGTCGTTCATGGCCGAAGTGGTCAACGAGATCCTCAACGATTCGACCCGTTCGATCATTACCGGCCGTGGCGAAAAGGCTGCCATGCAGCCCGAAGTGATCATGACCGAGGACGAGAAGGAGGCCGAGAAGATCCTGGCCGGCGGCGCCGACTTCGAGTTCCGCCTGAACTACGAGATCATTCCGCCGATCGAGATCAAGGATTTCTCCGACATCAAGGTGACGCGCCAGGTGTTCGACGTGCCGGATTCGGAAATCGATGAGCAGGTCAAGCGTGTCGCCGAATCGGCGCGCACCTACGAACCGAAGACCGGCAAGGCCGCCGAGGGCGACCGCGTGACGATCGACTATGTCGGCAAGATCGACGGCGAAGCCTTCAGCGGCGGCGCCGGCACGGACCAGCCGCTGGTGCTCGGCTCCAAGGAATTCATTCCCGGCTTCGAGGATCAGCTCATCGGCAGCAAGGCCGGCGACGAGAGGCAGGTCACGGTCACATTCCCGGAAAACTACCAGGCGGCGCATCTTGCCGGCAAGGAAGCCACCTTCGACGTCACCGTCAAGGAAGTGTCCCAGCCCGGTGCGTTGGAGATCAACGACGAAATGGCCAAGAATCTCGGCCTGGAGTCGCTGGAGCGCCTGCGTGAGGTGGTGCGCGGTCAGATCGAGAACCAGTTCGGCTCGATGACGCGCCAGAAGATCAAGCGCCAGCTGCTCGACCAGCTCGATGCCGCCTACTCGTTCGAGGCGCCGTCGAAGCTCGTCGAGGCCGAGTTCAACAACATCTGGAACCAGGTCAACCGCGATCTGGAAGCCGCCGGCCGCACCTTCGCCGACGAGGAGACGACGGAAGAAGAGGCGCGCGCCGAATATATGCGGCTTGCCGAGCGCCGAGTGCGTCTCGGCCTGGTTCTCGCCGAAATAGGCGAGAAGGCCGGCGTCACCGTGTCGGACGAGGAATTGCAGCGCGGCCTGCTCGAGCAGGTGCGCCGCTATCCGGCCAACCAGCAGCAGGAAGCCTTCGAATTCTACCGCAGCAATCCTGAAGCGCTGAACACGTTGCGCGCGCCGCTGTTCGAGGAGAAGGTGGTCGACCATCTGCTCAGCCAGATTTCGGTCACCGACGTCAAGGTCAGCAAGGAAGAGCTGATGGCCGACGACGAGGACAGCGAGACGGCCAAGGCGAAGCCGGCGAAGAAAGCCGCAGCAAAGAAGGCCGACCCCAACAAGGCCGACGATGCGGAAGAGCCCAAGAAGAAGCCCGCGCCGAAGAAGAAATCTGCCAAGGACGCCGAGTAACACGGCATTCTGCTGGATGTGAAAGGCCGCCCTCGAGGCGGCCTTTTCTCGACGACGCCGACGTCGCAAGGCCGCTGCCGTCACCGTTGCCGCTCTATTCGCGCGGCAACTGATTGACGAGGATCCGCATCACCGTGACCCGTTCGGGCAACTCGACGAGGAACTCTTCGTCGCGCGGCAGGTGATGGATCTTATGCGGGTCACCGCCGGTGAAGCTCGCCATGGCTTCGACGTCAGGCCAGTACGAGATCGTCACGAACTCTGTCTCTTCTTCACGATCCTCGCGAAACAACTGCACGCCAAGTGCCTTCTCCTGGAGTGGCGGAATGCCTTCGCGGCGTAGATATGGCTCGTAGGCGTCCGCCAGATCACGGCGTGTCGTTCCCCGCCAGATCCGGGCGATTGTGGCGTTGTCGATCATGGAGTGCGCTCCCTCTCGATGGGTTGTCATGAGGCTGGGGCAGCGATGGCGGATTCCGCTGCGGTGTTGTGCGGGCGATTAATGCAGGACCTTGCCCAGAAACCGTCGCACAAATGGCAGGGCGACCTCGAAATGGGTCTCCAGCAACCAGTGGCCTGCGTCGTCAAGCAAATGCAGCTCGGCCTCGGGGAGATCGCGCAGATAGGCGCGCGCTGCCGGCTCGGGCATATATTCGTCCTTCGGTCCCCAAAGGATCATTGCCGGTGGCCGCTGCTCGCGCAGGTATGCCTGGTAACGAGGGAACCAGTCGAGATTAGCCTTGAGCTTCTCCATCAGTCCGACTGAAAGCGCACGGCGCACAGGCGTATCCATCAGCGGCCAATGCAACTTCCACAGATCGGGCGGGACGCGTCGAGCGACGTCGTCATCGACTTCGCCTACGAACTCGGCGCGAAAGCCGTCTTCGCTCACCGCCTGCTCGAGCGGCGCACGGTTCGCTGGTGAAGGATCACGCCAGAAACGCCGGATCGTTTCATACTTCGGGCCAAGAGCATCGGCGTAGATGTCGCCATTCTGGATGATCAGGGCCCTGATCCGCGATGGGTGCGCTATGGCGTGGCGCAGGCCGATCTGCGAGCCGTAGTCGTGCAACCATAGCGCGTAGCTACCGAGCTCCAGCGCGTCGGTGAACCGCTCAAGGAACGTTGCATAGGCATCAAAATCATAACCGAACCGTGCCGGATCGCCACTGTAGCCAAAGCCGGGGAAATCCGGCGCGACCGTCCGCCACCGATCGGCGAGCGCCGGCATCAGCCGGCGATATTGGAAGGATGAGCAGGGATAGCCATGCGGAAGCAGCAACACCGGCGCGGTTTCAGGACCTGCTTGTCTGTAAAAGACGGTGTCGCCGTCGATCGTGCGGGTGCCGTGGCGCACCTCCAGGTCGCTCCTGTCGTTCATAGACACTTCTCTGAATTTTTGATCTTTCAGATGTTTAACCGTAGCTGGTCTAACGCCTTTACCCGGTATGCGTTCCGGTTACGCTCTACGCCGATCGGCCTGCCTCGTCGCTTCGGCGCCAATCTTGCTGGTCGACTTCTTCTATCTGCCGGCCAGATTTTGTGGTATGTAGATGCCGCAATTCCATGCGGGAGACGCGGATATTCCGCTCTGTCGTGCAAGGGGCGTATGACGGCGAAAGTGTCGGCAGGCGCAGATCGTCCAAGGCAGATTTGGCGATCGGGGAGGAAATGCCATGCATGCAATCGCGTTTTTCGCAGTCGTGTCCGTTGCGACCTTTGTCACGAGCCAATCCCAGGCACAGGATGCCGCCGCCGGTGAGAAGGTCTTCGCCAAATGCAAGGTTTGTCACGTCGTTGACAAGGACCAGAACAAGGTCGGGCCGTCGCTGAGCGGCGTCATCGGCCGGACGGCCGGCACGCATCCCGGGTTCAAGTATTCCAAAGCCATGACTGAGGCGGGCGCGTCCGGCGTCAAATGGGACGACGCCACGCTGACGAATTATCTTCGCGATCCCAAGGCCATGATCAAAGGTGGGAAGATGGCGTTTCCCGGCCTCAAGAAGGACGAGGATCTCGCCAACGTCATCGCCTATCTGAAGCAATTCTCCAAATGACCCGGTTCTTCCACCAGGAAGTAACCCGGTTCTTCCGTCGGCCGATGGGCCGGCCAGATTGCGTGTGCCAATCGGTAGTCGCCTGAAATGTCGGCTCGGGAAAGCGGCCTCAAGGATACCGGTATCCAGATCTCTGAAGCGACGGTCAGTGATTTCTTCGCGCTTTTGAAACCACGCGTCATGGCGCTTGCTGTCTTTACCGCTTTCGTCGGCCTGATGGTGGCGCCCGGGGCGATGAACCCGGTCATCGCCGTGATTGCAATCGGTGCAATTGCGGTTGGAGCGGGAGCGGCCGGGGCACTCAACATGTGGTACGATGCCGATATTGACGCGTTGATGTCGCGCACCTCAAAGCGGCCGGTCCCGTCAGGCCGGGTCACGCCAGGCGAAGCGCTCGGCTTCGGGATGGTGCTTTCCGTACTTTCGATCATGACGCTCGGCGTGCTGGTGGGGTGGCTCGCCGCATCGCTGCTGGCCTTCACCATCTTCTTCTACGTCGTCATCTACACGATGTGGCTGAAACGCTCGACGCCGCAGAACATCGTCATAGGTGGTGCCGCGGGCGCGCTTCCTCCGGTCATCGGGTGGGCGGCCGCCACTGGCGCCGTCGGGGTTGAAAGTCTCGTCCTGTTTCTGATCATTTTCCTCTGGACGCCGCCGCATTTCTGGGCGCTCGCGCTGTTCAAGATCGGCGACTATGCTGCGGCCGGCATTCCGATGATGCCGAACGTGGCCGGCCAGGTTTCGACCAGAAAGCAAATCTTCGTCTATTCGCTGATCCTGGCGCCAATCGGCGTGCTCCCTTGGGCTGTCGGATTCGCGAGCGGATTGTACGGGATTGTTTCGGCCGCATTGGGCGCGGGTTTCATCTGGCATGCCTGGAAGCTTCTGGTCGACAAAAGATTGGCTGAAGGGTGGGAGATGAAACGCGCAAAGGCGCTGTTTGCCTATTCGATTCTCTATCTTTTCGCGATCTTTGCCGTGCTGCTTGCCGACACCGTTGCAATGCGTGTCGTCATGTCAGCCGGAAATTGACGGCATGACCTGCCTCGTGACTGCATTGAATCCTGATGTTCTCGGATTGTTTGCCGGGTTGAGAGTCGGCGATTGCTGAACGAGGTGCGTCCGAACCTGCTCAAACCTCACGTTGGCACTGCGCAGAATCCCAGCACCAGCAGAATAACTATGCCAAGGCCGAGTATAAGAACGGTCTTTCCATCCATGACCTTCACCCTTCAACCCAGCTTTGAGACTAGCGAAGAAAGGCCGTTAGAGCCAGCGGGATCACCGGAGCCGTGCCCGCAGACAAAGGGCGGCGACAAATGCCATGCAAGAGCGTATGTTGATCATGGTGCAGGTCGCGGTTTTGCGTGGCCAGTCACGCTGAACGACAGCACCGTGAAATCGCGACCTTTACCGGACCTGGTCTGGAGGAATGGTCATGGCAAGTTTTCACGTGATTGCAGGCGCCAGCGAGAAGCTGGAGCACACCAGAATTCGAAAGATAGGCGTTTCCGACCTTTTCGACGCGCTCAAGCGTGGCGTCGACGATTTCATGGTCAAACCGTCGCACATCGTTTTCCTCTGCCTGATTTATCCACTTGTCGGCGTCGTGCTCGCTGTCTGGACGTCGGGCAACAACACGTTGCCGCTGTTGTTTCCGCTGGTGTCTGGTTTTGCGCTGATCGGCCCGTTCGCGGCGCTCGGCCTGTATGAGATCAGCCGGAGGCGGGAGGCCGGGCTCGACGCCTCATGGAGCCACGCTTTCGAGGTCAGGAATTCTCCAGCGCTGCCGGCCATCGCGGCGGTCGGGATCATGCTGCTTGCGATCTTCGTCGCCTGGCTGTTGACCGCGCAGATATTTTATCAGCAGGTGTTCGGTCCAGCCCCGCCGGAATCACTGTCCAGCTTCATCAGTGAAATATTCGCCACCGGGCGCGGCTGGACGCTGATTATCGTTGGCCACGCGATCGGCTTCGTCTTCGCCGCGGTCGTGTTGTGCACCACGGTCGTCGCGTTCCCGTTGTTGCTCGACCGCGACGTCGGCGCCTACGAAGCCATCCACACCTCGGTGCGGGTGGTCCTGGCGAATCCGATCGTGATGGCTGTCTGGGGCCTGATTGTCGCCGTCGCCCTGATCATAGGCTCGCTGCCGGTGTTCGCCGGGCTGGCGGTGGTGCTGCCGATCCTCGGTCACGCCACCTGGCACGTCTATCGGAAAGTCGTGGAATCGCCGGCCTCCACCAGACCGGCGGACTGAAAAAACTCTGCCCTGCCGCACCGGCGAGAGGCCGCTGCGGCAGGTTGGCAAGAGTGCTTAGTAAGCCGGGTAGCTAAAGCGGGCTTGCTGTGCGTCGCTGGTCAGGTTGCGGAAATCCTTGCCGCTGACATGCACGAGCGTCCTGTGGTCGCCACCCTCGAAATAGATATCGCCGGCATTGCCGAGGCTTTCATCGACAATCACCGGCACATCGTAGGCCGCGCCGATCGGCGGGATGGCGCCGGTGTCGCAATCCTCGAAGAGCGAAACCACCTCGTCCTCGGAGGCGAGCCCAATGCGCTGGTGCATGACGTCCTGCAATGTGCCGAGCTCGATCCTGTGCGTGCTGGGCACCACGGCCAGCGCATAGCCACCGTCGTGGTGAACCACCACCGATTTGGCCATTGTGCTGCCGGGCACATGTGCCGCTAAGGCGGACTGCCTGCTTGTCGACGTGCGGTGGTGCTCGACGGTATCGTAGGAAATTCCCTTCTCGTCGATAAAGTCCTTCAATCTGTTTGCGATCGTCATCTTGAGCCTCCCTTCCTGGAGTTCGCGACGGAGAACCGACGAAAATCGTTCCTCCTTCTGTCGTTTTCCGGTGGTGACAAAAATGGGCCAGCTGTCGACCGTTTCAAGGCAACGCAGAGCGGGCCGTGAACAGCCCCTCCGGCTCGCGACGGGAAATGCTGCCCGAACCCGGATTGCGCGTCAGGGCTCGGTCCCAAAAAACAGCGTCCGGGTGAGAAGCGTGTACTCCGATTCGAAGACCATCATTGCCACGAACACCAGCACCAGGATCGGCGGCAATATGATCGCATAGGTCAGCGCCAGCCGCTCCCAGGCCATGTGCATGAAGACCGCGACGATCAGCCCGGCCTTGAGCATCATGAAGATTAGGATCAGCGACCATCTGAGATAGCCCTGGAGGCCGACATAATCGACCAGATAGGAGCAGGCGCTGAGGATGAACAGCCATGCCCAGACCACCAGATAGAGCTTGATCGGGTGCTCCTGATGAACCTCCGCAGGCGCGATGCCTGCTGCTGCCGGATCATGCGCTTGAACTCCGTGCAGCGTATGTTGCCCCAGGCCGTTTGCGGTTGCTTCAGCCATATCTGCCTCTCACCAAAGCCATGTCTGCCTCTCACCAAAGATAGAAGAATGCGAAAATGAACACCCAGACCAGGTCGACGAAATGCCAGTAGAGCCCCATGATCTCGACGTGCTCGTAGCGGCCCCTGCGGCTGGTGAAGAACCCGGGCCGGCCGGTTTCGTAATCTCCGCGCCAGACCTTTCGCGCGACGATGATCAGGAAGATCACCCCGAACGTCACATGGGTGCCGTGAAAGCCGGTGATCATGAAGAAGGATGACCCGAACTGCGCCGCGCCCCACGGATTGCCCCAGGGCCGCACCCCCTCGGAGATCAGCTTGGTCCATTCGAAGGCCTGCATGCCGACGAAGGTCGCGCCGAGCGCTGCGGTCAGAAGCATGAGGATCGCCGTCTTGCGGCGGTCGTGGCGGTAGCCGAAATTCACCGCCATGGCCATCGTTCCGCTGCTCGAGATCAGCACGAAGGTCATGATGGCGATAAGGATCAGTGGAATATTCGAGCCGCCGATATGAAGGGCAAAGACCTCGCTCGGATTGGGCCACGGCACTCGGGTGGACATGCGCGCGGTCATGTAGGAGAGCAGGAAGCAGCCGAAGACGAAGGTGTCGCTGAGCAAGAAGATCCACATCATGGCCTTGCCCCAGGACACGTTCTTGAACGCGCGCTGATCCGAGGACCAGTCGGCGGCGACGCCTTGCAAGCCAGCCGGCCGCGCCTGTGCTTGGCCGGTATGCGTCACTGTCGTGTCTGCCATCCGTCCGGCCCTCCTAGGTCAGCAGCTGTCGGCAAATTTCGATAAAAGTCGCGGCCCAACCGGCCAGAAGTGCAAAAATGGCGAGCCAGACGAAAAGCAGGAAATGCCAGTACATGGCGCACAGTTCGACACTGAGGCGAAGCCGCTCCGGCCGTGCTCCGTTCCAGGCGCCGGCAGTTGTTCTGCCCAGGCCCACCAGCCCGCCCAGTATGTGCAGCCCATGCATCCCCGTTATCAGGTAGAAAAAACTGTTGGCCGGATTGGCGGTCAGCAAGTAGCCGTCGGCGGTCAGTTCCCGCCAAGCCGCAAGCTGTCCGACCAGGAAGGCAAGCGCGGTGAGCCCAGCGGTGACGAGCCCGAGCCTGACCGCGTCGATCTCGCCCCGGCGCGCAGCGACCGAGGCGCATTGCAGCGCGATGCTGCTCAGGACCAGCACGCCGGTGTTGAACCAGAGCACGCGCGGCAGCGGCAGCGCCTGCCAGTCCGACAGCGCCATGCGCATGAAGTAGGCGCTGGTGAAAAGCGCAAACAGGCAGCCGACGACGGCGAGGAAGACGCCGAGCCCGATCTTGGCGGTCGGCAGCGCCGATCCTTCCGGGCCTATAATATCCCCGATCAAACCTTGCTCGAGCCATGGCTTGGCCATCAGCCGCTGATGGGAAAGCCACCATCCGACAAAGCCGACGATGACGAGGAGGAAGACCAGAATGACGCTCATGCCGGCTCCCTGGAGGATCCGAAGGAGCCCGGCATGTTTTGCGGGATAAAGTCCTCCTTGGCGCCCGGGACGCTGTAATCATAGGCCCAGCGATAGACGATTGGCAGTTCCTTGCCGAAATTGCCATGGGCGGGCGGTGTTTCGGACGTCTGCCATTCAAGCGTCGTGGCGCGCCACGGATTGCCGCCGGCCTCGCGGCCGTGGCGAATGCTCCAGATCAGATTGAACAGGAACACGATTTGGGCGAAGCCGACGAGGAACGCCATGATGCTGATGAACGCGTTCAGATCGTGGGCCGACTCGGTCATCACCGTCGTGGCGGTCAGTTCGTTGTAGCGGCGCGGCACGCCCATCAGGCCGATGTAGTGCATGGGAAAGAAAATCAGATAGGCCCCGAGGAAGGTGACCCAGAAATGGAACTGGCCCATGGCCTCGTTCAGCATCCGGCCAGTGACCTTCGGGTACCAGTGATAGATCGCCCCCAAGATCACGAGGATCGGGGCAACGCCCATGACCATATGGAAATGGGCAACGACGAACATCGTGTCCGATAGCGGAACGTCGACGACGACGTTGCCGAGAAACAGTCCGGTCAGCCCGCCATTGACGAAGGTGACGATGAAGGCCAGGGCAAAAAGCATCGGCACGGTGAGGTGGATGTCGCCGCGCCACAGCGTCAGCACCCAATTGTAGACCTTGATCGCGGTCGGGACGGCAATGATCAATGTCGTGGTGGCGAAGAAGAAGCCGAAATAGGGATGCATGCCGCTGACATACATGTGGTGCGCCCAGACCACGAAGCTCAGCGCGCCGATGCCGACGATGGCCCAGACCATCATCCGGTAGCCGAAGATGTTCTTGCGCGCATGGGTGCTGATCAGGTCGGACACGATGCCGAAGGCCGGCAGCGCCACGATGTAGACCTCGGGGTGGCCGAAGAACCAGAACAGATGCTGGAACAGGATCGGGCTGCCGCCGCCGTGCTGCAGTTGTTCGCCCATCTCGACGATGGCCGGCATGAAGAAGCTGGTGCCGAGCGCACGGTCGAACAGCATCATCACGCAGGCGACAAACAGCGCCGGGAAGGCGAGCAGCGCCATGACTGTCGCGGTGAAGATACCCCAGACGGTCAGCGGCAGGCGCATCAGCGTCATGCCGCGTGTGCGGGCCTGCAGCACCGTCACGACGTAGTTCAAGCCGCCCATGGTGAAGCCGATGATGAACAGGATCAGCGAGACGAGCATCAGGATGATGCCCCAGTCCTGGCCGCCTGGTGTGCCGGTCATGATCGCCTGCGGCGGATAAAGCGTCCAGCCGGCGCCGGTCGGTCCGCCGGGCGCAAAGAAGCTCGACACCAAAACCAGCACGGCGAGCAGGTAGATCCAGTAGCTCAGCATGTTGACATAGGGAAAGACCATGTCGCGCGCGCCGACCATCAGCGGGATCAGGTAGTTGCCGAATCCGCCCAGGAACAGTGCCGTGAGCAGGTAGATCACCATGATCATGCCGTGCATGGTGATGAACTGGTAGTAGGCTTCCGGGGTGATGAAGTCGAAGGTTCCGGGGAAGCCGAGCTGCAGCCGCATCATCCAGGACAGCACCAGCGCCACCATCCCGATTGCCGTCGCCGTCGCCGAATACTGGATGGCGATGACCTTGGCGTCCTGCGAAAAGACGTACTTCGTCCACCAGCTGTGCGGATGGTAGAGTTCCATCTCCGCGACTTCGGCCGGCGGTACCCCATCTGCAGGTGTGACATCGACCATATAGGAACACCTCCGTGTCCTTTTCGGCCAGGCTCGACAGTTTTGAGCCGTGCCGCAATTTCAACCCAAATCGCCGTCTTTGCCGGCGTCTACTCTGCCGAGCCCACCTGCTGGGGGGCCGACAATTGCGCAAAAGTCTGCTGTTCGCCGAGCCACGCCAGATAGTCTTCCGGCGTGTCGACCATCACCACGCCATTCATCAACGGGTGCCCCTGGCCACAAAGCTCGGCACACAGGACCTGAAAAGTTCCGGTCTTGGTCGGGGTGAACCAGAAATAGGTGACCGAGCCCGGGATCATGTCCATCTTGGCGCGGAATTCCGGCACGTAGAAATCGTGCAGCACATCGATCGAGCGGAGCAGCATCTTGACCGGCTTGCCGACCGGCAGATGCAGATCGGCGGCTTCGACGACGACATCGTCCTGGCCGTTGGCGTCACTGGGGTCTACGCCGAGAGGATTTTCAGGGCTGACGTTGCGGGTGTCGGACGTGCCGAGCTTGCCGTCCTTGCCGGGCAAGCGGAAACTCCACTGCCATTGCTGGCCGACGACTTCGACCTCGGTTGCGTCGCTTGGGACGCTGACGAACTGGTTCCAGACGAACAGGCCGGGAACCAGCATGGCGGTGACGCCGATTGCGGTGACGATCGTCAGCCACCATTCGAGCCGCTTGTTTTCGGGTTCGTATGCAGCCTGGTTGCCCTCCCGGTGACGGAAGCGGAAGACGCAATAAGCCATGAACAGGACGACGGCGGCGAAGACGACGCCGGTGATCCAGAAGGTGATGATGATGGTGTTGTCGATATAGTCCCAATTAGAGGCAATCGGCGTCCACCACCATGGGCTCAGGAAGTGGAACAACACTGAGCCCACAACTACCAAAACGAGTACAAGCGCTATGGCCATATCCCGTTCCTCCCGGCATTCCAAGGGCGCGAAGCCGTCCCAGGAAATGCCAAATGCATCATAGCTCGATTTCCGGTCGAAATTCTAGTGCGGTCTTCCCGTCAGACGAAAACGCAATGGCGATGATGTGGAAGAACCCAAGAAGAAGAAGGCTGCGGCGAAGAAAAAACCTGCTGGGGCAGCGAACAACACGGCGTTCTGCCGGATCGTGAAAGGCCGCCGGCTCGCGGGGGAGTAGGCTGGTTCGGAATGGTGCCGACGCGATAAAGGCGATTGTTTTTTCGCCGACCGGCTCCTGCTGTCCTGGCGATTCGGCTGCTGTCGGGGCGAGGCGAGGCCGATTTCGACCTAACCGGGTTCAGCGACGCGGTCGGTCGGAATCGCCGGCACCTGCAACATAGAGTTGCTGTGATCGAATCAGCAACGCTCCCTTGGCCGTTGCGCTTTAAGAGATCCAGTGAGTTTTTCCGGTGCAAATGTCTCGAACGCAGCCGCGCAGCCACCGGTGCGCCGGATCGGCATCCAGCCGCGGGTGCCACAAAAGTGAGACCGCGATTTCCGGCAGGGGAACCGGCAGATGGAACCAGAACATTCCATCGCGCAGGTTTCCCGTATAGCGTTCGGGAACGCTGGCGATCAGGTCTGAGGCACGCGCCAGAGCCAGAGCTTCCGAAAAGCCGCTGACGACCGTCACGATCTCCCGTTTCAACCCTAACGGCGCAAGGGCATCGTCGATCGGTCCCCTGTCGAGTCCGCGACGGGAGATGAGGATGTGCCGGCCGGCTGCGTAGCGGGCAGGGGTCATCGTGACCTCGCACAATGGATGTCCGATCCGCACGACGCCGACGAAACGATCACGGAACAGCGCTTGCGCGCGCATCTCCGGTCCCGTGGCCTTTCCGACAACGCCAGTTTCCAGGTCTACGCTGCCGTCGCGCAGAGGCGTGCTGTCCTTGTCCGGCTTCAGCACAAAACGCAGCCGCACGCCCGGTGCTTGTTCGTCGACGCGCGCAATGAGATCCGGCCCGAAATTCTCGACAAAGCCATCCCTGTTTCTAAGCGTGAAGGTCCGCTCAAGCCGTTTCAGGTCGAGCATCTCGACAGGACGCAAAACGGCTTCGGCGTCCTGCACAAGCCGACCGACGCGCTCGCGGAGCTCAAGGGCCCGAGGTGTCGGAACGAGGCCGCGTCCGGCCCTGACCAGCAGCGGATCGCCCGTCGTCTCACGCAATCGCGCCAGCGCCCGGCTCATCGCCGACGGGCTCAGCCGCAGCCTTCTGGCGGCGCGCGCCACGCTGCCTTCCGTCAACAACACGTCAAGCGTGACAAGCAGATTGAGGTCGGGATGCGACATATGATGATCGTAGCATGGCCGGCACGATCTGACATGGCGTCAAACGCAATCATTACGTGCAAATGATGCGCCTTCCGCCATCTCTAGCAAAGGACTACCTGTCTGCCAGCTCCGTTTCGGGAGTCGCGCCAGAAAACGGAGTTCATGTTGAAGCCAATCGATGCAGGACGGGCAGTCGCCGAAAATCCAGAACGGGCACCTGCGGTTCGGTGGGCGCTCGCCAGCCTTTCGCTATCGATGTTGCTGTCCTCGCTCGGTATCAGCATCGCCAATGTCGCCTTGCCGATGTTGACGCAGGCGTTCGACGCCTCGTTCCAGGAGGTCCAGTGGATCGTGCTGGCTTACCTCCTCGCCATCACCACCCTGATCGTCAGCGTCGGGCGACTAGGTGACATCACCGGTCGCCGGCGGCTGCTGCTGGCCGGGCTGTTCCTGTTTACGGTGGCCTCGGTCCTGTGTGGCGTCGCGCCGACGCTCTGGCTGCTGATTGCAGCCCGGGCGGCCCAGGGCTTGGCGGCGGCCATCATGATGACCCTGACCATGGCTTTTGTCGGTGAGACGGTGCCGAAGGCAAGGACCGGCAGCGCCATGGGGCTGCTCGGAACGATGTCGGCGATCGGCACCGCTCTCGGTCCCTCGCTCGGCGGTCTGCTGATTGCCGGAGCCGGTTGGCGGGCGATCTTCCTCGTCAACGTGCCACTGGGCTTGCTGGCATTTTGTCTCGCCTACCGCTATCTGCCGGCTGATCGCCGGGAGCCGAAGACGGATCGGGCTGGCTTCGACGTTGTCGGCACGCTGCTGCTTGCCCTGACGTTTGGCGCCTATGCGCTCGCGATGACGATCGGGCGTGGCAGTTTTGGTCAGCTCAACCTGGCTCTATTCGTGGCTGCAGTCTTCGCGGCCGGCTTGTTTGTGCTTGTCGAGGCGAGAGTGGCGTCGCCTTTGATCCGATTGGCCGCTTTCGGCAATACGACGTTGAGCGCGAGCCTCGCCATGAGCGCGCTCGTTGCGACGGTGATGATGGCGACACTGGTGGTCGGGCCGTTCTATCTGTCTCGTGCGCTCGGGCTCGACGCCGCTGTTGTTGGCATCGTCATGTCGGTCGGTCCGCTTGTCGCGGCGCTGACCGGTGTGCCGGCTGGTCGCATAGCCGACCGTTTTGGCGCGGGGCGCATGACCGTCATTGGGCTTATCGCGATAGCCGCCGGTTGCTTCATTCTATCCGTGATGCCGGCAATATCGGGCATCCCTGGCTACATCGCCCCGATCGCCGTCATCACATCTGGCTATGCGCTGTTTCAAACGGCAAACAACACCGCTGTCATGTCGGATATCCGCCCGGACCAGCGGGGCGTCATTTCCGGCTTGCTCAATTTGTCGCGCAATCTTGGGCTCATCACCGGCGCATCCGTCATGGGCGCTGTGTTCGCATTCGCCTCAGAGGCCATCGACATCGCAACGGCGCGGCCCGACGCCATCGCGACCGGTATGCGGATCACGTTTGCAGTCGCGGCAATACTGATCATCGTCGCGCTCGTCGTTGCGGTCGGAGGCCGCGTTCTCGCGGCACGCCCGTCGCTGCCTGGCGTGTCATGACACGAGACCGGACGCTTTGGGGCCGATGCTTGTCCAAACAGGGCGTCAGATCAGCAGCAGGCCCTTCATGCTGGCATGACCCTTCTTGCCGATGATGATGTGATCGTGGACGGCGATGCCGAGCGGTTTGGCCGTCTCGATGACCAGCTTGGTCATCTCGATGTCGGCGCGCGACGGCGTCGGGTCGCCTGACGGATGATTATGCGCCAGAATGATCGCCGTGGCGGAGAGTTCGAGCGCCCGCTTGACCACTTCGCGCGGATAGACCGGCGTGTGGTCGACGGTGCCGACCTGCTGCACCTCGTCGGCGATCAGCGCGTTCTTCTTGTCGAGAAACAGAATGCGGAACTGCTCGCGCTCCTCGAAAGCCATGACCGACCGGCAGTATCCGAGAACCTGCGTCCAGGACGACAGGACCTCGCGGCCTTTTATCTCGCTGCGTGCCGCGCGTTGGGCGGCCGCGGCAACGATCTTCAGATCGAGTGCCACTGCCGGACCGATACCGCTGACCTCCTCAAGCCGCGCGACCGGCGCGCCAAGCACCTCGGCCAGCGTGCCGAAGCGTGCCAGCAATGCCTTGGCGACGGGCTTGGTGTCGGCGCGGGGGATCAGGCGAAACAGCAAGAGCTCCAGCAATTCGTAGTCGGGGAGGGCGTCGGAACCGGCCGCAAACCGTTGGCGCAAGCGGTCGCGATGGCCGAGATAGTGCGGCTTTTCGGGCGACTTATCGACCGGATTGGCTTTTGCGAGCGGTTTTATCGGTTTTTCGGGAAAGAAGATCCGTTCGTTATCGTCGCTGGTCTTTCCCATAGGCCGCCCGCATTTTCTTGACCGGAAAGATCCGGCCCTCGCGCAAACATTATGCTGGCAGGCCGGGGCGGTCGAGGTTTTTTGGCGACAGCGTGAAAATCTCGCATCCGGTCTCGGTGACGCCGATCGTGTGCTCGTACTGCGCCGACAGCGAGCGGTCGCGTGTCACCGCCGTCCAGCCATCCGACAGCACTTTTACGTGCGGCCGGCCGAGATTGATCATCGGTTCGACGGTGAAGATCATGCCCGGCCGCATCTCGACGCCCTCGCCGGCGCTGCCATAGTGCAGGATGTTCGGCGCATCGTGAAAGAGCTGGCCGACGCCGTGGCCGCAGAAATCGCGCACCACCGAGCAGCGCTCGGCTTCGGCATAGGTCTGGATGGCGGCGCCGATGGCGCCGGTGCGGGCGCCGGGCCTGATCGCGGCGATGCCTCGCATCAGGCATTCATGCGTGACCTCGAGCAGGCGCTCGGCGGCGCGCTTGATCGTGCCCACCGGATACATGCGCGAGGAATCGCCATGCCAGCCATCGAGGATGTAAGTGACATCGATGTTGACGATGTCGCCGTCCCTCAACGGCTTGCTGTCGGGGATGCCATGGCAGACGACGTGGTTGATCGAGGTGCAGGACGACTTGGTGTAGCCGCGATAGTTGAGCGTCGCCGGCAATGCGCCGTGATCCATGCCAAACTCGAAGACGAAGCGGTCGATGGTTTCGGTGGTGACGCCCGGCGCGACGATCGACACCAGTTCGTCGAGACAGCGCGCGGTGAGATCGCAGGCCTTGCGCATGCCGGCAAAGCCTTCTTCGCCATAGAGGCGGATCTGGCCGGTGTTTCTGAGCGGAGCCGTGGCGGCGTCGAGATAGGTGACCATTGTGTCCGTCTTGCCGGGTGAAAGGGCTTCTGTTGAGCCCGCGAGAAAAGTCCCCCAGATTTGGCACCGGACGGCGCCAGGTTCAAGGACGAACTGCCGGCGATTGGGCTCAAGCCGGCGATATTCACGCTTTGCGGCTTCATCTTGTGCGTGTCCGGCCCCATGCCGAGCCGTTCGTCCGCACTGACGACATATTTGTGAGCAAGAAGTTTTTGGGCAAGAAGCGGGGCCTGAGCGGAAAGCTGGTCAAAGCAACTTTTGGCGACGAGCGGCGTTGCTGCGCGTTCTGGAGAGACAGGAATGGACAGATTGCAATTCGAGGTGCCGGTGCGCATCACGACCGCGCCTGGCCTGCCGGTCGAGGAAATATACAGCGTCGAACAGGCGCTGGATTTCCTGCAAGGCTGGCCGGTTCGCCGCCAGGGCCCAGTCTATCAGGCTGCGTTCAACGCCTGCTTCGGCGCCACCGTCGACCTGGTCGAGACCGAGGCGGCTTGCCGGGCGTTCATGGCATTCTGCCGGGCGAGCCGCCTGCTGGCCAGGGATATGATGGTTCCGCGCAAGCGCGGAGGCGAGGCGAGGGGGCTGAGGGCTTAATGGCTGAGCGGGCAAGTCCCAGCAAATTGCTTGATGCATAGCTTGCCCTCGGTGGCAACGCCTGTCGGTGATGCTGTGCCAACCAGCCACGAATCGGCTATGCCTGCGGCATGCAGGAAACGTCTCTTTACATGCCGGTGAAGCGGTTTCTTGAGAGTCTGGACTTCACTGTCAAAGGCGAGGTTGGCGGCTGCGACGTCGTTGGACTGCGTGACGGCGAGCCGCCCGTGCTCGTCGTCTGCGAATTGAAGCTGCAGTTCAACCTCGAACTCATTCTTCAAGGTGTTGACCGTGCTGCGTCATGCGATGAGGTCTGGCTCGCGGCGAGGATGTCAAGTCGAGGCAAGGGCCGCGAGCACGATCGCCGGTTCCGTGCGCTGTGCCGGCGGCTCGGCTTCGGCCTTCTCGGGGTTGGCTCCGCCGGCAACGTCGAATTGCTGCTCAGTCCGGCCGCCTTGCCGCCCCGGCGAGACCCGAGGCGACGGTCGCGCCTGGTGGACGAGCATCGGCGCCGGCGCGGCGACCCTGTAGTCGGCGGCGGCTCGCGTACGCCGGTCATGACCGCTTACCGGCAGGACGCGCTGGCCTGCGCCGCTGCCATGGTCGACGGCCCAAAACGCCCGCGCGATCTGAAAACCATTTCGCCACGCGCCGCCAATATCCTGCTTCACAATGTCTATGGCTGGTTCGCCAGGGCCGAGCGCGGCGTCTATGCGCTTACCGACGTTGGCCGCGCTGCGCTACAGCGCTGGCCTCAATCGGTTCATGACGAGGCAGCACGAGTCGTTTGAGCGACTTGCAGCGGCAGGCAGGCAACGACGCCCTCGTCAAGCAACGGAAGAGGGGGAGCGGCTCGCGGCTGCCGGCCGCGCAACCGTGAGCAGAGTCGTCAGCCCCAGCGGCAATGACGGCTGGATGACGGGCTTCTCGCGCTCAGGTTTCTTTAGAATGTAGGGAGCCTTGGCTGTCCTCAACTGCTGCAATTGTCGCCGGGCTTTGGCGCGCAGGGCGGTTTCCGCGGGCGCGGGCGATTCATTCTCTAGGACCAGCGTGAAAGCCTGGGCCGCCTCATCCGTCCGCTGCAGGGCGAGATGGCTGCGGCCCAGGGCATAACGCGCCAGGATGAGGCCTGGATTGAGGTCCGTGGCTCGCCCAAACGACTCGATGGCTGCGGAGTGGTCGTTTAGCGACTGCTGCGCAATGCCCAGGCAAAGCCAGGCGTTTACAGCTTGCGGCGACATCGCTGCAAGCGCGCCGAAGCATTCCGCAGCCTGACGGTGATCGCCCTTCGCACCCAGAACGTGACCGAGTCCGTACAGAGCCTGATCATGGTTCGGCTCGGTGTTCAGGATCTGGCGATAGACGTTCTCAGCCTGGATGATCCAACCCTTCTTGTGGAGGCCGGCCGCCTCCTGCAACGCGCCGACCAAGGATCGCCTGTCCAGCCGGTCGCCAAGATTCCGGCCGGTTTTGGTTCGCACAAGAGTGCAGTTGATGACGGTGTCGTGGGTGCCGAAGGAATATTTGTAAGGTTCGTTGCCGCGCAGGAAATCGTATGTCCGGAAACCGTTCTCGATCGCGCGGCGGATGCAATAACCGTGCAGGACCAGTCCCGACGGCAGCATGTCGGCCGTCTCGTCGCGGCCGACCATGTGGAACAGCATGCTCTTCTTGACCGGATCGAGGAAGATCGCGAGAGCGCTCAACGGCCGGTCGCCGTGCCAAAGCACAGGCAGAAACAGCGTGCCCCGTTCGAAAGCTTGCCTGAACAGCAGTCGGTTGCTCTTGACCAGGCCGGAAACCAGATTCCCCTTCCGCGGCGTCCACTTGATGCGCCAGAACTCGAGCAGGATGTCGATATCGCGCTCGATGGTAGAGGCGTCGGCATGCGTTATGCGAAACTCGTCAGAGTTCTCCAGCTTCCGGAGAAATCTCCGCATCTTCTGGCGGGTGTTGGCGCTGAGATTGTGCAGAAGATAATCTTCCCATGAGGACGGGAGGTCGATCGCCGGGCATATGCAGTTGTCGACATTGTCAACCTGGTTGACGCGCCGCATCCGACGCATCGTCAGCCGATTGTCGGAAAGCTGCTCCATCAGCCAGCCTGTCCTGCGTTCCGACATCCGCAGGTTTTCCAGATGCAGGCTGGCCCAATGCATCGTCTTCAGATGCTTCGCGAAAACCGCGATTGCCCGGTAGGCGTATTCCGGCGCGCAGAGGATGCCGGTATAATCGGCTGCAAGGTTTCCCCCCATATACACTTCATGGTAGATTTCGCCGGTTTTTTTCCTCATGCTGGTGCGCAGCCGGAGCGGCAGAAGCGCGACATAGGGAGAGCCCGGCGGCCCCTTGCGCGCCGCCAAAATGAACCATTCACCGTCGAAGCGTCGAAGATAGTGGGAAAGAAAGTCCCACGAGACGAAGAAATGCGCGTCGGGATCCCTGGCGTAGAGATCGTCCCAGTTGTTGCGAAGCCCGTTCAGTTCTTCCGGGCGTGTCAAGACGTCGATCTGCATATTACCCCCCGCCTCTACGATCAGCGCTCATTAAATGCCCTGGCCATGCTGTCCTTGATCGGCTTGGACAGGTAGCTGAAAAAGGTCCGCTCCGCCGTCTGGATGAGAATTTCGGCGGGCATGCCTGGCGTCGGAACAAATCCAGGCACGCGAGCCAGTTCACTGACTGGCAGGTTGACGCGCGCCAGATAAACCTCCTTTTCGGTCGGGCCGGAGGCGTCGGGGAGCGAGTCGGCCGAGACGTAGTAGACTTCCCCGTTCAGAACCGGCGTCGTGCGCGCGTTGAGCGCGACCAGCCGTACCGTCGCCTTTTGTCCGACCTTGACATTGTCGATCTCGGTGCGAGGCACCTGCGCTTCTATGATAAGCGGCACATTCGCCGGCAAGATCTCCATGATGCTCTTGCCGCTCTCGATCACGCCGCCGGAGGTGTGGTAGAATAACCGCACGACAGTGCCCGAAACCGGCGCATTGATCGTCGCTCGGCGCAGCACGTTTTGCGCCTCGCGGGACTGTTCGCGGATGCTGTCCAGTTCGGTTTCAACGCCCTCGAGTTCGTCGAGCGCCGCCTGGCGGTAGGCGTTTTCTGTCTGCCGCATCTCCTGTTCGTGCTTGATGACCTGGGCGCCGGTCTCGGATATCTCGGCTGAGAGCCGCCCCATCTGCCCTTCGGCATCTGCTATGGCGCGCTGAATCGCCTTGATCTCGGTCGCGCGGATCAATCCTTGGTCGAGCAGGGTCTTCTTGCCGGTATACTCCTCGCGTAGCAGACCGAGCTGTATCGTGACCGCTTTCAGCAACTGCTCATAACCGCCCGCCCGGAACTTCAGGGCGCCGATGTTCTGGTCGAGCAATCGGATCTCGCTGCTCATTTTGGTGCGCGAGCCCTCGAAGTTGAGACGCTGGCTATGCACGATCGAAGCAATTTCCGGGTCGTCACGATTTTCGGTTATTGTGGCCGGGAACTCTATAGTCTCCGTCCCGTGCACCTCGGCGGTCAAGCGCGCCACGATCGCTTCAAGGCGCGCCTGGCGGAAGAACAACTGCCGTTCCTTTGCCCGCGCGGCCGTGTCGTCGAGCAGCACCAAAGGCTGATTGGTTACGACAAGGTCACCTTCGCTAACCAGAAGCTGCTTGATGATACCCCCTTCGAGGTGCTGGATGATCTTGTTCTGCCCAGTGGCCACGAAGCTTCCTTGCGCGACGATCGCCGCTGCGAGCGGTGCTGTGAATGCCCAGGTGCCAAATCCGCCGAAGGTGACGGCCATCAGCAGCAATCCGGCGGTCGTCTGCTTCCAAATGGAACGCGGAACGGCGCCATACCATTGAGCGTCTTCGATCTTGGCTATTTCTTTCACGGCCGATCTCTCTCATTTGACCTGAATATTGGCAAAATGGCCGCCATCGAGGCTCATGCCGCGCGCCGCCAAAGCCTGGAGCACGTCCTGACGCAACCCGAAAAGAGCCACGGTGCCGTTGACGAGCACCAGGATCTTATCCACGGTCTGCAGCAAAGCAGGCCGCTGCGTGATCGTCACCATCGTGATCTTTTGCTCTTTGGCTTGCTGTAGAGCGCGCGACAAAGCCAACTCGCCACCGGTGTCGAGGTTCGAATTCGGCTCGTCGAGGACCACCAATTTCGGGCTGCCGAAAAAGGCGCGCGCCAGAGCGATACGCTGCTTCTGCCCGCCAGAAAGCGGCGCGCCATCGGCGGCGACAAAGGTCTCGTAGCCATGCGGGAGCGAGGCGATCAGTTCGTGCACGTCGGCCAGCTTGGCGGCTTCGTAAATTGCGCCATCGTCGACGTCTTCGCGCATTCTGGCGATGTTCGCCTTGATCGACCCCGGGAAAAGCTGCACGTCCTGGGGAAGGTAGCCGATGCTTTCACCAAATTGCCGCTGATCCCAGTTCCGCAGGTCCATCAGGTCGAGCCGCACGCTTCCCGAAGTTGGAAGGATCGAGCCGACGAGCATTTTGCCCAGGGTCGTTTTACCGGCGCCCGAATTGCCGATGATCGCCAGCGAATCTCCGGCCTCCAGCCCAAAGCCGATGCCATTGAGCACGACACGTTTGGTTCCTTGCGGCACGAACAGCAGCCGCTCGACATCGAGGCGCCCTTCCGGACGCGGCAGCTTCAGGCGTTCGAAGTTCAGCGGGGATTCCTTCAGCAGCGCACTGATGCGGCCAAAGGCGGCGCGTGACTGCACAACCTGGTTCCACCCTTCAATCGCACCCTCGATCGGGCCAAGTGCGCGACCGGCAACGATTGACGCGGCGATGACCATGCCGCCCGTGACCGAGCCCTCGATGGCCAGATAGGCGCCCCAGCCGAGCATTATGACCTGAGTCAGCAGCCGGACGCCCTTGGAAAGAGAAGCAAAGGCTATGTTTCGGTCCTGGGCTATGACCTGCCATCTGAGCGAGTTGCCGGTATCCTTGCCCCAGATCCACACGGCTTCCGGGATCATCGCGAGCGCGTTGATGATCTGCGAGTTGCGCGACATCGAATCGACGTGGAGGTTGGCTTTGGTTTGGCTTGTGTTGGCCTCGCCGAACGGCTTGGCGGTTGCGCGCTGGTTGGCGAGCGTGATGGCCAGCAGCAGCAGCGCCGTCGCCACGACGATGAAGCCGAGGTCGGGGTGGATCAGGAATATCGCCAGCATGAACAACGGGGCCATCGGCGCATCGAGAAGAGACAGCAACGTGGCGGACACCAGAAACGTGCGCAGCTGCTGAAGATCCCCCAGCGTCTGATATTCGCGCCCATTGCTGTGCAGTGAAGCCCTGGCGGCTGCGCTGAGGATTGGTCCGCCCAGTTGGGCGGCGACCTCGACCGCTGTGCGCATGAGGATGAAGCGCCGGATGGCGTCAAAAACCGACTGCAGGATGACTGCGCCGACGATCACGATCGTCAGCATCACCAGGGTGTCGACCGAGCGGCTCGTCAGCACGCGATCCGAAATCTGGAAGAGGTAGACAGGTATCGCCAGCACCAGCACGTTGGTCGCTATCGTGAAGATCATCACTGCGATGAGGTTCTTCTTGACCGCGCGAAGGCCGGCCGTGAGGCTTGCCGAGAGATCGACCGGGCCGAGACGCTTGTGGAATGCGCCGCCGCCGCCGCCATTGCCGCCGCCACCGCCGCCCCCCTTGCCGGTTCCGGTCGGGCCGCCGCCGCCAGGCACTTCCCGGGCAAGCAAGGGACCGCGGTCGCCCTCGATTGTCACGCCGGGCAGAACCGGCTTGTTCTTCATCTCCTGCGTGGGCGGCTCTACTCGCGCGCTCGGCTCGTGCTGCTTGCCGGGCGCGTCCTTCGGAGCGTTGGGCGTCTTGCGTTCCAATATTTCCGGCTCCGGCTTGCGCGCCGGTTCTTCCCTTGGTGGTACGGCGCGCTGGGTCGGCTCGGAGATCCGAGGGCTTGGTGGCCGGATCTCCTGCGTGGGCGGCTCTACTCGCGCGCTCGGCTGGTCCTGCTTCGCGGGCGCGTCCTGCAGTGTGCTCGGCGTCTTCCGTTCCAATATTGCCGGCTCGGGCTTGCGCGCGGGTTCTTCCTTTGGTGATACGGCGCGCTGGGCCGGCTCGGAGATCCGAGGGCTCGGTGGCCGGATCTCCTGAGTGGGCGGCTCGCCTGCTCGCGCGCTCGGCTGGTCCTGCTTCCCGGGCTCGTCCTGCAGTGTGCTCGGCGTCTTCCGTTCCAATATTTCCGGCTCGGGCCTGCGCGCAGGTTCTTCCATTGGCGCTACGACACGCTGGGCCGGCTCGGAGATCCGAGGGCTCGGTGGCCGGATGGGGTCGGGCTTTCTAATGCTGTCTGCGGCTGGAGCAGTGGGCGTGGCCGGCGACGGAGCCGAAGGCGCTTTTGCTTGCGGATAGGGTGGTTGCACCTCGCGTGGCTGAGCGCGGCTATCACCAGGTAAAGGCGCGGTGGAAGGGCGCGCTTGTTCGGTGACCCTGGCTTGTTCGGTGACCTTGGCTGGCGTCGCGTCGCGAACCGATGTTGGCGTTTCGGTTGGCCGGGCGCCCACTATGCGCCGCAATTCGGCAACGACATCGTCCAGTTCTTCCACCGAACGATCGACCGCCCTGCTATGACGAAACAAAGACTGTGAGATCGGCTCGGCGGCCTCGATAGACGCCTCGCTTCGCACGCCGTCATCCGGCCGATCCCATTCTGGTTCTTGGGCGAAAGCGCGCCCGGTTTGATCGCGATCTTCGGTCATTGGTGCCACCCCGGTTCGAAAATCACGCGAGAACGCTTTGCATCGGATCGGAATAGGTCTGCTCAGGCACGAGCGAGGGATACGCCACGTTTTGAGAGGCTTCCGGCGCCAGCATGTCGTCGTCGAGGAAAGCGACCGCTTCGTTCACCAGCACGTCGGGATTCTGGCCACCAAGATCGGGGCCGGTGGAAATTAGCTCCGCCTGGATGAGGATCTCGTCCGAATAGATGCCGCCGCCGACATAGGTCTTGCCGGTGGAATCCACGTCGGCAATGTAGGCATAATTGACCAGCGAGTTGGTTCCCGTCGAAACTGTCCAGTCCGCCTCCGGATGCGCCAGCGCATTCATGGCCAGGGCCACCTGATCGCTGTCACCAAGAATGGTGGTCTGTTTGATGTATTGCAGATTGAGGATGTCGCCGGAGACGTAGAGCACCCGAATCGCCCCGATGCCCGCGAATGCGCCATCGTTCAGTATGTCGGAAAGGTCACCGTTGCCGTTCTGCAGGCTTTCACACGCCTTGCGATAAGCTTCAGACATCGCCTCGAAGCGATCGCCGGCGCCGTAATTGACGATGTTGGCCTGGTTCCAAAGCAGATTGTCGCTGGTGGAGGCCGCGCCTTCGCCGGTTGTCTGGAAACCATCGACCGCGCCGATCAGGTCGTTGTCCAGGAGCACGTTCAACTGATGGATGATGTTGGCGTCATAAATGTTTCCGCCGACGACGATCAGGTCGTAATTGAAGCCCAGTTCGTCCAGCGAAATGTCGTTGGCCGCCGTGTTGGCGCCGGCTGTCACCAGCGTCTTGACTCCCGATGACGACAGGACGGAAACGTCATTGTCCATCATGAAGGTGTATTGCTGGATCCAGTTCATGATGAGCAGGTCACCTTCGACCTCGGTGACAACCCAGTGCCTGGGAAAGTCACCCTGGTTGGCCTGCGACGCCGCAGCTACCGCCGACGGATCGATGCGCTTGAACATCGCGATATTGAAGCCTTGGGTCGGATCGGTGGCGTTCAGGCCCCAACCGTTGATGGAGGCACTGACGAGATCGCTGTCGCACGAAACATTGATCTGAATGATCGCGTTGAGCTCGACATGGTCGCCCATCACCGCGCAAACCGGCGACTGCAGCCAATTGTTGGCCATCGACACGCTGTTGACGAGGAGATTGCCGCCGGCTTCCAGCTCGACCGAAACATCGATGTCGATGCTTCCGGACCCAGGCGTGTAGGAGGGTTGCTCGGGCTCTTCTTCGTCGTCCTCTTCCTCATCAGCCCGACGGTGCTTCTCCGGGAGGTGATCGTCGAGCTTGGGCGCTTCGTCCACGGACTGCCCATTGACGTAAGTGCCTTCGATGACGTCGGCCTTGACGACGAAAACATCGGCTTCGCCATCCGTTTCCTCCGGATAGCCGTTGAGCCGTTCGCCGGCTGTCTTGATGACAGCCACTATCTCCTCGGACGAACCCGGCATTTCCAGATCGTCGATCGGCGACAGATCCGCCGCCGCGCCCAGCAAGGCCGTCATTTCGGCAGCATGGTCGGCTGCTGCGGGGGAGAATTTCAGGCCATGTCCGCCAGCGCCGACATAGTCGTTATCGGAGAGCTGAAGCTCCTGGTTGATAAGGACCGCCACCGAGCCAGGGGGCTCGATATGGGGCAGGATCAGGCGTGAAGGCGCACTCCCCATCGGCGGTGCGTCCGGGTGGAACACGAAACCTGGATAGGCGACGTCCGGCTGCGGGATCGCAGGGATGTCTGGAGGAACGAATTGGAAATCCGACCAGGGTGTCGTCAGGACAAGTTTTGGTGGAACTGGCGAATACTCGATGGAGGGAACGAAATCCTCCAGATCGTATCCTGCGTCGACGTTGACCGTTTGACTGGCAAGCTCGGGCGTTTCTTCCTCGACCGCCTGGGCCGCCTTGAATTCGTCATAGGCTTTCCTGAGACGGGCTTGCTCCAGCGTGATTTCAAAAAGTCCCACAAAGTGGCTGATCGCCTCGGTGATCTTGTCCATATACACGGAAGTTTCCTCCGGTTTTCGAGATCATCCGCGCCCTCGCCGGGTCGCGCTTCTCTTCTCTGGTTGGGAAGACTGCGCGGGGTTTTCCCCCGCGCAGCCCCTTTTTTGCAGGTCTCGCCGCGGCGAGACCGGCCATGCCAGTTATGTCGCGTCGTCTTCGCCAACCAGCGAGCTGGTGAGGTTGCCGCCCACTACAGTCATGTCGACCGAGTGGCCTTGCAGGTTGGCGCCCATCACGATCTGCTGGTTGAAGCCGTTCATGTCGATGGTGCCATTGGCGTTGGCCTGGCTTATGGCTTCGATGTGCTGGTCGTGGCCGATATTCGACCCCCAGCTGCCGCCGCCGCCGCCGTCGCCAGCCGCGCCGCCGGTCGCAGTCGCTGCGCCGCCGTTGCCGCCAGCGCCGCCCGTGGCGTCGCCGCTCCAGGCATAGCCGCCGTCCGCTCCGTCAGCCCAAGCGCCGCTGAGAGCAACCGCGCCCGTTCCACCGGTCGCCGTCGAAGCGCCGCCGGTCGCATCGCCGCCAGTCGCGTCGCCGGCCGTGGCCGCACCGCTGGTGGCTGCGCCACCGGTGTTGACGTTGCTCGCCAGGCCGCTGCCGGCACCGCCGCTGCCGGCACCGCCGGTTGCGTCGCCGCTCGTGCCAGCCCCACCCGCGCCGCTGCCGGCGCCGCCGCCGGCGCCGCCGACGCCAGAGCCAGTGCCAGAGCCAGTGCCCGTGCCAGAGCCAGCGCCGCCGGTCGAGCCTGCGCCGCCGCCAGTCGAGCTTGCAGCGCCGCCATCGACATCGGCGAAGTTGCCGGCAACCGCGC